>NZ_NEJM01000049.1:0-816 GCF_002113725.1 Pseudomonas sp. B23(2017) | reverse complement strand
AAGATCGGTTTAAACAGCAGGTACCGGGGCCTGGGCGTTGATCAGCCCCTGCTGGCGCAGGTCATTCCAGAAGGCCATCGGGATCACCTTGCTCAGGGCGGCGAGGTCTTCGTTGGCGTGTGCCGGACGGGTGGAGCCCGGGATCACCGAGACCACGGCCGGGTGGGCCAGGGCGAACTGCAGGGCGGCCGCCTTCACATCCACACCATGGGCACGGGCCACGGCGCGGATGCGCTCGAGCTTGGCCAGCACGGTCGCGTTGGCCTTCTGGTATTCGAAGTGCTCGCCACCGGCGGTGACACCCGAGCTGTACGGGCCACCCACGACGATGCCTACACCCTGCTCCACCGCTTGCGGCATGACGCGTTGCAGTGCGCGGTCATGGTCCAGCAGCGAGTAGCGGCCGGCGAGCAGGAAGCCATCCGGACGGGCTTCGTCCAGGTCGAGGGTCAGCTCGATCGGCTCGACGCGGTTCACACCCAGGCCCCAGGCCTTGATCACGCCCTCTTCACGCAGACGGGTCAGTACGCGGAAGGCACCGGTACGGGCGGTTTCGAACTGGCTCAGCCATTCGTCACCGTAGAAGTCCTGGGCGATATCGTGAATCCAGACGATGTCCAGGCGGTCGGTCTTCAGGCGGCGCAGGCTATCCTCGATGGAACGCAGGGTGGCATCGGCGCTGTAGTCGTTGACGATGCGGTTGCGGTTGCCGTGCTCGAACAGGCCGCTTTTTTCGCCCAGTTCACGGGCTGCCGGGTCTTCCAGTTCGTCGAGGATGATGCGGCCGACCTTGGTGCTGAGCACGTACTCGTCACG
>NZ_NEJM01000009.1:0-225937 GCF_002113725.1 Pseudomonas sp. B23(2017) | reverse complement strand
GAACAGGCCGCTTTTTTCGCCCAGTTCACGGGCTGCCGGGTCTTCCAGTTCGTCGAGGATGATGCGGCCGACCTTGGTGCTGAGCACGTACTCGTCACGTGGGCGGCCGACCAGGGCGTTGCCCAGGCGGCTTTCGGAGAGGCCGGCACCGTAGAACGGGGCGCTGTCGAAGTAGCGCACGCCGTTGTTCCAGGCGGCATCGACGGTAGCTTGTACTTCGTCTTCAGGCACGTTGCGGAACATGTTGCCCAGCGGTGCGGTACCGAAGCCCAGTGGGTTGGCGATAAGGGATTTGAGGTTCATGTGCGTTTTCCTGGTGAGGGGAGTCGGTTGTGAACTCCAGTGGCTGCAATCCTATGCCTCACTCACCAAGACCGTCCAAGTCATATTTCGAACGACTTGAGACCTTTTAAGCAATTACTTCTAAACGATTGCCCGGTCTATCAGGAGATAGATCACGAGGTAGAGCAGATCCAGCGGAGCACTGGTGCATGGGATTTCACGCGTGACCGGCAAGAACGCCACGCCCCCCTGTGGGAGCGGCTTCAGCCGCGAAGCAGGCGCCGCGGTATCACATGGATTTCATCAGTCCCGGTCAATCTTGGCATTTGACAAGGCTAAGGACAGGGTCGATACCAATGACATCCCTGCCAAAGGAGTCACCCATGTCGAAGCTTTATCCCAGCATTGATCCTGAGGGGCTGGTCGAGTACTCGGTGGTGTACAGCGACCGCTCGCTCAATCACATGTCGCAGACGTTTCAAGGCGTGATGAAGAACATTTCCAGGACCCTGAAACAGGTCTATAACGCCCAGGCTGTTGCGGTAGTGCCCGGCAGCGGTACATTCGGCATGGAATCGGTAGCGCGCCAGTTTGCCACCGGTCAGCAATGCCTGGTGATACGCAACGGCTGGTTCAGTTATCGCTGGAGCCAGATCCTTGAGATGGGCAACATCCCGGCGGCCACCACGGTGCTGAAAGCCCGACCAGTCGACACCAGTCGCCAGGCTGCCTACGCTCCGCCCCCTCTGGACGAAGTGCTGGCGGCGATAAAGGCGCACAAGCCGCAGATCGTCTTCGCCCCCCACGTTGAAACCTCATCCGGGATTATCCTGCCCGACGATTACCTGCGGGCCGTAGGCGACGCTGTGCATGCGGTGGGCGGCCTGTTCGTGCTCGACTGCATCGCCTCAGGCACGATCTGGGTTGATATGCAAAAGTGCGCAGTCGACCTGCTGATCAGCGCTCCACAGAAAGGCTGGAGCGCCTCCCCTTGCTGCGCCCTGGTGATGCTCAGTGCTTTGGCCCTGGAGCCCATCGAGCAGACGCAAAGCAGCAGTTTCGCCTGCGACCTGAAAAAGTGGCTGCAGATCATGCAGGCCTACGAACAGGGCGGGCATGCCTACCATGCGACCATGCCCAGCGACTCTCTCGCGCGATTTAACAAAGTAATCAACGAGATGCGAGCCTACGGTTTCGACAAGGTCCGCGGCGAACAGCAGGCTCTGGGCGATCGGGTGCGCGCCATGTTGACCGGCAAAGGCATCAAGAGCGTGGCCGCCGCCGGCTTTCAGGCCCCGGGCGTAGTGGTGAGCTACACCGATGATGCCGATATCAAGAGCGGTAAGAAATTTGTCGAGCACGGCCTGCAGATAGCCGCCGGAGTGCCGTTGCAATGTGACGAGCCGGCCGACTTCCAGACCTTCCGCATCGGTCTGTTCGGGCTCGAAAAACTGCACGATATCGAGCGCACGGTCAGCACCCTTGAGCAGGCACTGGACGAAGTGATGGTGAACTGAGGCCTCATCCTGGCATTTGCCGCTTTCGTGTCCTCGGTGATCGAAAGCGGCACGCCACCGGCACAGATGGCGGCGATTCGCGAGCGTCTGCGTGAACTTGGCCTGGAACCTTGCGACTGCTTGTCGCCCCCACTCATGGATGCACTCGCGGTTCACGCCGCCAAGCAAAAAGGCACTTACCGCGAATGATGCTGATCTGAACCCTTAAACTGCTTGCAGTTGCCGGTCAGCGTGGTAAGACGAGCGCACCAGCGGCCCGGAGGCCACGTTTCTGAACCCCATCGCCAAGGCCTGCTCGGCAAGCATGGCGAAGGTGTCAGGATGCACGAAGCGCTGCACCGGCAGGTGGCTGCGAGACGGTTGCAGATACTGCCCCAGGGTCAGCATGTCAACCTGATGCTCACGCATGCGCTGCATCACCTCGATCACCTCGGCATCGGTCTCGCCCAGGCCGAGCATCAGGCCGGACTTTGTCGGTACCGCCGGCAGGCGTTGCTTGAAGCGCTCCAGCAGGTCCAGCGACCACTCGAAGTCCGAGCCCGGCCGTGCCGCCCGGTACAGGCGCGGCACGGTCTCCAGGTTGTGGTTGAACACGTCTGGCGGCTCTTGCGCAGTGATGTCCAGAGCAACGTCCATACGGCCACGGTAATCCGGCACCAGGGTTTCCAGCTGAATACCCGGCGACAGCCTGCGGATCTCGCGCAGGCAATCGGCGAAGTGGCGGGCACCGCCATCGCGCAGGTCGTCACGGTCCACCGAGGTGATCACCACATACTTCAGGCCAAGGTCGGCAATGGCGATGGCAAGGTTCGTCGGCTCATCGGCATCCAGTGGTTTGGGCCCTGATCGCGACCGAACGCTTTCGACCCAAAGCTGACGGTGAGAGTCGTTAGTTCTGGGTCGATTTCGGACTGCCTTTCTATAAGTGCTGTAGCATCAGGGATAGGCTTAAGTGATCCATTATTAGGCTTCAATGTTGTCGAGAGCCCTTTAACCAAAAACCACCTAGTGGGTAACGAGTGCGCAGCCGATTTTACGCGTTATCCACCTCAGGTTCGGACTCAGACTCGGGTGCACCTGACACCTGAGTTGGAGCCGTGGGGAGCGCAACGAGACCCACACCAATTAATATCGCTTGACGGCATGCTGCTGAGTAGTCCTCATCTGGCTGCTCTACTAGATACTGTACTGCTTTGAAAAGCTCGGTGGTCGGCACCAATGCCGTAGAAGATGATTGAGCAGCCGATATGCATTTTTCGGTAAACTGCGTTTCTCGTTCTTCAGGCATGGTTAGTCGAAATCCGTTTCCGAATAGGACGCCTTTAGCCGGCTTCTGTATATCTTCCCGCTGAAGATCCTCATGAATGTTCATAGCAAGCTGCCGCAGTTTATCGACGTTGATGGCTTTGCTGTCTTTACCTTCGGCTTCTCCTAACAGCCGGCCTTCGGGGCACTGGAAAACAACGTCGAATTCAGACTCAGTATCCTTGTACTGAGAAGCTTCGAATCCTATAGCGTTGAGAGCATCTACTATTGCGTACTCAAGGGCTTTGCCCTTTTCATAAAGTAGTGAACGCAGCTTCCCGGCACTGGAAAGTTTTTCTTTTGCTAACTCCTTAATACGTTGCGCCTCCTCAACCCGGCGCTCAGCCTCAAGTAGTTCAGACTGCAAGATTCGCTCAGCGGTTAGAATGTACGAGGCGTTTGAAGCCCATCCGGGCTCTGGAGTGACGTCCGCGGTGGTGCGTAAAGCCTTATCCAGCGCAACTACGGCGCCGATAAACCGCCCGGCGAACTGTTCCGCACTTGGAGTCCAGACTTCCTCCTTCGCCTTTTGCTTGATAAAAGCTGCTGGATAGAAATCGATATCAGGCAGCAAGATGAGGGATCCTGTCGAAGTTTTGCTGCGATTCAGGGCCGCCACAGGCTTATCGCCATTTTTGGTAGTGATGCAGACGTTTGATGTATCGGCAGGAAGCAAAACCTTGTATTCAGATACATCCGCAAATTCTGCCCAATAAGGAGCTAAAATCTCCGCTCCAAGCGGCGCCAGCTTCATGGCGCTTCCGCTTGTATTGACTGGCTTCAGACTTAGCGGCAGGGATGCATAGTTAGTGCACTGAGTAACAATACGTGTTGTTTTCTGATTGCGACCTGTTCCCGAGTACTGCCGCTCGCCTGTGGCGATGTATACCTCTTCCACTGGCGGAAGAAAAACAATGACGGTTTTACCAGCCTCGACTGCTTGCTTGATCTCCCTGCGCCAGTGCTCGCAGCACTCTTTGAGTTGAAACGACGCAGAGTCATCCAAGCTAGGCTTGCCTTGATAGAAATCAACGTAGTGACCCCAAAAATTATCAATAGAAGGGCGGAATAGTATGATATCCCAGTCCAAGAGAGATATTTTTGAACGAAACCCCTCGTAATGAGTATCATTCGAAGCTAATTCGAAACCAACAGTCAGTATTGCTTTTGCCATTTTGCACCTAACAAATATGGGACGTTTAGATGGCTTGCGCGTAGCCTGATGAGAATAACATTTGAGCAGATGAGAAGGTTCGGTGAGTGGCCGCTCGTGGCCGTAAGCCGACCTCGGCGAACGGCCGCGATGGGTCGTAGACAGCACAGTATTGGAGATTAGAGCCCGTGAGTGTCCGGCTCTGGCAGTGGTCTGCCTGAGCTGAACGGCCGCAATGGGTCGATAGCAGCCGTTCGTGAAAGCATTCCCAAACGGACACAGCCCTGTCCAAATGTTCTTCGGGGATCCTGACACATTACGTTCCTGCGCCCACTCATTCGACAGTTTGCCGGGCTACACCCGTTCGCTGCTGGACTGTTTGTCTCTACCGCTAACCGGCAACGCTTGACTCTACCGTAAGGGGCAGACTTTACCCTTGGCACTTCATTACCTGGAGTTTGTCATGAAGAGCAAACGCATGCTCGTAATCCTCGGCCACCCTTCGAACGACAGCTTTTGCGGCGCTGTGTCCGAACGTTATGTCGAGGCCGCCACGCAAGCAGGCCATGAGGTGCGCCTGCTGCGCCTGGACACCCTGGATTTCGATCCGGTCTTGCACGATGGCTATAACCAGGTCCAGTTGCTTGAGCCCGATTTGATCAACGCACAGAACGACATTACCTGGGCCGAACACCTGACATTGGTGTACCCGATCTGGTGGGGCGGCATTCCGGCGCTGCTCAAGGGGTTCTTCGACCGCGTGTTTTTGCCCGGTTTTGCCTTCAAGTACCGCAAGGGCTCGCCCTTCCCGGATAAGCTGCTCAAGGGCCGCACAGCTCACCTTCTGGTGACCATGGACACGCCGCCGTGGTACTACCGGTGGGTGTATCGCATGCCGGGCCTGCACCAAATGCGCAAGACCACCCTGGAGTTCTGCGGCATAAAACCCCTGAAAACCCTGACCTTCGGTCCGGTATTGGGCTCCAGGCCGGAACAGCGTGAAGCCTGGCTCAAACAAGTCCAGGCAGTCGCCAGCCGCTGATCGGCCCCGGTCGTATCGTGCCCCTGCGCTGCCCAGCCGAGCCTCCCTGCTGCGACACCTTGTCCAACTTGGCTTCCAACCCCCTGACGCTTGTGCAAAGATGTCGCGCGCCTGCGCGAGCGCGCGACATCTTTTCGCTTCTGATGCGTCAAAAAGGGATTTTCATGTACATCGGCAAAGCCGCCCAGCTGTCGGGCACCACCGTCAAAAGCATTCGACATTACGAAGAAATCGGCCTCTTGCCCCCCCCGCAACGCGAAGGCAAGTACCGCATCTACAGCCAGCAAAGCGTAGAGCTGCTGACCTTCATCAAATGCGCTCAGCAACTCGGTTTCAAGCTCAAGGAAATGCAGGCCATTCTGCAGGATCATCGCGGCCAGGAGCTGCCCTGGGATCTGGCCATGCAGGCCATCGATAACAAAAAGCAGGAATTGATGGGGCAGATCCAGGCCTTGCAGCAAGTGCATGACGGCTTGGTAGAGTTTGAGCTGAGCCTCAAAGATGCTCAGATGCAATGCCAGTTCGAACACCTGGAAAAAGCCCGCTGAATCCGCACCGCCGCCCCTGAACGGCCATGGCGCCCCGTGCCGTTTTCAACACGCAGGCGCCCCGGCGATTTAGCCTGGCACAGCCTCACCCCGCGGCTGCTCGCCCTCTTGCACTGCTGGTTGCGGCACAATCGAGGCAAAGAACCACGGCGAAATCAGCGTGACCAACAAAATGGTCATGAAGCCACTGGATGACAGCGCCAGTATCACCAGTACCCCCAGGTCAATGACGGGTTTGTAGGCGGAGAACAGCAGCGCGACAAAGCCCATCGAGAAGATCACGACATTGACCACCGTCGAGCGCCCGACGCCCTGCATGGCCGCCAGGATGGCCTCGTCGACCTCGATGCCCTTCTGCACCAGCATCTTGATCCGTGACAGCAGGTGAACGGCGTAATCCACGACGCCCACAACCAGGAACGTCACCAGTGTGGTACCGATGTTCAACTCGATATCCAACAGGTACATGCTGCCGTACACCGTCACCGACGTGGTCAGCAACGTCAGCATGCCGAGGATGCCCAGGCGTACTGACTTGAGCCAGAACATCATCATCAAGGTCACGGCCAGCAACGCCAGCGAGAAGCTCAGCACCTGACCCTGGGTGATTTCCTGCAACACCCCGGTCCATATGTACGGCGTACCGGCATGGGTGACTTGCAGGTTGGCCGGTTTGTTGATCGCCAGCCAGGCGTCCAGTTTATCGAGCATCGCCTGGTAATCGCCCGCCACAGAGGAGGTCATGGTGAACAGCGTCACCGCCTTCGAGTAATCGGCATTGAGCACGTTCTGCAAGTCAGTGCCGCCACCGTTCTCGAACATCATGATGTGTTGCTCGATGAGCGAGTTGCCATCGACTTCGAAGGTCTCCGGTTTCCCGTCATCATCGACCACCGTCACCTGCTCCACCGCCTGCGGCACCCGCAGGAAAGCAGGGTTCATGTCGTTGAGCACGAGGTTCATGCGCTTGATGTAGGTCGCCACCGAATAGGTGTAACTCACGTTCGGCTGGGCCCTGATGAACTGGTCCAGACGTTCGAGGAACTGCACGGTTTCAGTGGTCAGCGCGCCACGCGGAGTCTTGGTGTCGAAAGCGATCCAGCCCGGCGACGTACCCGCGACCCCGGCCCGGTTGATGAACTCGTCAGACATCCGCACCGGGCTGTCCTTCTTGAAGTAGGCAATGCCCGAGTCTTCGATATCCACCTTGAACGTGAACACCGTCATCATCGCCAACAACGGCAGGGTCACCAGCAATACCGGCTTGCGCCAGCGAATCAGCCAGGCACAGAACACCACCAGATAGTGGGAGATCAGCGACTCTTTGAGTTGCACTTTGCGCGGGACGGCATCTTTGCCCCAGATCGAAATCCACGCCGGAATCAGTAGCAACGAGATGATCAGCGCCGCCGTCAGGCCAATGGACATGAACACGCCAAAGTTGCGGATGCTGACAATGTTGTTGGTGGTGGAAATCAAGAACGTCGCAATAGTCGTGACCGTTGTCAGAACTACGGGCGTGACCATCAGGCGCTGGGTTTCACGGTTGGCTTCGCGGAAAGACTTGCCCGAATTGAGCTGTTCGTAATACTCGGCCATGACGTGGATCGCATCGGCACAACAGATGGTGAACAGGAACACCGGCAAGACACTGGTGAGCAAGTCCATCGGCACACGCAGCAGCGCCATCAGGCCAAGAGTCCAGATGGTGCAGAACAGGATATTGAACAGCGGCAGCACCACGCCAAGTGGTTTGCGAAAGAAGAAAACCAGCAGAGAGGTCACCAACAGGAACACGATCGGGAACAGCATCGCCAGGTCGTGATCGATGATTTCCTGCTGGGCCGCAATGAAGATCGGCATGCCGGCGATGAACACCTCATCGGTGAACTCCGGGTGAGCGGCCTGGTACTTCGCGATGATCTCGCGGACCTGGTGATAGGCACGCAACTGGGCCTGAGCGTCGTCCTGCTTGGTGCCCAGTTCGGCGACGACCATGGCGACTTTCTTGTCCGCCGAGACGACGCCACCGACCATCTGCTCGTTGCCCATGATCTGCGCTTCGACCTTGCTCGGGTCCATATCCAGGGCGTGCAGGGTCTTGTGGATCCACAACTCGCCATCGGCACTCAAGCTGATGTTTTCCAGGTCAGCCATCGAGGCCATTTCCTGGATCGGGTTGAGCCGCTCGGCAAGAAAGCTCAGGAACTGCAGGTCGTGGCTGTCCCAGTGCCGGGCAATCCCATGGTCGCGCAGCGCTTTGGCGGCAGCGTAATCGTTCTGTGAAAAGCCTTCGGCGAGGATCTGCACCAGCAAGGCCTGGGCATCGGGATCGCCACTGTGGAGGCCAACGATGCGCTGCAGTTCGACACGGTCCTCATCATTCGCCAGCATCAGCCGGCGTATGGCCTGGGACAACTCGAACTGGGCGTTCAGCGACGTGGTGTTGAAGACACTCTCGGGGTTGCTCAGCGCCACCATGACCGAGTCATATGTGCCGGTGAACTCGCGCTGCAAATCAATGATCGTCTTGCGCGCCGGGTGAGTGTCCTTGAGCAGATACGGATTGGTGTCCGACATCAGCGCGCCGAGGGTGTAGGTGAAGTAGGCGGTGATCGCCACCAGCACGAACACAATTGCCCGCGCATGGCGCTCGACGAAGTTCAGGTATCTTTCCATGAATGAGGGTTCCAGATGAATCGAGAGCGGCGCTTAGCGGGCAGACACGGCGTATTCCGGCAAGTCGCCGGCTTTCAGCCCACGCTTGATCGCGGTCTGCGTGAACAGGCGGTCGTCCAGTGCGACGTTGTACTGCAACTGGTTGAAGCGCAGCTGAGAGCGCGTACCGGCGATGAAGTCCTCGGTTTCGCTGAAGGTAATGCTGTCGATCTGGTCGATGGTTTCAGTCTTCAGGGTGCGCATCTGCTTGAACATCACACCTTTTACATCGAAGAAGTCCTGGCGCAGTACCAGTGAGTTCTTCTTGTCAACCCAGACCTTGAGCTTGTTGTAGCCGGTCTTGGCCAGCACGGCAGGCGTCGCCGGCTCACGCTCGATCACGTAGCAATCGCGGCCCTGCAACTGCTCTTCGCCAACCAGCGTTTGGCGATAGTCTTCGGCGCGAATCTTGTCGAGGTCGGCATAGGAGTAGTCGCTACCCATGAACGCCCCGCGTTTGTCGGTGGTGGAAATCCTTCGGGTCTGTCGGCTGACCGGCAAATACATCCATTGGCTGTCTTCGAGGCCCAGGGCCTCGCGCGGGTTTTCGATGTGGAACGCGACGTCACGCACATCACTCGGCGCGGAGAAATACATGGTGAATTTGTCGCTGTCCGGGTAATCCTTTTGCAGGTAGCTGAACTCGCGGATGCGGCTGTTACCTTGCTTGTCGATCAGGATCAGGGACACCTGGGACATGAAGCTCTTGCCGTCATCGCGGTCCCGGGCCTGGCGAATGATGTCGTCGGCCGTGGGTGTTTCAGCTGCCATGGCGGCAGCGGCGCTCAGCAGCAGTGCGCTTACAGTCAGGGCCTTGAAGATGGGCAACATCGCGATTTCCTTTTCATTGTTTGAGTGGTTCGCACACCGCACTGGTGTGGTCAGAACAGATAACCGGCGGACACGCGCACCTGGTCGCGGTTGGCGTACGCACCGAACTGGCGGTCGGGCCTGCCGAAGAACACATCGACTTCGAGCCCCAACTTGAGCCAGTCCACCGGTTTGTAGGTGAAGATCCCCTGAACGAAACTGTCGTCCTGTGCTGGCGGCGACATGCCGAAAACCAGACGGGTCTTGAGGCGATCCTGGAACTGCGAGCCTTCGGCAGACACGGTGAACAGGTCGTCGCGTTTGTCCTGGATCATGCCGGGCTGCCAGTCGAGCAGCCGCTGATGTTGCCACTGCGTCGAGATCAGCCAGTCCCGCAACAGGTAATCGACGCCCAGCAGCGACTTGGTCATCGCCGTCTGGTCGCTGCCGTAAGCGCGGTAAGGATTGGTGACGCGCCAATTGTCGAAGTAGGCGACTTCACTGCGTACCACGATGCTGTGGCCGGCATCGATGGCCACACCGGCGCCGCCCATGGAATAGCGCGGGAATTGCCGTTCGAGGCGAATCAGGCCCTCTTCGGTCTGGCCTTCGACGGCGTAAACCGGGTCCTGCTGGCGGGCGTTGAGGGCAACGAAACTGACATCCACCGTGCCGATCCGGCCGTTGGCACTGGCGCCGTAACCGAAGCCACTGTGACCGTCATAACCGGGCCGCGAATCGACCACAAACATCTGCGGATCGGGGGTGGCAAAGATCGGTGCATCGAACTCGCTGCCGACGGCCGGCGCCTGGTTTTTCACAAAATCAGTGATCACCAGCGCCTCCAGCTCCCACTCGGCGACCGGCTGCACCAGGCGAATCATCGGCACGGCGATGCGGCTGTCTTCCAACAGACCGATCACACCCTCGCGATAATCCAGCGGGTTGATCTGATCGAGCACCCGTAATTCATCTGCACGCCCCCACACCACCTGCTGCCAGCCCACCGTCAGCTCGCCGTCACCGACGTACAGCCCCCAGTAAAGGTGCCGCCAATCGGCAGTGGCCCGGTAATCGTCCCGGGCTTGCGCGCTATAGGGGTTGTTGCCGTCATAACGGAAGTCGTAACGGGCTCGGCCCTTGGCCTTGTAGTAGCCGCTGTCCCAGGCATCCTCCAGGCTGAACTTGAGGTACAAAGCCTTTTGCGTGACCTGGTCGTCACCGTGCAGACGCACGGCCGTGGCAACGCCGATCTCCGCTTCATGATGCTCCGGCAACCACTCGGCGATCGCCACTGGCGAGCCGAGGCTGACCAGCGCGGCCAAAAGGCCGCGGTTCAATCCCAGTCGAGCCATGGCTACATTCCCAACCCGGCACCGCCGTCGATCATCAGGCTTTGCGCCGTGACACCACTCGCCTGCGGGCTCGCCAGATAACGGACCATGGCCGCCACTTCGTCACCCTGAATGAAGCGCCGCAGGGGCAACTTCTTCTTGGCATTGCGCAGGATTTGCTCGTGGGTGATCCCGGCGATGCGCGCTTGAGCCGCCAGTTCGCCTTGCAGCATCGGTGTGTCGATCCAGGCGGGCAGGATGGCATTGACGGTGATTCGCCGGGGCGCCAGGTCTAGCGCCAAGGCTTTGGTCATGCCGATGATGCCGTGCTTGGAGGCGCAGTAAGCGGTGTTGCGGACCTTGCCCGCTCGGCCGAGGATCGACGACATGTTGACGATCCGCCCACCATCCGCCATCAGTGGCAGGCACAACGAGGTGACGTAAAAGGTGCCGTTGAGGTTGATCGAAATCACCTTGTGCCAGTTGTCGAGGTCTTCGGGCTCGTTCTCGTCGCAAACCCCGGCGCTGTTGACCAGCACATCGACAAAGCCGACCCGGTTGGCCAGGCCCTTGAACAGAAGTTGCAGGCTGGCGAGATCGGCGATGTTCGCTTGATGGGTTTCGATGCGAGCGGCAAATTCGCCCTCGGTGACCCACCTCTGCAAGGTTTCCAGATCCCGATCAAGCAAGATCAAAAGGTGCTCGGCCTGGGCTGCAAAACTTTCCGCGACGGCGCGGCCAATACCATTGGCCGCGCCGGTGATCACAATCGTGCGTGCCTGGCTCATAGCATTTTCAATCCGCCGTTGACGGACAACACTTCGCCCGTGACGTACAGGCCGCGCTCAGCCAGATACAGCACCGCGTCGGCAATTTCTTCAGGCCGGGCGAACCGTTTGATCAACAGCCGCGACTGGATTTCCTGCTCATGGGCGCCGACCAGGGCTTCACTCATGTCGGTGCTGACGATACCAGGCGCCACCGCGTTGACCCGGATGTTGCGCGGCGCCAACTCCACCGCCAGTGCGCGCGTCAATGCTTCTACACCGCCTTTGGCCGCGGCGTAGTTGCTCTGGCCCTTGCCGGGCTTCTGCGCGGCCACCGAGCTGAGGTTGACGATGCACCCGCTGCGTTGGCGCATCATGCAGGGCAGCACCTGCTGACAGCACAACAATGTGCCGACCAGGTTGGTCTGGATGACCTCGGTGATATCGCTCAACGATTGCGCGGCGAGCAAACCGTCACGGGTAATACCGGCGTTGTTGACCAACAAGTCGATACGCTCGAAGCGCTGCTCGACCCGTTCAAAAAACGCCTGAATGCTCTGCGCATCCTTGACATCACACTGCACAGCCAGGCACTCCCGGCCGAGCCCTTCGACCTGCGCCTGCAAGGCAGCGGCTGACGCCTCGTCACGGACATAACTGAAGGCAACCTGATAACCCGCGCCGGCCAGGGCCAGCACGACGGACTTGCCAATGCCGCGACTGCCGCCGGTCACGACAGCTATTTTCTGAGTCATGACCGCTCCTTAAAGCGAGTTTCGGGTTTTGAATTGCGCGAGGGTGAAGCCGTGGGTCGCGGCAAGTGCGCGGACCTGCTGAACTTGCTCACGGCTGATATCGCCGTAGGAGCCGTGCTGGCTCATGCCAGACAAGCCCATCAACACCGACTCGGCCATGCACGCATACAGCTGACCTTTTTTCAGGTAGGCCCGCACGTTGGGCGCCAGGCCGTCGTCGAACGGCGTCTGGACGATGCCGCCGTGCATGTAGAGCACGTCCTCGCGTTGGCTCGGCATGTCTTGATGAACGTTCAGCGGCACGGCGATATCGCAAATCACGCTGCGCTCGGCGAAATGTTCGGCGCCGAGGAATGGCTGAGGCGCATTGGCCGCGCACAGGACAACCCGTGCGCCCTTGAGGGCGTCGAGATCGTTGGTGACCGTAATGAAAGCGTTCGCGCCAAGGCGCTCATCCACCAGACGGGCGATGTGCAAACCGAGGTCGGCTTTTTGTCCATGTGAGCGCAACAAGTCACAAAAACCCTCAAGGCTCAGCAGTCGCTGCGCCAAACGGTCGTGTTCGGCTGTGCCCTTGAGGATCGAACGGGCCGCGTCGGCGTAAATCAGTTGGGCAGTTTTCTCCAGACGCCGAACCGAGCCGTCACGACCGCTGCCAATCAGAATCAGGTGATCGACGGTGGCGGACAGCACCGAGGCATAGGTCGAGGCAACGTTACCGGCGGCACCGACAACGGCAGCGGTTTGCTCGCGCAGTGCCAGGCCTTGCTGTACACAGCCTTGCTCGATGGCTTCGAGCCCCATGCCGATGGTCAGGGCATTGCCGGACGTCAGCGCCATGTCGGCAATCTTCAGCGCCTGACAATTGTTGGTGACGATCGAGGTGTACATCCCGAGGCCGGCGATGCTGCAGCCGTCGGCGCGGGCATCGGTGACACGCCTGCCGACTTCGTCGCGAATGCTGTCCAGGTCACCGCTGAGGATGTACTCGGCCATGGCATCCGAATCCATGCACAGCGGGTACAAGGTGAAATCCACCGCCATGCCGAGGCGCGACCGAATGATCACAGGGCCGACTGGCGCAGCGCGGCGTTCAGGCTTGGTGCGGTTGATGAACGTGCGTTTCTGTTCCGGGCTCAGGGCTGCCAGCGAGGGATCGACGTCACCGAGGATATCGGCATCGATCAGGTGGTTGATGAACGCTACCCGAGCGACGACTTCGACCTTGGCATCGATGTTTTCAACGGGCTCGGCCACCCGAAAATCGTCCTGACGGGCTGGCACGGCGGGAATCGAGTCCGCGCAGATACCCGCCGCCAACGGCAACGCATCGCCACGGCGCAGCATGTCGCAGACCCGTTGCAAGGCACCGATCAGCCCGTCGATTTCGTTCAGGGTGATACAGGCTGGCGGCTCCAGGCGAATCACGTTGGAGTTGCTGCCCGAAGGTGCTACCCGCAACGCTTCGAATTGCAACAGGTAACCGGCGATCAAGTAACCCAAGGCATCGTTGTACTGGGCCGACGCCTGTACCAGCGAGCTGCTGACACTCAGGTCGTGCAATTCCAAACCCACCAGCAAGCCGCGCCCACGCACATCGGCGATCACATCCGGATAGGCCATCTTCAGTTCATTGAGCGAGGCTTTGAGGTAGGCGCCCTTGGTGCGTATGTCTTTGAGCATCGCGTCGTCATTGGCGAACAACCGGCGCAATGCCGACAGCGCGATATGGCAGGACGGATCGTCCTCGGCGAAGGTCGAACTGTGGATGTAGCTGAACTCGCCCTCGTAGTGGCTGCTGCGGATCACCGTCGCGGCGATTTTCATCAAGCCGCCGCCGAGGGCCTTGGACAGGCAATAATAGTCGCCTTGCAGGTTGAACTGGCTGCTGGCAAGAAACGTCCCGGCGCGACCAAAACCCGACTGCACTTCATCGACCACCAGCGGGCATTGTTGCTCGTTACACAGCTTGCGCAGCCCCAGGTAGAACTCGGCCGCGAACTCGTTGATACCGCCTTCGCCTTGAATCGGCTCCATCAACACGGCGGTAATCGCACTGAACGGCAGTTTAAGCACGTTCAGGTGTTCGCCGTCCCATTGCAGGCTCAACCAATGGTGCGTGTGCCGGGCCGGCAATTCCTGCAACTGATGGGGCTGCTGTGGGTCGATGAACTCGACGTTCAGACCAAAACGGGCAAACGGCGCGCGGTACTGACGGCCATAGGTGAGTTGCACGGTATTGACCAATTTGCCGTGGAAGCTGCCGCGCAGGGCGACGAATACCGGTTCGATGTGCAACTGCGCCAGGTTGTGTTGGCGAACGGCTTCAACCACCTGGCGCAAGGTCACGCTGTTCAGGGTGGCCGGCAGGACACCTGCAGGCAGGTCGAGGTCGGACACATCCAGCTCGCGGTAGGCGCGTTCGCTGGCGGTCAGGTTGGCCAGGGTGAAATCGATGTCGTCAAACTGCTTTTGCAGGTTCTTCTGGCGACGGAACTCCGCGTGCTTGACGGCGATTTCCACCGCTTCCGCGCCACTGTTGGAGAAAGTCGAAATATAACGTTCGGTGTTCTTCAGTTCGCGATTGAAGGCGTCGCTGAGCTCTCGCCCCAATTGCCCGGCCGCACCGCGGATCGACATTTGTGCGTTGAACGGCACGTCGCTGCGCAGCAGCCCACATAGCTGATCGACAAACTGTGGGTCGTTGTGGCCGAACAGTGCCGCACCGTAACCGCCGAGAAAGTCGGTGACCGTGACCATATCGCCCTTGGGGTTGCGGTAGAACAACTGGCTACCGAGGGCGCGCTGAAACTCACACTCCAGGCCCAGTGCCTGGAGCAGGCCGACGAATTTGGGCCGAACGAAATCGCGATAATCCATGACTGTCATATCCCTGAAAGTAAAAAATAGGCGGTAGTCAGCGTCAGTCTTGAGTGACCTTTGCGCTGTAGAGCACTTGATAGGCGGCGCTGAATCCGTTGTCGTCGCGGTTCAGCACCAGGCAGTGTGCAAGGCTCGCGGCGTGTGGCGCGCCCTGAATAAACGGCAGGTTCGCCACTGGCTGCTGCAAACCGGCAATCGGCGGCACGCTTTGGGCCTGCAATGCGCAGCGCGCAAGCATCAGATCCACCAGGCTCGGCGCCGCGCTGAGAATGCCATTGATCGCCAACCCGCTGGTGATGTGCGAGGCGCGCGCAAGGGCCAGCGTCTGGCACAACACGCTGTCTTTGTGCGCATCGCCGGTGCCGCTGCACACCAACAGATCGGTTGGGCTGTCGGGCAGGCTCAAGCGACCGAGGGTGGCATGGGCAGTCATGTCGGCGAGGCACGCCTGAGGACCGGCCGGCAGGTCTTCGCGCCGGCGCAGCACCAATGCTGCCGCGCCCTCCCCGGCAATGCCGCCGGTGCCCCGAAGGTCAAACGGCAGCAGAGTGTTCGAGCCGTTGGCGCTGATGACTCCCGCCTGGACCAACCCGGACAGCGCCAGGGCATCCAGCTCGCTGCCCGCACCGACAATGATTGCCGCGTCAATCCGGCCATCCTGCAAAGCGGCCGTAGCCTCACGCAAGGCTGCCAGGTTGCCGGCGACACCTTGCATATAGGCGTTGCACTCACCCACCAGTTTCAGCGCCAGGCTGGTGACACCCAGCAAGCAGTTGCTCAAGCCTTTGAGCACCAGAAAAGGGTCCTGGGCACGGTCTTGCAGGATCCGTCTGGCGAACGCCGCCATGTCGGCGACGCCGTCCTGCCGACAGCCGAGCAACAATTCGGCATAGGATTCCAGAGACGGATGGGTGTAGCCGCCTTGACAGCAATACAAACCGAAACGGACATCCGGCTGCTCATGGGCCAGGCCTGCTTCTTCCAAAGCCTGACGTACCGCGCTGACACCCCAGATCACTGCCGGCGTGCAGTAACGCTGAAGGTTTTGCGCAAGGTCTTGTCGGCTGCGTTGGTGGTCCTGATCCTGAATTTGCCCGAACGCCACCACGCGTTCGCTGCTGAACCGTCGGGCGTTCAGCGCCGTAATTGCGCTGCGCCCTTCGTTCGCAGCCGCCCAGAAAGACTCGACACCCCAGCCACTGGGCAACACGCAACCCGCACCGGCAATCGCGACAGCCTGTTTCATCGCGGCGCCTCCCGGTACTTGCCCAGCGCCAGTGAAGTGTTGAGCCCGCCGAAACCGAAGGAGTTGCTCAGGGCAACGTCGACCTTGCGCTTGACCGCTTGATGGGCGCAGTAGTCGAGGTCGCATTGTTCGTCGGCATCATGCAGGTTCAGGGTCGGCGTGACCCGATCATCCCGGCAGGCCAGGGCCGTGAGCATGAACTCCGGTGCTCCGGCGGCCGCAATCAGGTGGCCGAACTGGGATTTGTTGGCCGTCACCAGCAACCGCCGATAATGTTCGCGCTCGGCGAACAGGGTCTTGATCGCCAGGGTTTCGGCGGCATCGTTGAGCGGTGTCGACGTACCGTGGGCATTGATCAGATCGACCTGTTGCGGCTCCAGCCCTGCATCCGTCAGGGCCGTCTGCATCGCCAGCACCGCTCCCCGGCCCTGCGGGTCGGGCGCGGTGATTTTGTAGGCATCCAGGCTGCTGCCGAAACCCAGCACTTCGGCGTACGGCGTTGCCCCTCGGGCGAGCGCCCGTTCGAGGGTTTCGAGCACGACAAAACCACCGCCTTCACCCGCAATCAAGCCACTGCGATGGCGGTCGAACGGCCGACACAGTTCGGTGCCCCAACGCTGCTCGCTGCTGGCGGCGCCGAGCAGATACAGCGCGGTCATGGTGTCCAGGCTCAGCACCGAATCGGCGCCCCCGGCAATGGCCAGCTCGACCTCGCCGCGACGGATCATCTGGAATGCATTGCCGATGGCCTGGGACGCTCCCGCGCAGGCGCTGCTGATATTGATCACCGGGCCTTCACTGCCGATACCATCGGCAATCACCCGCGCAAGGCGGTCGTTGCTCTGACACAGTGAACTGTCAGGATCGACCTGCGCCTGTCGCGCCATCAATTGAGCCCAGGACGGTGCCTGCGCCGGGTCATCCGCCAGGCTGAGCAGCATGTCCTGCAAACGATGAGCAGGTGCGCCGGACGCTGACAATACCGCCGCGCCACGCAACCGTTCGGGGCTCAGGCCGCTGTCGGCAATGGCTTGGGTTGCCGCGACCCAACCAAAGCGGGTGCGTTTTTCCAGCGACAATCCCCAGGCCGGATGGTCTTTCAAGTGTGCCGGCATCAAGCGCATATCCACGGGCGCTGCGTAACGCACGGGGAACGCACCCGCCTCGACGCCTTCCGGTTGCCATGGCCGAATGCAATGCTCGCCGGCCAACATTCTTTGCCACATGGACTGCCACTCGAAACCGAAGCCGGTGACGGCGCCCATGCCCGTGATCACGATCCGTGTGGGGCTCATGGGTAACTCTCCATTGTCTCTGTGTCCGACGACGTTCTGGCCAGCAGCACCGCGCCCCAATGCCCGCCTCGGCTATGTTCGAGCAACAGCGTGTAACGGCTGCCATCCAGTGCCCAGGTCACAGCGATTTCGCTGAGCAAGGCGCTGGCGCCCAGATCACCTACCAGCGCCTTGGAGTGTTCGAGGGTGTGCCCCGATAGGGTAAACAACGCGGCAATCTGCGGATCCTGTGCATCGGCAACGACTTGCCCGACATCGCTGAGGCACAGTTTTTCGTTGCTCAAAGCGCGCTCGATGACGTCGCGACCAACCGCCAGCCCACGCTCGGGTTGCGCGCTGTAACCACGGGCAAACCCGGCAATGCGCAACGCAGATCGAGCACCGCTGCCCGGGTTGGTCGTCAGCAACAGTGCCGCAGCACCTTCGCCGAAAACCCACGGGCCGGGGTTCACAGGCGGGTGAGTAGCGTCACGCAGGTACAACGCCGGGGTGATGTTCGGACTGCTACTGACCACGACGGCAGCATCGGCACGGCCTTCGCTCAGATGGGCGGCGGCCTCCATCAAGGCATCCAGCCCGGCATTGCCCTGGGAGCAAAAACCGCCCATGGGGCCCTTGCAATGCAAGGCCTCAGCCGCGTGGGCCATGACGCTGCTGTTGAGCATCATCAGCGCATGCAGCGGCGGTGTGTGGGCAAAAAATTGCGCCAACAGATCCGCCGGTTGTGCGCCAATGGCCTGCACGGCATCCCAGCACGAGCTGGGGCCATCCACTTCCGGAATGGCAGCGGTCAATGCGATCCGCTCATCGGGCAGTTCCAGCCCACGCAAGGCCTCGGCGAGACGGCCGGCGCAATACAGCAGCCGCGCGCCCTGAGGCTCGAGGCTGCGAGACAGTTTGCGGTCGTACACACCAGCCGGCAAGGCGGGCGCTGTGACACAACGGGCCAGGCGTGCCGGGTCGAAATCCAACGGTTGCGCGGCCTGAGGTTGACTGTCACGAGACGCACATTCTGTACCGGCGGCGTTGAGTACCGACGCAGCGGTGATATAAACAGCGGTTGAATTGGATCTGGTCATGTCATGCCCTGCCCAGCACCAACGAACTGTTCACGCCACCAAACCCGAAGGAGTTTGAGAGCACGACATTGATCGGTTGCTGCAACGGTTCGCAAAGGAATTTCAACTCCGGAAATTCGGATTTTTCCGGCTGAAAATTGAGGGTCGGCAAGGCCACGCCCAACTGGATGCTCATCAACGACAACACCGCCTCAATGGCACCACTGCCGGCCAACGAATGCCCTACGGCAGATTTGTTGGCGGTGAACGTCATCTGCTCCAGGGTTTCGCCGAAGACCTGCGCCAGGCCCAGGGCCTCGCAACGGTCATTGGCCTGTGTCGACGTACCGTGAACATTCACATGGTCCACAGCCGCACTGGGCAGTTCGGCATCGGCCAGGGCCGCGGTCATGCAGGCGGCATACTTGCTGCCATCGCGGCTGCTGGAGGTGATTTTCTCTGCCTCGCACAGATTCGCGTAACCCAGAACCCGGCCCAGCGAACAGGCCTGACGACGCTCGGCATGCTCGCGGGATTCAAGCACCAACAGCGCCGCCCCTTCACTCAGCACAAAACCGCAGCGGTCCGGCATGAACGGCCGGCTCTGTTCTTGTGGGGAAAAGTCCACTCGCTGGCAGAGTGCGCCCAGCCCATCAAAGCTGTAGTAGGACAATTCATGGGCCATCAACTCCACCGCGCCACACAACGCCAGGTCGATCTCGCCACGGGCGATCGCTCGATAGGCGCTGCCGATGGCAATGGTGCCGGCGGCACAGGCGTCGGAATGTGTGGAGATATGGTCACGTACACCCAGCCATTCGGCGAGATGGCGGGTTTGCTGATCAACCCGCCGGGCAAACGCCCCACCGCTGAGGGTGTGGTTATCCAGGTACTGGTCGAGATCGACCCGCCCCTGATCGTCCATGTAACGGCTAGCGTCCCGCAAATCACCGCTCATGCAGTATTTATTGGCCCCGACGAAAATACCGCTGGCGACTCGGGCAAATGCGCCGTCGGCCAACCCGGCATGGGCCAACGCCTGACGGGCCACGTAATGCGCCAGCCATTCCTGGCGGGAGGTGGTCTGCAGATCGCCCGGAAAGGCCGCCGCGATGGCCTGCCATTGTTGCTCATCGATAAATCCGGCCGCCGGGTTAGCAAAACCCAGTTCGACAAACGCCGGGTGCCGGCGAATGCAGGAACGGTTTTCGCTGATCGTCGTGAACAGCGAGCCCGCATCCAGTGCCGTGGGAGCCACCAGGCCATAGCCGGTGACCAGAACCTCTCGGGCCTGCATCAAGGCAACCCCTACGCCGAAGCTTTCAACTGGGTGGCCGCGTACTGCTCAACCAACAGACGCGAGACCGAGTCACCGTCCAGAGGGGTCAGGCGAGCACTGCAACCGCCACACACCACTTGTTTGCGTTCATTGAGTTGGGCATGAACCGCGCCACACTCAGGGCAGGCCTCGGGGAGGTAGTTGAAAACGTTATGGCATTGCTGCGCCCAGTTACGCACGGTGGTGGCCGAGAAGACATCGCCCGGCTGCATGCCCACGTGCAACTGGCCCGGCGCATAAGCGCCGAGGCTCTGCTCCAGCAAGGCCACGCCGTCCTGCGTGATTCGGCCTTTTTCGACAAACCGGGTGGCGTCGCCGAACACCGCTACCGCGTGATCCAGCACGCTGGTTTTCGGCAAGGTGCAACCGTACTGACGGCCCAACTGGAAGCTCAGGTCGACGATGTCCAGCGAGTCGGCGCCGAGGTCGTCAACGATACTGCTGTGCTCTGCCACGTCGACCCTGTCCAACACCAGCAACTGCGCAAGAATTTCCTGTGTACTGCTGATAACGCTGTCCAATTCCAAGGGATTGTTCATTGATTGTTTCCCTACAAAAGCCGCATTGAATGAATAAAGGCACCGGGCCAAAAAAACTGTTTTCAGGCCAGATATATCGAGGGCCGGGAGTCTAAAGTCTCCCCCTAAGGGGAGAGTCAACGTGCCATCATCGCTTTTTGCGAGAAATCCCGACGCGCCCTGGAACCTTTGATTTATGCAGCTCAATGGTGCTTGGAGAGGGATCGTAAAATGACAAAATCGATTGTTTGAAACAGCACGATAGTTCCAGAAGTGGGATATAACCGTGCCCGCAAACACCAGAGGCATCATGCGCAGCGGAACGGTTTTCTTCGAGGCGTGAATCTCGTCGATTAGCAGGTTACGCCTGCGTTCACCGGCTTGCCGATCAAGTGATAAACCAGCCCCACTGCAAAGCCGGTCAGAGGCAACAGCCAGGTGGCCCAGCGGTGGGTTGCACGCCATTGGGCCGCGTGATCGAGGGAGAACAGAAGCAGCGCGGATACTGATCCCGCAAGAAGCGCTACTGCGCTGGCAAGCACCAGCCATAGGCTGCTGGAGTATCAAAGGGTATTTTGGGGGAAATTTTTCTGATTCCGGCGTTTCTCATGGGCCAGGGCCTTTGGAAGTTGACTACCCATGTCATTCTCCGTAGATGAACCAACCTTACTCCAGCTCTGCTCGCTGAATATCACCTGATGACTCATACCCCGGCGTCCAGCGCCACGTCGGCGCGGACAGGTGTTCAAAGAAGAAATCGGAAACAGCTCTGATCTTAACTGGCCGAGTTCGCGCAGACGGTGTCACGAAATACAAGCCGCCCCGAGTCATACTCCACTCAGGCAAGATTCTTTCCAGGCGCCCATCCGCCAGATACTCACTCGCGATGAACTCAGGCAGTTCAGAGATGGCCATCCCTTCTAGCAGCATTGGGATCATCGCCTCCGAATTAGTGACACGCAAAGGCCCGGTAGGCACGACATCCTCTTCTACTCCAGATGTATGCGTGAATCTCCAGACCTGCGTCCGAGCGCGGTAGGCGTAGCTAAGGCAAGGCATACTTGCAAGCTCTCGGGGGTGCTTTGGCCTTCCGTGCTGGTTGAGGTAGGCCGGTGAGGCGACAAGAAACTGAGTCACGGCACACAGTTTTCTAGCCACCAACGAGGAGTCGGGCAATGCAGCGATCCTCAAGGCCGCGTCGAAACCATCCGCGATCAGGTCAACCGAAGCGTCGGACAAATGGAGGTCTACCGAGAGCTCTGGATACTGCCGAATGAGTTGGGGCATCAAGGGCGCGACCCATCTCAAGCCGAACGACATGGGGATCGCGAGGCGAACCAGGCCGCGAGGTCGAACGGAGAGCTCCATCGCCTCGCCTTCCACCTCTTCGGCCTGTCGGTAGATTTCCCCAGCCTTGCCAGCCATGCTCTGGCCAAATTCGGTCAATGAAAGTTGTCGAGACGTGCGGTTGAACAGGCGCCCCCCCAGTCGCTCCTCCAGCCGTGCTACCGCCCTGGACACAGTGGGCACTGAAACGCCCATGACTCTGGCGGCGGCTGCGAACGAGCCCTCCTCAGCTACCTTGGCAAACATCGCCAGCCCTTCAAAATCCGGAAGTTTGCTCATTTCATTTCTGCAACGATGAGTTTCCAACAATTCTATTTTGGTTTTTTCCGGTCGTCGATACGCTTCTCCCAACGCAACATCACAAACACCGGAGATGATCATGACTGGCAAGCTTGAAAACAAAATCGCAATCGTGACTGGCGGAACCTCAGGCATCGGGCTGGCGACCGCCAAGCTTTTCGCTAAACAAGGCGCACGAGTATTCATCACCGGGCGCCGCCAGGCGGAGCTGGACAACGCCGTCGCACAGATTGGTAGCGCAGTCGGGGTTCGAGTGGATTCTTCCAAGCCGGACGAACTTGATGCCCTGTACCAACAGGTGGCCGCAGAGCACGGGCGAATCGATGTGTTGTTCGCAAACGCAGGGGGTGGCTCGATGTTGCCTCTGGGAGACATTTCTGAAGAACATTACTACGACACTTTTGATCGTAACGTAAAAGGCACGCTGTTCACGGTTCAAAAAGCGCTGCCGCTTCTGGCCCAAGGCGCTTCGGTAATTTTGACCGGCTCCACTGCTGCCAGCTCGGGCACACCCGCATTCAGCGTGTACGCGGCCTCCAAGGCTGCGGTGCGTGCCTTCGCCCGTAACTGGATCCTTGACCTTAAAGATCGCAACATCCGGGTCAACACCATCAGCCCCGGCGCGACTCGCACCCCGGGTCTGGTAGACCTCGCCGGACCGGACGCAGCTCAGCAGCAAGGCCTGCTGGACTACCTGGCATCGCAGATTCCCTTGGGGCGCGTCGGCGAGCCTGAAGAGATTGCCAAAGCCGCTCTGTTCCTGGCGTCCAGCGACGCCAGCTTCGTCAACGGGGCCGAACTGTTCGTCGACGGTGGCCAAGCGCAAGTCTAACGAGTAAAGGCCGCGACAAATGCGGCCTTCCCTCACTGTTTGAGGAAGCCTGTCAGTTTCGTCTCGACCGTTCTATGGACATTGGCCCTTAACTCGAAACATCAAGAAATATCTTTGCTGAAATTTCAGTTGTACGACGTCCTATCTACTGTGATCGACTACGCTCCGCTCTCACAAAAAAAACAATGGAGTCACCATGTCGAGCATACCTTCTGTCGAGGGGAAAACTGCCGTAACCCCTCAAAATCGCCTGTCAAAGCTGATCAAATTGCTTGGCCCCGGCGTCATCGCGGTTCTGTCGTGGCTGGGGGCAGGAGATCTGATAACCTCATCTGTCGCCGGGGCGAACTACGGTTACGCCATGATGTGGGTGCTGGCCGTTTCGCTGTTGCTCCGGTACCTGATCGTAAACATCATCGCCCGCTTCCAGCTGTGCAATAACCAAGGGATGACCATTCTGCAGGGCTATGCGCAGCTGCACCCGGTGTTCGCCTGGTTCATGTTGGCCTATGCCCTGTTGATGGGGCACCTGATGAACGCCTACATGATCAAGGGTGCGGGAGAAGCGCTGGCGATGTTGCTGCGGGTCGACTACCCACTGCTGTGCTCCATGGCCGTGGTGCTGGCCGTGTGGATGCTGGTGGGGCGCAACATCTACGCAATGATCGAAGGCGTCATGAAAGTACTGTTGGCGGTGATGACCTTGGCCTTCCTGGCGCTGGCTGTGATGTCCGGCCCTGACGTGGCGGGTATCGTCAAAGGCACCATCGGTTTCAGCATTCCAGCCGATGAAGGCGTTCACGGCGCACTGCTGGTAGCGGTATCGGTGATCGGTGCCGTGGCAGGCTCGGTAGCCAACTTCGTGCACCCCTATGTGATGCGTGAAAAAGGCTGGGTCGGCCCGCAACACAAACGCATCCAGCGCAACGACCTGCTGTTTGCGGTATTCGTCGGTATCGTCATCAACCTGGCGATCTGGATCGTCGGCGCGGAAATCCTGCGGCCCAACGGCATCGAGGTGAAAACGCTTGGCGACCTGGGCAAGGCGTTGGAACTGTTCTTCGGCCCGATCGGCTGGTACATCTTCTTCGTCGGCGTATTCGCCACCTTGTTCGCCAGCATTTCTGGCAAGACCACTGCGTTCCCCATGCTGATCACCGACGCTTTCCAGCATGTGAAGCCCGAGCGGCGCGAACGCTATGGAAAGGAATTCCACAACGACCCGATGCACAAATGGTTCATGTTGTTCATCCTGGTGACGCCACTGGCCTGGTCGATCCCGGGTATGCCCGACTTCGTGAGCCTTACCATCGGTGTCAGCGCGCTGAACATCATCGGCCTGCCGGTGATCTCGCTGGGCCTGCTGATCATGTCCAACCAGAAATCGCTGCTGGGCAAGGCGTACCGCAACAACTGGTTCGAAAACATCGCGCTGGCCTTCGCCACTGGCCTGGCGCTATGGGTAGCCTTCCAGCTGGCAGTGGACCTTATCGCCTGAAGGTAATTGGCGGCCCTGGCTCAATGCTGGCCAGGGCTGACCGGCACTGCGCCTCGGCCTGATACCGGCGTGACCGGTATTTTTCTGCCTGCATTCCATTACGCAGCCTACCACCGGACTTGTTGGTCTGAACTTTGCGGCCCACCTTGGCTTCCCCTGCATATCCATCACGCAAAGATGCCTAGCAGAAGGCTGACATTAGATCTACAGGGGTTCGCAAAATGATCGATCAAGCGACAGGTATGAAATCAGGTGAACGCTATCGCGTGGAAAACGTGGAGCGGGCACATCAGTTCCCAGGTTTCTTCCAGGACGGGAAGTACTACCTCGGCCCTGAACTTCTGACCGCCGTGGGTTGGATCGAGGGCAAGCGTTTCATCTACGACAGCGTGGATGCCGAAGGGGAACCCGTGTTTCCGAACCGGGAGGCTGGCACGGTTGAAGGGCTGACGTTGACCCTGGTCGACGGCACCGCTCTTGAACTCTCTCGGATCGAAGCCAGCGAAACGATCGCGTCAGTTGACGACCAGCCTACGTCTGGCAAAGAGCGGGAATCGCCCCGAGAGGGCTATCCGAGCAGAGGGCCGCTGCGCGGCAAAGTCGTGGTCATCACTGGCGCTTCCAGCGGTATCGGCCGGGCCGCCGCGCACGCATTTGCCTGCAAGGGTGCTCGTTTGGTGCTTGCCGCGCGCGATGAACAAGCGTTGTTCGACGTCCTGGACGAATGCACCGACTGCGGGACGGATGCCATAGCGATCACGACCGATGTCACCCGCAACGACCAGGTGCAAGCGCTGGCCGCACAGGCAGCAGAGTTCGGCCACGGGCGAATCGATATCTGGATCAACAACGCCGGCGTTGGGGCGGTCGGCAATTTCGAAGAAACACCGCTGGAGTCCCACGAGCAGGTCATTCAGACCGACCTGATGGGTTACCTGCGCGGTGCGTTCGTAGCCCTCCCCCTCTTCAAAGCCCAGGGCAGCGGCATCCTGATCAACACGCTGTCACTGGGCAGCTGGGTAGCCCAACCCTATGCAGCCGCGTACTCAGCTAGCAAGTTCGGCTTGCGTGGCCTGACCGAGGCGCTGCGGGGGGAATTGACGGAGTTTCGCGATATCCACGTGTGCGATATCTATCCGGCCGTCATGGACACACCGGGCTTCCGAGACGGCGGCAACTACACAGGCCATGCGCTGACGCCTCCGGGCCCTGTATATGATCCCGAACTTGTGGCGAAGGCCATGGTGGCCTGCGCAATATCACCACGCGCCCACACCACGGTCGGTGCCACGGCCCGCCTGGCGCATCTGGCCAGTTACCTGGTACCAGGTCTGCCTCTGTTATCGGGGTGGCTGACGCGTCGGGGAATAAACCACAGTCCCAAAGCCGAAACATCATCAGGCAACCTCTTTGAGCCGCCGAGTGGCAGAAGGAGTATCGACGGGGGCTGGAGGAAATCAAAAGACAAGACGCCTGTACTGATCGGCGCAGCGGCGCTTGGAATGATCGTAGGTCTTGCAATCACCCTTTCACGACGCAGGAGCTGAACGGCCGTGCCGTCCAACTCGACGCAAGCCAGATCCTTCCAAAAGGTTGGCGAACAAAGCTCTGTGGCGCCACAGTCGCCCGCACGGGTTCTTTCGCGCAACCCGTCGGGCCGAGCAGAAAGCAGTGGAGCAAACGCCCCCCTGCCTGACGTCCGAGTTGAACACAGACTTTCCTGTGTGACGACATGAGGTGAAAGATCATGGCTGACAACCAATCCAATCGTGGCCACCAAGGTGGTACCGCACAGAACAACCCAGGCAACTTTGCCAATGACCGTGAGAAGGCATCGGAGGCAGGTCGCAAAGGCGGCCAGAGCTCTGGGGGCAATTTTGCCAACGACCGTGAGCGCGCCTCCGAGGCTGGACGCAAAGGCGGACAGAACAGCCACGGCGGCGGTCGTGGTAGCGAAAATCGCTAACTTGAAATGAGTTCGGCCAGGGTGCACGGCGCCCTGGCTTTTTTTCAGATTGAACGCAGCGGCCACCACACGTGCCGCGTCGGTTTCAAGCTACACCGAAGCAGTGAGCCGCCCTTTCCACGCTTCGTATCTGGCAAGCAGCGGTTGAACGCTCAATCCGTGCAGCAGAATGCTTAGCGCCACCACCGATAGAACCAGGTTGATACTCTGCGCGGCTGACGTGGCAATCAGCCCGTGATTGAGGGCGTAGAACAGATAGTAGAAGCTGCCGATTCCTCGAATGCCAAACCATCCCAATAGCCCACGCTGCCGGATATCCAGCATTCCTCGAGCCGGGAACAGGAGGATGCTCAAGGGACGAATCAGCAGGAAAAGCGCTGCGGCTACGATCAAGGCCCGCCAGTCCCAATGCTCGATGAGTACTACCCCGAGCATGGTCACCAGAAACACCTCCATTGCCCGTTCGATCAAGCTGCCGAAAGCCAGCATATCCCCCAACATGATGCCTGCTGCCACCTGCGAGTCGTCGAGGCCTTGCACATCACCTTTGACGGCCATCTCCGGCGCCACATGCTGGTGGCCTACCACGGGCTGTACCAAGTGTTCAGCAGCCGGCTCTTCGGGGCCATTGGAGGTCTGAACCTCTGCCTGGCGTAAACCGAGGCCAGCAGCGAACACCGCTAAAAACCCATAGGCCTGAACCGACTCGGCGCTCACGTAAGCCAGCGCAATCAGGGCAAGGGCCAGGTAGTCATTGGGCGACACGGTACTGTCGTCGTTGCGCAGGCGCAAAAAGAGCGTGAGCTTGCCCAGGCCGCGCCCCATCCAGTAACCAAGCAACAGGCCTGCAGTCACTGCCCACAGCATGTCCTTGAACAACCAGTCACTGAACCATGCCTGGCCGGTATCCTGCTGAAGGAACAACCCGAGGATGACGAAGGGGAACGCCACGCCATCGTTGAGCCCTGCCTCGCCAGACAAGCTGAAACGCACCGGATCATCATCCCGGGCATCAACCACCTGTACCAAGGTGGCAAGCACGGGGTCTGTGGGTGCGAGTATCGCCCCGATCAAAACCGATATGCCCCACCCCAGGTTCAGGCCATGATGCAGCACCAGCGTTACCCCACCGATGCAGACCAACATCACCGGCCCCGCCAGGTAGAAGGCGCCCCACCATCTGCGGTCATGCAAGGGCAGGCGCAACTTCAAGCCACTGAAGAACAGCGAAAACAGCACAGCGACTTCGGTGAGGTGCTCCATCCAGCCGCTCGCCTTGCTCAGGTCCAGATGAAGAAAACCCAACCCCGATGTGCCCAGGCCGATACCCAGGGCAAGGCACACCACGGATGAAGTCACAGGGATCCATCGCAGGTAGGAGGATGAGAGCGCCAGTAGCAGCAAGACGGTGCCCAGCATGGCGAACCAGACGATGAAGGTCATCTGCGCACAAGCCTTGAAAGAGTTTTCGACTACATTTTGGACTTTCTGGCGAAACAGGTCGTTCCGCTGCATTGCACGTAACTCATTGGGCAATGTACCCCGCACCGCTCATCGTACCGAATGCAGATTGCAACCAACAAAACCAGGGCCAATCGTTTCAAACCGGTATTAACGTTCTCAACTGCAGGAGCGACTACCGTGCGAGACTTCCCTACTCCGCCCTTCCCCTCCCAGCCTCAAGGCGTCCCCGGTTCTCAGCGGAAGATGGAGCCGTATCCAGACTGCGGAGAGCAGTCGTATACCGGTCAGAACCGACTGGAAGGCAAAATTGCACTTATCACTGGAGCGGACAGCGGTATCGGCCGAGCGGTAGCCATTGCCTACGCCCGCGAAGGAGCCGACGTGGCCATCGCCTACCTCAATGAGCATGAAGACGCGCAAGAAACCGCGCGCTGGGTTAAGGCAGCGGGCCGACAATGCCTGCTGTTGCCGGGGGACTTGGCGCAGAAACAGCACTGCTACGACATCGTCGAAAAGACAGTCGAACAGTTCGGGCGTATCGACATTCTGGTCAATAACGCGGCGTTCCAGATGTCCCACGAAACCCTGGAAGAAATCGACGATGATGAATGGGTAAAAACCTTCGATACCAACATCACCGCCATCTTCCGAATCTGCCAGGCGGCAATCGCTTCCATGCCAAAGGGGAGTTCGATCATCAATACGAGCTCGGTCAACTCCGACGACCCCTCTCCAAGCTTGCTGGCCTATGCAACGACCAAAGGTGCTATCGCCAACTTCACTGCTGGCTTGGCTCAACTACTCGGAAAAAAGGGAATCCGAGTGAACAGCGTGGCACCGGGGCCTATCTGGACGCCTCTGATTCCCTCCACCATGCCAGACGAAGCGGTCAGGAACTTCGGCTCGAAAACACCGTTGGGCCGTCCTGGGCAACCGGTGGAAGTCGCCCCGATCTACGTATTGCTGGGCTCCGACGAAGCCAGTTACATCAGTGGTTCACGTTACGGAGTTACTGGCGGCAAACCGATCCTCTAGAAAATCGTGGGGAAAACCATGCCGTACGGACGCATCCCGTACGGCACCCGGCAGCCATAACGCCTACACAGCGCGCGGATGCATCGGTCATAGCAGCTCGGGGAATGCAGCGCCAAGCAGGCCCGGGTCCTTCAGGATCGATGCGCTGCTGGCGATATCCGGGGCCAACCAACGGTCCTGGGCATACGCCGGGACCCGTTCGCGCAACAACCGCCAGGCAACGTTGGTACCCGCGCCAAAGCGCTGCTCCTTGAGGAACTCGAATGCCTGGGCCGCCAACAGGTATTCGATGGCGAGGATCTGCGTGCAGTTCTCCAGGGCGCGGTGCAGCTTCAACCCGGCATTGGTGCCCATGCTCAGATGGTCCTCCTGCAGGCCGGAGGTGACGTAGTTGTCGACGACTGCCGGTTGTGCAAGCTGACGGTTTTCCGCACACAGTGAAGCGGCCACGTACTGGACAATCATCATGCCCGAATTCACCCCCGGCTGGCTGACCAGGAAGGCCGGCAAGCCGCTTACCAACGGGTTGATCAGGCGATCGAGACGACGCTCGGCAATCGCCCCGATCTCGGCCACCGCGATGGCCAGCAAGTCGGCCGCCATGGCCACCGACTGGCCATGCGGATTCGCCTGGGAAACCACCCGGTACGACTCGGGTGTACCCAGCAGCATCGGGTTGTCGGTGGTGGAGTTGAGTTCGGTTTCGATCTGCCGCGCAGCGTGTTCCAACTGATCGCGCGCGGCGCCATGAACCTGCGGGATCGAGCGAATGCTCAAGGCATCCTGGGTGCGAATGCCTTGGCTGCTGGCAATGATTTCGCTGCCGTCGAGCAGGCGCCGCAGGTTACTGCCCACGCGCTGCATGCCGGGGTGCGGTTTCATCGCGATGATTTCAGGGTCGAAGGCATCGAGCTGGCCGCGCAGGGCCTCGAAACTCATGGCGCTGATAACGTCCGCCCATTGGCTCAACCGCGTGGCATCGTCCAGGGACAGGCAGCTAAGGCCGGTCATGCAGGGGGTACCGTTGACCAGGCACAGGCCATCCTTGGCACCCAGTTTGACCGGCGCCAGGCCGACCTCGGCCAAGGCCTGCTGCGCCGGCATGATCTGGCCGCGATAGCTGACCTGGCCGACGCCCAGCAAGCTGATGCTGATATGCGCCATGTGGGTCAGGTACCCCACCGACCCCTGCTTCGGCACCTGCGGGGTGATGTGCTGGTTGAGCAGGGTCAGCAGCGCCTCGACCACCTTGCGCTGCAGGCCGGAACGGCCCTGGCAGAAATTGATGATCGCCGCACACATGATCGCCCGGGTCTGTTCGTCCGACAGCGCCGTACCCACGCCACAGGCATGGCTGAGCAAGGTGTTGTGCGACAGCTGGCTGAGTTGTTCGTCCTGCAACGAGACATTGCACAAGGCGCCAAGCCCGGTGTTGACGCCATAGGCGCGGTCACCGCTGGAAACGATGCGCTGGACAATGGCCTGGGCGTTCTCGATCCGCGCCCAGGCCGATGGGGCCAGCTCAAGCTTCGCGCCATGCCGGGCCACTGCCACCACGTCCTGCCAACGCACTGGCGCCTCGGCGATGATGATTCTTTCGGCAAACGACATACACGCGTTCCTTAAAGCGAAGCTACGCGACGCTGCACGAAACGATCGACGTATTCGTCCGCAGGCTGGTAGAGGATTTCTTTCGGTGTGCCGACCTGGACCAGGCGACCGTCCTTGAGAATGGCAATCCGGTTGCCGATACGCACCGCCTCGTCCAGGTCGTGCGTGATGAAGACGATGGTCTTGTGCAGGGTCTTCTGCAGCTCCAGCAGTTGGTCCTGCATTTCGGCGCGAATCAGCGGGTCGAGCGCACTGAAGGCTTCGTCCATCAGGATGATGTCGGTGTCGGCAGCCAGGGCGCGGGCCAGGCCGACGCGCTGACGCATGCCACCCGACAACTGGTGCGGGTACGACTTTTCGTAACCCTTGAGGCCCACGGTGTTGATCCAGTGCAGGGCACGCTCTGTGCACATGGCCTTGCTCTCGCCACGGACTTTCAGGCCGTAGGCGACGTTGTCCAGCACGGTGCGGTGCGGCAACAGGCCGAAGCTCTGGAACACCATGCTGATCTTGTGCCGGCGGAATTCGCGCAGGGCCTCCATGTCGTACTGCAGAATGTCTTCGCCATCGACCAGGATCTGGCCGCTGGTCGGGTCGATCAGGCGATTGAAGTGGCGCACCAGGGTGGACTTGCCCGAGCCCGACAGCCCCATGATCACGAAGATCTCGCCGCTGCCGATGGACAACGAGAGATCGTTGACCCCGACCACGCAGCCGGTTTCGGCCAGGACCTGATCCTTGGCTTTTTGCTGGCGGATCAGTTTCAGGGCATCTTCGGCGCGAGCACCGAATATCTTGAAGACATTCTTGACTTCGATCTTGTTCATTGTCTGTCTGGCGCTCATTTGCCCACCCCATGCCGTAGTCGGCCATAGGCCTGGGTAATGCGGTCGATCACGACCGCCAGAATCACGATGGCCAGGCCCGCTTCGAGGCCGCGGCCCACATTCAGGGTCTGGATGCCGACCAAAACGTCTTCACCCAGGCCGCGGGCGCCGATCATCGAGGCGATGACCACCATCGACAGGGCCATCATGGTGGTCTGGTTGATACCGGCCATGATGCTCGGTAACGCCAGTGGCAGCTGCACGCCGAACAGTTGCTGCATGCGATTGGCACCGAAAGCGTTGATCGCCTCCATTACCTCGCCATCCACCTGGCGAATGCCCAGGTCGGTCAGGCGAATCAACGGCGGCGCGGCATAGATGACGGTGGCGAAGATCGCCGGCACCTTGCCCAGGCCGAACAGCATCAGCACCGGTATCAGATACACGAAGCTGGGCATGGTCTGCATGATGTCGAGCAGCGGCATCAACACCGCCCGCAGGCGATCGTTGCGCGCCGACAGCACACCCAGCGGAATGCCGACCAGGACCGATATCAGCGTTGCGACCAGCATCAGCGCCAGGGTCTGCATCAGCTTGTCCCAGAGGCCGACCGCGCCGACCAGGAAGAGCAAGCCGACGATCACGGCAGTGGTCACGACTTTGCGGGTGGCGTGCCAGGCGATACCGGCGACGATGGCCAGCATCAGCCACCAGGGTACTGCGCGCAGCAGGCCTTCGAGGTTGACGATGGCCCACAGCAGGGTGTCGGAGATGTGCCGGAACACGTCACCGTAGTTTGTTACAAGCGCATCGACCCAGCCATTGACCCAGTCGGCAATGGAAAACGTGAAGTTCTTGGGAAACATGGAATTCTCTCGAGCAAGTGCATGAAACGGACTGTCGCGTGCCTTGTCCGGCAGGAGCCGGACGAGCCCACACGCTCAGAGTGCCGCGTCCACCTTTTTGGCTGCGTCTTCGCTGACCCAGCTGTGCCAGACCTCGGGGTGCTCCTTGAGGAACAACTTGGCCAGCTCCGGCGACTCGATGCGATCTTTGCTCATGCGCGCCAGGTTCTGGTTCAGCAGGTCGATCGGCAGATTGACCTTTTCCAGCACCGCCACCAGTTCCGGCGCCTGCTCGTGGAAGGCCTTCGACAGGCCCACTTTGATGGTCAGGGATTTATCCACGCCTGGCTTCTCGTCCAGCTTGACCAGGTCGACCAGGCCCATCAGTGGCGTCGGCGACCAGTAGTAGAACAGGATCGGCTCGCCACGCTTGTAGCTCGACAGCACGGCGGCATCCAGTGCCGGGCCGGTGCCCGGGCGGAAGTTGGTGTAGCTGCTTTCCAGGCCGTAGTGCTTGAGCATCTCGCTGTTGTCCAGCTCGCAGGTCCAGCCGGCCGGGCAATTGTAGAAGCGCCCCTTGTCCGGTTCTTCCGGGTCCTTGAATACCTGGGCGTATTGCCCAAGATCGGCGATGGTCTTGAGGTTCGGTGCCTTGGCTTCGAGTTTGCGCTTGGGGTCGCCTTCGATCACGTAACGCGGCACATACCAGCCTTCGACCGCGCCAACGACCGGCGCGCCGACGCCAACGACCTTGCCGGCGGCCGCAGCCTTGTTCCAGACCTCGCTGCGCCCTACCCACTCTTCGGCAAACACCTGAATGTCGTTGCTGCTCAGGGCGTTTTCCATGGAGATGGAGTTACCCGGCAGGCTGTCGGTTTCACAGCCATAACCATTTTTCAGCACGAACTGCATCACGTCCGTGAGCAGCATCCCGCTTTCCCAGTTCAATCCGGCGAATTTCACCGGTTTGCCAGACTCGCACCAGCCGGCCGCCTGGCTGGCACCAGCGGCCGCCAGCAGCCCGAAAGATAGTGTCGTGGTCAGCAGAGCCTTTGTAATTTTCATTGTGACGCTCCCAAACAAGAACATGGATTGCAGTAGTCGAGGGCATCCGGCCCAAAGAGGGTCGCCAAACTGGCTGATCAGCCTTGCAATCGGCATCGGCGTGGCACCTGTGATCTGTGGCCACTGCACAGAGGAAATATTTCACAACCTCAAAAAAGGATAAAATAATATGTCCTGATGTATCACAACGGAAAAACCTATGAAGTTCACACTGCGACAACTGCGCTACGCGCTCGCAGCGGCCAAGCACGGGAACCTGACGACTGCCGCCATGGAGCTTCATGTTTCGCAGCCCTCCATTTCGGCGGCCATCAGCGAATTGGAAGAGGTGCTGGGCCAATCGATTTTCGTGCGCCAACGTGGCCTCGGCATATCGCTGACCCCGTTCGGGCGTACCGTCATGGTCCAGGCCCGGCGCGTGCTGAGCGAGGCTCGGACCTTTGCCGAGATCAATGCCAATGCGGGAGAGTGTGTCGGAGAGTTGGTGGTCGGGTGTTTTGAAGACCTGGCGCCCTATTGCCTGCCACAGATCGTGCGACGGATGCAGGAGTCCTGCCCGAGGGTCACGGTCGATATGCGCGAAGGCAGCTTCGATTATGTGGGCAAGCGGCTGAGTGAGGGTGCGATAGAGCTGGCGATCACCTACGATCTGGGTCTGCCGCCGAACACTCAATGCACCCAGCTGTGCCAGCTGACCGCTCAGGTACTGCTGGCTGCCGATCACCCGTTGGCCAAGGAGTCGCGCGTCAGCCTCAAAGCGCTATCCGTATACACCCTGGTAGTCACCGATCAGGTCCACAGCTGGCAGCATGTGCTGGATCTGTTCAGCTTCTACGATCTTTCGCCCGCCGCTGTGCACCGCGTGCGCACCTTCGAGATGCAGCGTAGCCTGGTCGCCAACGGGTTTGGCGTGGCACTGATCTACACCCGGCCATTTGGTGACCGCAGTTATGATGGCCAAGCGCTGGTATGCCGGCCGACCGAGGAGAAATTGCCAACGCACAGCATCGTGCTGGCGCATGATCAGCGCTATCCGCTGACGCCTTCGGCTGAGGCGTTCAAGGAGCTGGCGGTGGCATGGTTCGCGGAACGGCCGTCGTTTGCGTCCGAATGAAACTGCCCTCCTCTGCGAGGCGTCATTGCGCTAACGACACCTGGTCTTTCATCATCCCCATCAGTACCTCGTTTTCCAGCGGTTTGCTGAGCAGAAACCCTTGTACTTCATGGCATTGGTCATCGCTGAGCAAGGCCAGTTGCTCGGCGGTCTCGACACCTTCGGCAGTCACCGTCATGCCCATTGCATTGCCAAGGTTGATGATGGCCTGGACCACGCTACGGTCACTGCCGCTCTTGCCCAAGTGCTGCACGAAGCGCTTGTCGATCTTGATGCTGTCGAACGGGTAGGTACGCAGGTAGCCCAACGAGGAGTAACCGGTCCCGAAGTCGTCCATGTTCAGGCGCACGCCCAGCTCCTTCAGTGCAAGCATGGTGTGCAGTGCGCCTTCAACATCGTTGAGCATGACGTTCTCGGTAATTTCCAGCTCCAGGCGGTGGGCTGGCAGCCCGGTGGCGCGCAACGCGTTGCCGACGTCGCGGACCACATCGCTGCGGCTGAACTGGGCCGGCGACATGTTGACCGAGACCATCACCGCCTGCGGCCAGCCCCGCGCCTTGGTACAGGCTTCCTGCAGCACCCAGTTGCCAAGGAGCACGATCAGGTCGGACTCTTCGGCAAGCGGGATGAAACGATCCGGGCGGAGCAAGCCCAGGCGCGGGTGTTGCCAGCGCACCAGGGCCTCGGCCGATGCGATCGAGACCCCATCGACCTTGAAGCGCGGCTGAAAATGCAGCACCAGCTCGCCACGCGGTATGCCCTCGCGTAGCTCGCTTTCCAGCACACGCTTCTCCATCAATGCTGCGTTCATCTGTGCCGAAAAGAATCGCCAGGTGTTCTTGCCCGCCTGCTTGGCGCTGTAAAGGGCCACGTCGGCGTGCCGGATCAGGTCGCTCGGCGTACCGGGGTACTCGGCCGACAGCACTACGCCCAGGCTTACCCCCACTTGCACGACATGCCCTTCGACCTGAATGGGGCGTTTGATCGCCTCGATCACGCGCATGCAGAATCGGTCCATGTCCTGGTGATCGCCTGGCCGGGTCAGCACGACGATGAACTCATCGCCTCCCAGACGCGCGACCAGATCACTGTCGCGGGTAACTTGACCGAGGCGGCTCGCTACCTCGAGCAGCACCGCGTCGCCGGCCGGATGCCCAAGGCTGTCGTTGATTGGCTTGAAGTTGTCCAGATCGAGCATCAGCAGCGCCACCTGGGGTAGCTCAGCGCCAGGGGCTGATTGTTCGAGGAAACGGAACAGCTTGTTGCGATTCGGCAGGCCGGTCAGGGCGTCGTGCAAGGAGAGGTGCTGAATCTGGGCATGGGCGGCCACTTCGTCGGTGATGTCGCTGCAAGTTCCACGAAAGCCGGTACACACGCCCTCGGCCACGATCGCGCGAGAAGCGATCCTGCAGATACGCTGCTGGCCTAGATGGTCCTGGTACTGGCAGCGCAGCGTGCCGGAGGAGCCTGTCGCGGCCAGGCTGTGCAGCGAGGTCCGGAGGTTGCTGGTATCACACGACAGCAACTCGGTAATCGGGCGCTGTCGCCACGCTTCGACGGGGTGCCCGGTGAGTTCGGTGAACCGGTCCGAAAGGTAGGTCAGGCGAAGGAGCACATCCGTTTCCCAGATCCAGTCCGAGGCAGCTTCGGCCACTGCCTTGAAGCGCTCTTCACTTGATTGCAGGGCAACCCTGGAAGTCACCAGAGCACGGTGGCTGCGATCGATCCTGGTGCTGGCGCGGATCGCATAGCGTGCAAACAATGCCATGCTCAGCGCGATGAACAGAACGGCGATAGCCAAGGGCGCGATTACCGTGTGGATCAGTTCGGTGCCGGGCTGCGGTATATCCCATGTCAAGGTGTGGCCGCTGCCTTCGAGTGGCAAGGCACCGCGCCCTTGGCGCTGATCGGCCGAATCGCCCACGGCCAGGCCGGACAGCCCCGCAGCCTGGCCCAGCGGCAAGAGCACCTGTGGCGACAGAACCCGAATGAACACCAACACCGCAGTTGGTCCCGGCGGGCGGGCCGGCTGGGTCTGCGGGCGGATCAGTGCAGCGACGTACACCGCCGGCTGGCCACGAAAGACCAGATAGCCTGAAGACGCCTGATCGTGCTGCGCTGCTTGCCGAGCCTCCTGCAGAATCTTGCCGGCACTGACGGTATGCTGCTCCAGGCCCTGCTGGCTGAGCTTACCGTCCAGTATTGCGTACCGCGTACCGTCGTCATCGAGCACATATACGCCTTCGTACCCATCGGAGGTATAGAGCGTGGCACCGACATTGTCCTCGTCGTATGCCCAATGTGCATCGACCTGCCCGCCCAAGTGATCATAGGCGGCCTGCCAGTTGGCATGGGTCAGCAGGAACGTCTTGTCGTTCTTCTGCAGCTGGGCCATGGCGGATTCAGCATAGAAGCGGCTTTGCTCCACTTCTCGGGCGTCCAGCGCCCCGGCGAGGCGGTAGAGGGAGAACAGCCCCAGCAACAAGGCCAACAGCAGAATCAGGGAAAACGCCACGATCAGTTGCCCGACCACATCACTGCGGGTCGACATTTCATTGTCAGCAAAGACGTCCATTGGTTCACCATCGCGGCCTAGGGTCTACCGGTTGACCGGGCGGCGGGCTTGGAGGTCGATGGAGCTGACGATCGGTGGCTGGCGAAAGGCAACCTAGAGCCTGATAAGGGGCTATGGTCAGTACAGCGCGGAGGCCTGCCAGCGGTGAACGACCGCCAGGATCTGGTGCGTACCGCGGATAACGACCCATAGCTGTCGCTTTGCCCAACGACGATCATTGTGGGAGCGGGTTTACCCGCGAACACCGGCACAGCCGGTGCCATCCACCGCGGCGCCTGCTTCGCGGGTAAACCCGCTCCCACAGGGCCGGCGTCGCACTTGAGATCACACGGTACCTGTGGGAGCGGGCATGCCCGCGAACACCGGCAAAGCCGGTACCATTCACCGCGTCGTCTGCTTCGCGGGCGCGCCCGCTCCCACAGGTACTGCGCTGGCTTCGAGTTGGCGCTGTACCTGTGGGAGCGGGTTCACCCGCGAAGAGGCCCTCAAGCTCAATCACGGCTGCCGCTGGATTTCAACAAAACCCAGGCGCCCGCCAGACACCCGGCACCGCCCCATTCGCGGGTAAACCCGCTCCCACAGGGACGGCGTCGCATTTGAGATCACGCGGTACCTGTGGGAGCGGGCATGCCCGCGAAAACCGGCAAAGCCGGTGCCATCCACCGCGTCGTCTGCTTCGCGGGCGCGCCCGCTCCTACAGGTACTGCGCGGGCTTCGAGTTGGCGCTGAACCTGTGGGAGCGGGTTCACCCGCGAAGGGGCCTCGAGGTCAATCACGGCTGCCGCTTGAGTCCAACAAAGCCCAAACGCTCGTCAGACACCCGGTACCGTCTTCCGCCCAACCAGTTGCTGTCTCTCCACCCCATCCAGCAACGCCTCCACCACCGCCTTGGCCGAATCCAGTCCATGGTCATTGCTCAACAGCAGATCACGACAGGTCCCCTTGGCCAGTTCCAGTGCCTTGAGATTGGTCGCAAACGCCCCTTTGAGCAGCGTAGACAGATGCACCAGCGCATCTTCGTAGTCCACCCCAGAACGCACGGCAAACAATGGCGGATGGCTGCATTCGCACGTGGAGAAACTGGAGGACGCCGTGGTGGCGCGTACGGGAGGATCGGGTAAGCCTTTTGTCATTGTGTCGCTCCTTGATTCACTGGAGCCGCCACACAACGTGACCAAACGAATGGGTGGCGACTGTACGCGGGTTGGTCAACCGGGAATCAAGGAAACCGGCGCGCACGGAGGCGCCCCACGCACAGCCGCCATAAAACGAAACAGCGGGCACAAAAAAGCGCCAACTGTATCGCAGAGCGGGCGCTTGTGCGCCTTGATGATTGCGGGTGACCAAACCCGGCCGCTGGACTTACAGCAGCGGGCAAAGACTACCGGTGTCAGGGAAGCGTTTCAAGCGAAGGGAATGTGTAGTAACACTTCCGTTGGCGCCTCTCACTCATTACCTGCTGACGCGATCCATGTGGGAGTAGCCTTGCCGGGGCGCCGGACCGGTTGGATAGGCCCGCAAAGCGGCCCCGGGGAATCAGCAGTGATCACTAGGTTGTGTCGCCTGCACCGGCCTATTCGCGGGTAAACCCACCCACAGAGTACGCGTCGCGCTTACGAAACCAGTTATCTTTTAGCGTCCGCTTTGGGCAAAAGCGATCGATCGCGAATGGCGGCTGTCGACCCAAAGCGGACATCTGTAACCGGGGCCGCTTCGCGGCCCATCGCCGGCAAGCGCGGCTCCCACAAGTACAGCGCATGCCTGAAGGTTGGTGATATTCCTGTGGGAGCCGGCTTGCCGGCGATGAGGCCTGCACTGACTACAGAGCTTTGGATCAGTGTCCACTTTGGGTCGATAGCTGCCAGTCGCGAGTGACTGCTTTGCAATGACGCTTCATGAGAAAACCCCGCCAGTTGGCGGGGTTTCGATCCGATGGCGCGATTATGCAGCGCGCGTCCCGTGCTGCCCAGCGTGCAATCGGCGCTTGCGCACCAACAGATGCGCCGCCGAAACCACCCCCAGGCTGACCAGGCTGGCAAGCAATTGCGTGCGCAGCCCTTCCTGGAACGCCATGGCCACCAGCACCCCGACGATGGCGGCGATAACCGCGTAGGACAAACCGGGGAACAGCCACATGCGCAGCGTTAGGCGCTGTGGCGCTTCGCGCTCCAGTTGACGGCGCAACCGCACTTGAGCGATCGCGATGGCCAGGTAGACAAACAACATGATGGCGCCCGAGGCGTTCACCAGGAAAAGGAAAACACCTTGTGGTGACGCGATCGCTGCGGCGATGGCAATGTAGCCAATCACACTGCTCAGCAATACAGCCATGCGCGGTACCCGGCGCCCGGTCAGTTGCGACAGTGCAACCGGCGCATCGCCACGCTCGCTGAGGCCGAACAGAATGCGCGAAGACACATACAACCCGGAGTTCAGCGCCGACAGCACGGCGACCAGAACCACGGCTTCCATGATCACCGTCGCACCCGGTACATGCATGACCTCCATGGCGGCGACGAAGGGTGAATGCCCTGCCTCGATACTGCCCCAGGGCACGATACAGACGATCAGCAGAATAGAGACGACGTAGAACGCGATCACCCGAAAGATCACCGAGCGGGTCATAGCAGCGACACTCTTGGAAGGGTCATCCGATTCGGCTGCAGCGATGGTAGCGATTTCTGCGCCGCCCACCGCGAAGATCACTGTTGGCACGCCGGCGAGCACAGCACCGATGCCGTAAGGCATGAAGCCGCGGTCGTTGACCAGGTTGTCCAGCAAGGCGCCGGTGCTAGGCGCCCAACCGAACAGATAGGCACAACCCAGGCCGATGAACACGATGATGGCGAACACCTTGAGTGATGCGAACCAGTACTCGAACTCGCCATAGGACTTCACCGACAGACAATTGATGGCGGTCATGACTGCCAGAAGGCTCAGGCCGATGGCCCAGGCGGGCAGCGGGATCCATTGCTTCAATATGTCGGCTCCGACCACCGCCTCCACCGCCACGACAATGACCCAGAAGTACCAGTACAACCAGCCACTGGTGAAACCGACCCAATTGCCCAGCCCCAGTCGCGCGTACTCGGTAAACGATCCAACGCCCGGTATCGCCACCGCCATTTCACCGAGCATGCGCATTACCAGCATCACCACGATGCCGGCGGCAAGATAACTGAGGAACGCTGCGGGGCCGATCGCGCCAATGGTTGCACTGCTGCCAACGAACAGGCCAGCGCCAATGATGCCGCCCAGCGAAATCATGGTGATGTGCCGCTGGCGCAAGGCGCCGCTCAGCCGGCGCTCACGCGGTTCATCCAGTTTCAGCGAATTGCTCATGGGCGCGCCTCCTGATCCTGCGTGTTGCCGTACAAGCGAGCCTCACAGAACGAGACATCGGATGATGAAATGTGATGCGACGCCGGATATTCTGGGCGTCTGCCGCGGCCCCCTGGAGCCGGAAGCAATGCAAGCGGGCTGCGCGCCAGGCTGTGGAACGGCTGATCTGTCATGGCGAATTCCTACCGTAGGGGTTCGTATTATTGTAATGCATGACAAGCAGTACAATTTGAAGCTATCAACCCATATATGTCTTGTCAACATCGTTTGTCATGGGTAAAAATACAGGACAAGCCCAGCTTTTATCCTGCTACGTGAAGGATAAGCACAAGGAAAAATCAGGCCATGAGCCCATTCAAAGAGCTACTTGCTGCCCTAAAGACGGATACGCTGCTGCAGCGCGACGGCGCTGAAACACTCTACGCGCAACTGGCCTCCTCCCTTGCCGAAGCCATTCGCAGTGGCGCCCTGCGTCCGGGCGAACGGCTTCCACCCCATCGCGAGCTGGCCGGCGAACTGGGCATCAACATCACCACCGTGACCCGCGCCATGGCCGTGCTGCAGGAGCAAGGCCTGGTCGAGAGCCGCCCAGGCCGGGGCACCCAGGTTGCGGTGCCGCGCCAGGTTCAGGTGCAGTTCCAGTCGGCGCCAAGCGATGCGCCCGGCATGATCGACCTCAGCGTCAACCGTCCAGCTACCGATGCCTACACCCAGGCTCTGGCCACCCTCCTGCCGCGCCTGGCCAGCGACCCGCGCTTTGCCGGGATGAAGGAATATCACCCCTCCGAGGGCATGCCCTGGGCGCGAGAAGCCGCGGCGAACTGGTTGCGTGCACTGGATGTACCCGCTCAAGCGAGCAATGTGGTGATCACCGAAGGTGCTCAGCACGGCATCGCCTGCATCCTGCGCGCCATGACAGTGGCAGGTGACACCGTGTTGGCCGACAGCATTACCTATCAGGGCATCAACGCCCTGTGCCGGTCATTGGGGCTGAACCTGGTCGGCGTAGATGGGGATGAGCGGGGCATGAACCCTCAAGCCCTGGGCGAGGCTATCGCTAACTACGGGCCACGGGTGCTGTTCCTCGTGCCGTCGATCCACAACCCGACCGCCATCACCCTCGACGCGCAACGTCGTGCGGACCTTCTTGAGGTACTTGCACCACACGACGACCTTTGGCTGATCGAGGACGATGTCTATCGCCCGTTGCTCGAGTGCAGGGACGAAACATTCATGTTGCGCCGCCCTGCGCGAACGTTCTATGTCACCGCCCTGTCCAAATGCATCGCACCGGGCCTGCGCATCGGCTTCGTCGTCGCGCCACCCGGACAGGTGCAGAACATCGCCACCACCTTGCGCATCGACTGCTGGAGCATTTCGCCGCTTAACGCGCTGATCGCGACACGCTTGATCGAGGATCGCGTCAGCGAGGCACTGATTGCCCATCAGCGCGAGGAATTGCGCAAACGCCAGGCCTTGCTCGCAGAGCACCTCAAGGGCCTGCATTACCAGGCCAGCGATGTTGGCACACATGCCTGGCTGCAGCTGCCTGAACCTTGGAGCGCGTCACGTTTCGCCCGCCTTTGCCAGGAGCATGGCGTCGGGCTACTGCCCGGCGGGGCGTTCAGCTTGCGCCATGACCAGTCGCCCAACGCGGTGCGCATCAACCTTTCCGCGGCCAAGTCTCGCGAGCAGCTCGTCCACGCCCTGGACGTCATTGCCCGTTTCGCGCAGCAAGGCCATTTGCACATGTTCGACAGGGTCTGAAGCCTAGATGAAGATGCCAGAGCGTTGTGAAGTCGCTGTAATCGGTGCCGGTGCGGTCGGCGTTGCCACTGCCTTGTGGCTGCGCCGCCAGGGTTACCATGTGGTGTTGCTGGAGCGCGATGCGGTCGCTGCAGGTGCCTCCTATGGCAATGCGGGCACATTTGCGCCCTACGGCTGCATGCCTATCGCACAACCTGGCCTGCTGCGCGACATACCACGCCTGCTCTTCTCGGCGGACTCGCCCTTTGTTGTACGGTGGTCTCGCCTGCCTCGTTTGATGCCCTGGCTTGTCCGCTTCCTGAATCAGTGCCGGCCTCATCATTTCCAGCGTAACGCGACGGCCCTTGCACAATTGCTGCAACACACCTACGAAGGGTATGCACCACTGCTGGATGAGGCGCCTGTGGCCGAAATGCACCTGCGCCATAAAGGCTGCATCTATGCCTACTCCAGCCTGGACAGCCTGCGCGGCGCCGACGGCGGTTATGCGCTGCGTGACAGCTTCGGCATCCCTCAACAGCGCTTGAGTCGCGACGAACTCGAAGCACTTGAGCCCGCACTGGCCGGCAAGACGGTAGGCGGCATCCTCTTCCCCAAATCCTCCCATCTGGATGATCCAAAGCGCTTCTTCGAAGACTTGGCATCGCCACTGCTGCAGGATGGCACCCTGTGTTTCAGCACCGTGCAGCGCCTTGTTCGGCGCAGCAATGCACTACAACTGGACTGCGCCGATGGCCACAGCCTGCTCGCCGAACGCGTGGTGCTCTGCGGCGGAGCCTGGTCTGCCGCCCTCGCGCAGCAACTGGGCGATCGCATCCCGCTGGATACCGAGCGTGGCTACCATATCGAGTTCGACCTGGAAGATACCTTGCTCGAACGCCCCTGCTGCCCGGTCGAAAGCGCCTTCTACATGACCCCCATGGCGGGTCGCCTGCGCGTGGCCGGCACCGTGGAGCTGGGTTCGATCAATGACCCGGCCAACCCCCGGCGCTTCGAGTACCTGGAGCAACGGGTACGGCGCGTGCTTGGCCTTCGCCAGCCAGTGGCGAGGCGCTGGCTGGGCTTTCGCCCGTCGCTGCCGGACTCGCTACCGGTCATTGGCGTCTCGCCGAACGAACCGCGCCTGATTCACGCCTTTGGTCATCAGCACCTTGGCTTGACACTGGCGGGGGTTACAGGGCAACTGGTAACCCAACTCATCGAAGGAACAGCGCCTGCATGGATCGACGCGTTTTCCTCACGCCGTTTCTGACCCAAGGAGATTGACCCATGACCATTTTGCGCAAACAGATCAACCCGCGCATGAGCCAGATCGTGATCCACCGCGACACCGTTTATCTTGCAGGCCAGGTCGGCGAGGCCAGCCAGACGGTGGCGGAACAGACCCGAGAAGCCCTGGCGCGGGTCGATGCCCTACTCGATGAGGCCGGCACCACTCGCCAGCACCTGCTTCAGGCCATTATCTGGTTGGCCGACATGGCAGACTTTGACGAGATGAATACCGTTTGGGATGCCTGGGTACCCAGCGGCCATGCACCGGCGCGAGCCTGCGGCGAGGCGAAGCTGGCAGATCCGCGGCTGCTGGTGGAAGTAATCATTACCGCCGCCGCTCCCCAGTAATGCCACGCGGCGCCGGGCTTGTGACGAGCCCGAATGGCCATCGAAAGGCTCAAGTTTCGGAACTCCCCCTTTGTTTCGAAACTCCTGGAACGGTTGTTTCAAGTGTAACAAGGCCTGGACTGATACTCTCGCCAGTATAAGTGTTTAGCCCAGATGCAGCTTTCGCCGAGTGACCGCTATCGACCCTTAGCTGTCATTTTGCCCAACAGCAATCATTGTGGGAGCGGGTTTACCCGCGAACACCGGCACAGCCGGTGCCATCCACCGCGGCGCCTGCTTCGCGGGTAAACCCGCTCCCACAGAGTACGTGTCGCGCTTACGAAACCAGTTATCTTTTAGCGTCCGTTTTGGGTCGTTTGCAGCCATTCGCGACTGGCCACTATCGACCCAAAACGGACGCTGCACCGGACATCAAAGCCGGACGGATGACTTATCGGGTATCGCTCGCTACCCTGAAAGCCCCGTCACCTGACGGTTTCCAGGCCAAGTCCCATTTCACCAGACGAGCATGTCATGAAATCCCCCACAGGTTTGCTGCTGTCGGCTATCGAACTGGACCGTGCCAGTGCCATACCCCTGTACCGCCAGCTGTATCTGCAGATTCGCAAACAGATACTCAACGGCAGAATTCAGGGGGGCGTGCGCCTGCCGTCGACCCGGACCTTGAGCATCGAGTTGGGGCTGTCGCGGATCACCATCCTCAATGCTTTCGATCAGTTGATTGCCGAAGGTTTCCTGGCCTCGCGCACGGGTGCAGGTACGTATGTCGGTACTGAGTGGGAAAGCCGGCGTATCGAGGACGAGCAACCGCGCCAGCCACCGCGCCTGTCCGAACTGAGCCAGTCGATGCTGTCGCTGCGCAGCGATCATTTTCGCGGGGTGTCCTATGCCGACTGGGATCCCGCGACGCCGACCTCCTTCCTGCCCAGTCACAGCACCTATGAAGAATTTCCGCAAGCCATCTGGCGGCGCCTGATGAACCGTCATTTGCTCAAGCCGACCAAGGCGATTCTGGGTTATGGCGAGTTGCAAGGTTTGCAGGCGTTTCGCACAGCGATTGCCGAATACGTCTTCGATGCGCGAGGTATCGACTGCAATGCCGAGCAAGTGGTGATCGTTTCCGGCGCACAACAAGCGTTCAACCTGCTGGGCATGCTGCTGCTCAATCCGCAGGACAGTGTCTGGATGGAAGACCCCGGGCACATCGCCGCGCGAATTGCGTTGCAAGCCCAAGGGGCCAAGATCATTCCGTTGCGTATTGATGAGCAGGGGATCGATGTCCAGCAAGGCCTTGCCGAGTGCCCTGATGCACGCCTGGTATTTTGTACGCCTTCGCGTCAGCATCCTTTGGGTGTCACCCTGAGTTATGTGCGGCGCCAGGCACTCATCGACTGGGCTGCGCAGCATCAGAGCTGGATCATCGAGGACGATTGCGACAGCGAGTTTCGCTACAGTGGTCGCCTTCTCCCGGCACTGTATGCCTTGGACCAGATGGCCCGGGTGATCTACGTCGGCACGTTCAGCAAAGTGCTCTTTCCGTCACTGCGACTGGGTTACGTGATTCTGCCGCAGGCTCTGGTCGAGCCCTTCTGCACCCTGCGGGCGGTCATGGATCGCAGCCCGCCCACGCTGCTTCAGGCCACAACGGCGGACTTCATGAGCGAAGGCCACTTCCTGGGGCACATCCGCCGCATGCGTGCACTGTACAAGGCGCGCCAGCAGGCATTGATCGAACAACTTGAACAGCAGATCGGCAGCTTTTTCAGGATCACTCCGACGGATGCCGGCATGCACCTGATCGCCTGGCTGCCCCCCGAACTGAGTGACACTGACATCGCCCGGCAACTGGCCCGACACAACATTCACACCTACGCCTTGAGCGACTACCGCATCAAGCATGACCTGCCGCCTGCCCTGTTGATCGGCTTTGCCGGCACGCCTGAAAAGCAGGCCCGGGAGCGTGTCGAGGAGCTGGCCCAGGCCTTGCGCACGCTGGGTTACCTTCCGCCAGCCACTTGATGCGAGGCAAGTGGCCTTATCAATTAGTTGATAATGGATCTATCGAGAGTTCCTGACTGGCGCGATAAAGGCTGCGCCGGTAGACCCGGAGTCTGAACCAGGAACGACTCTAATGAACAACAAGATCCAGGAACGATTCAACGCCTTGCTGAGCCACAAGGTGGTCGAACACGTAGCTGCTCCAGCGCTGACCGAAGCACTGGCCCAGCGGTTGCTTGAGCGTCTCGGGCAATTGCGCCTGTTTGCCCACGCCTACCCGCTACTGACCAACCTCACCCACGGTCGTGTCACCCCCGCCGACCTGCTGGACTTTGCCTATCGCCACGAGCTGCAAGGTCTGAGCCTGCACTTGCTCGACGGTGAGGAAAACAGCCTGAGCCAGATGTCGCCAGAGCAGCTCCAGGCGTTTGCCAGCAAGGCCAAGGCGCTGGGGCTGGATGTGCACCTGGAAATCAGCAGCACGCTGAAAAAGGATGTCGACCAGGTGATCGCCATCGCCAAGGCCCTGGGGGTGCGCAACATCCGTGTCTACTCACGTTACGAGGGCACGCTGTCGCGGGTGATGGACGTGATCGAGACCGACCTGCACTACCTCGCGCAACAGGCCGACGCCAACGATCTGTACTTTGACTTCGAGCAGCATGAAGAACTCAAGAGCAGCGAAATCGCGCAGTTGCTCAACCGTCTCAACCACCCTCGCCTGCATGCCCTGTTCGACTTCGGCAACATGATCAATGCCTGCGAACAGCCCCTGCAGGCCCTGCACAACCTGGCGCCGCACATCCGCCAGGCTCATCTCAAGGGCGTACGCATCGTCCCCGAACAAAACGGCTTCGGCCATTACGGCGTATTGCAAGGCAGCGACGAAGACGACCTGCCCAGCGCCCGCATGCTGTTCGAACTGTTGATGCTGGGCGAAGCAACCCCACAGGTGATCGCGTTCATTCTCGAGCAGGAAAATCACTACGTGGCCCCGGCCTTCCGCCAGAGCCTCGAAGCGGCCGATCCATTCATTGCTTACCGGGAGATGAGCGAAACGCCGCTCCCGAAAGGCTACTCGCTCGAGCGCATGCTGGCCGACGAACACCGCTGGGCGAACAATCAGGTGGCTTATGTCCGACGCTTGCTGGGCGAACTGCGCACCTTGGCTGAACTGACCCTGGCCACCCCTTCCAACGCCTGAACCTGACGACCCGATTACGCCCGGAGAACAATAATGACAACTCAAAACAAGGCCAAATGGCTCAGACTCCTGATTCTCATCCTCGGTGGCGGCACCATTTACAAGTTGGCGAACCTCAAGGACGCCTTCTATGTCCCCATGCAGGAATTCATGGGCCTGAGCCACACTGAAATCGGCGTGCTGTTGAGTGCCAACGCGATCATCGCGACTGCACTGTTTGTGGTTGGCGGCCTGCTCGCCGATCGCTATGACACGCGCAAACTGATCCCCCTCGGCCTGATCGGGACCGGAGCTCTTGGGTTGTACCTGGCAACCTTTCCGCCCTTCAGCAGCTTACTGATCGTGTTCAGCCTGTTGGCCGTCTGTGCCGACTGCCTGTTCTGGCCATCGCTGCTCAAAGCCATCCGTAATCTGGGTGACGATCAGGAGCAAGGCCGGTTGTTCGGCCTGCTGGAAGGCGGGCGTGGCATGGTTGATACGCTGGTGGCCTTTTCCGCACTGGGCGTGTTCGTCGCCATGGGCTCGGGGGAAACCGGCCTGAAGTCGGCGATCCTGTTCTACTCGGTCATCGACATTCTCGCCGGCACCCTGACCTGGCTCCTGCTCAAGGGCGGTAACGCGCAATCGGCCGCCAAGCCGAAAAACGGTCTGGCGAACCTGATGGAGGCGATCAAGGTACCCGGTATCTGGTTGGTCAGTCTCAACGTGTTCATGGTCTACATCGTCTACTGCGGCCTGACCTATTTCATTCCCTACCTCAAGGAAATGTACGGGTTGCCCGTGGCGTTGGTAGGTGCCTACGGCATCATCAACCAATACTTCCTGAAAATCCTCGGCGGGCCTGCCGGTGGTTTCATTGCCGACAAGCAGTTCAAGAGCACCAGCCGTTACCTGAAATGGGCATTCCTGGCGTTATTGCCGCTGATGGGCGTGATCATGCTGATTCCCAAAAGCCCGGGCTTCATCTATGCGGGGATGGCGGCCACCCTGTCCTTCGCCCTGATTGTGTTCTCGATGCGCGGCGTGTTCTGGGCACCCATGGGCGAAGTCGGTATTCCCCAGCACATCACCGGCTCGGCCTTCGGCATCGGTTGCCTGATCGGCTATGCCCCCGGCATGTTTGCCTACGTCATCTATGGCGCGCTCCTCGACCACTTCCCTGGTCAACAGGGCTACAACTATGTGTTCACCTTGATGAGCATACTGGCCATCGTGGGCTTCATGGTGTCCAGCCTTCTCTATCAAGCGGTGCGCAAAAAATCCATGCCCACTGGCGGGGTCAATGCGGTACAAGCCTGATCATCGCCATGGGCTTCAGGAGGAGGGATCGTCCATCATGCCGAGCCTTCCTCAGCCCACAATGCCGGCCTGGGCGTTGCTCTCGAGGTTGTCGCTGTACCTGTGGGAGCGGCCTTGTGTCGCGAAAGGGCCGCATCGCGGCCCCTGGATTGATGCGCGATAGTTGAAATTGCTGGGGCTGCTTTGCAGCCCTTTCGCGACACAAGGCCGCTCCCACAGGGGATCGCGCCACCTTTGGGAATTTGAGCAAGACAGTTGCTTCAGGCCCCGCTGATTCAATGAGTTATGTGCAGCTCCAGGAGAGATGACAAAAGCTGAGTGGCTTGCCAAGGGCGATCGTTAGCCATTGCAAACAGGCCTGAAGGTGCCATAGGCTGCCTTTCCATGAATCGGCCACTGACACGGGATAAACGATGATCGACCTACAAGGATGTGGAAAGTTTTCAGGCTTGGAGTGCCGGCGTGTCGAGCCCGCTGACGCAGAAACGATCTGCTCACATCGCCAGGAGATGTTTCTTGAGGCAGGTGGCGACCCTGAAAAGCTGCAAGTCATGACTCAGCACTTTCGCCCATGGCTTGAAGAGCGGCTCGGTGACGGTCGGTACTACGGTTTCAAGCTCCTGGATGGCGACCAACCTGTCGCAGCCATTGGCTTGATGAGCATTGATTGGCCTCCCCATCCATCGCACCCGACCCTAGACAAGCGAGGGTACGTGCTGAATGTGTTCGTCCAGCCTGCCTACCGCCGCCGTGGCCTGGCTTCAGCCTTGATGCAGGCAGCCGACGCCGAGTTCGCTCGCCGAGGCATCACCTTCGCTGTCCTGCACGCAACCGAGACGGGTAAACCGGTCTATGAGCAAACCGGTTGGACTGGAACGTCGGAAATGGCCAAATCCATTAGTTGATAGTTACCGCTTTCGCCCGAAAGCGGACATTGAAAAGAAGACAGAACAAACCAAACAGACTACCCCACGCTAGTCGGCAGCCGGCTGATACAAGCTCACCGCCTTGGCATCCACCGCCTTGGGCAACAGCCCCTCGCGGTAGAACGCATCGGCGATGCGCTGCTGTTCGGCCAGGTTCTCCGGCTTCACCGGCTGCACGTCGTAGCTGCGCCGGGCATTGGCCTGCTGCACCGTGGCACTGTCCAGGTTGCCCCACAACGGCCCGAGGATGCGTGCTGCGGCCGCCGGGTTGGCCTTGGTCCAGACACCTGCCTCACGCAGGGCCTGGTACACCTGCTGCAGCACCTCGGGGTGGGCCTGGGCATAGTCGCTGCTGGCCAGGTAGTAGCGCTGGTAGCTGGCCAGCTCGCTGCCATCGGCCAGGATGCGGGCGTTCTGCTGGCGCTGGGCGCTGGCCACGTAAGGGTCCCAGGTTACCCAGGCATCGACCTTGTGGTTCTCGAAGGCGGCGCGGCCGTCGGCAGGGATCAGGTAGGCCGGGGTGATGTCCTTGAAGGTCAGCCCAGCCTTGGCCAGGGCCTGGATCAGCAAATAGTGGCTGCCAGCGGCCTTGGTCACCGCCACGCGCTTGCCCTTTAGGTCGGCCAGGGTCCTGAGTGGCGAGTCTGCGGGCACCAGGATGGCCTGGGCCGTTGGCGATGGCGTCTCCCGGGCGAAGTAGGTGAGCCTGGCGCCAGCAGCCTGGGTGAATACCGGTACGGTGTCGGCAACATCCGCCGACAGGTCGACATTGCCCAGGTTCAGCGCCTCCAGCAATGGCAAGCCGCTGGGGAACTCGTGCCAGCTGACGCGAATGCCCTCGGCCTGCAGGCGTTGTTCGAGGCTGCCGCGGGCCTTGAGCAGTGTTAGCAGGGTCGAGGATTTCTGGTAGCCGATGCGCAGGGTCTGTTCGGCGCTGGCGAGGCTCGGCAGCAAGGCGCTGGCCAGCAGCGCCAGGCCAAGCTGGCGCAGGGGTTTGAAGGACATGTAGAGGTCTCCGGAGTCAGGGTTGCGCGGCCAGCGTGGCGGCATCGGGCAGGGTGAAGCCGGTGGCGAAGGTCGGTGCCACATCGAGGCGTTCGCTCATCAGGCCGTGGGCGTGGTAGAAATCGGCGGTGTCCTGCTGTTGCGCCACGGTCTGCGGGTCGATCACCTGCCAGCGCAGCTGGCGGCGCTCGAACTGCAGGCGGGCGGCGTCCTCGGGGAAGCCGATGATCGCGGCCAGGGTTTTCGAGTAGCTGTCCAGGTGCTGGTTGGCCCAGACCTGCGCCCCGGCCAGGCGGTTGAGGTAGTCCTGCAACGCCGCGCGCCGCTCGGGTTGATCCAGCGCCTTGTCGGTGGCGGCGAGGAAGCTGTTGCCGCTGGAAAGGCCGCGGCCGTTGACCAGCACCCGGCCCTGCCCGCTCAGCTCGGCCAGCGCGGTGTAGGGTTCCCAGGTCGACCAGGCGTCCACCGAGCCGTTGGCCAGGGCGATCTTGGCGTCCACCGGCCCGAGGAAGCGGAACTCCACATCCTTCTCGCTCAAGCCGACCTGGTCCAGTGCCTTGAGGGCCAGATGATGGCCGATCGACCCGCGACCGGTGGCGATGCGCTTGCCCTTGAGCTCGGCCGCGCTGTGCAGCTGCGCGTCAGGGCGCACCAGCAGCGCCGTGCCATAGGGGTCGGACTTGTCCACGGCAATGGCCTTGACCGGTGCCCCCGAAGCCAGCACGAACAGCAGCGGCGCATCACCGATGATGCCGGCATCGATCGCCCCGGCATTGAGCGCCTCGGCCAGCGGCGCGGCAGCGGGGAACTCGGCCCAGTGGATGTCGTACGGCAGGTCGCGCAATGCGCCTGCGGCTTCCAGCTGGGCGCGCATGTTGCCCTTCTGGTCGCCGATGCGCAGGGTCAGGCGCTCGGCGGCGCCGGCCTGGCTGGCCAGCAGCAGGGCCGCGGCCAGGGTCAGCAGCTTCGATCGGATGGACATGGCGTTCCTCGGTGTCTGGGCGGGCAGCATCATGCGGCCCGTGCCAGGCGACTCTAGCGAGATCCGTCAAATAAATTAAATTGATTTTAGGAATAACCTAATATGCGTTTTCATCTATCAAAACAGAACCGATGGCATTACCCGCCAGGCAGATTATGCTAATGCCTTATTTTCCATTCGACCCTGTGAGCGCCAATTATGAAAATCGATGATATGGACGCCTTCGTCGCGGTCATCCGCTGCCAATCCACCAACCTCGCCGCCGAGGCCCTGCAACTGACGCAACCGGCGATCACCCGCCGGGTGCAGAACTTCGAGGAAGACCTTGGCGCCACCCTGCTCGACCGCAACACCAAGCCGCTCAAGCCCACCCCCATGGGCCTGCGGGTGTACGAGCAGTGCAAGGCGATCCTGCGCGAGATCGACTCGCTGCGCGAACTGGTGGCCAACGATGGCGCGCCTTCGGGCACCCTGCGCCTGGGTGTGCCGCAAACCCTGGGTGACGTGGTGCTGCTCGATGCCCTGGCGCAGATTCGCGAGGCCTACCCGCAATTGCGTACCCAGGTCAGCAGCGGTTGGGGCAGCAGCCTTATCGCGCGCATGGAAAACGCTGAACTGGATGCCGCCGCCGCGCTGTTCCCACCGGGCAAGATCTTCCCCGAAGGCATCGCCAGCCGTTCGATCGCGCGCATGCCGCTGAAGGTGGTAGCCGCCAAGGGCAGCGTCACCAAGCGCAGCTACAAGCTCAAGGACTGCTACACCCGTGGCTGGGTGCTCAACCCCGACGGCTGTGGTTTCCGCGCCGGCCTGCAGCGGGCGCTGAGCGAACAAGGGCTGAGCCTGTCGATCAACCTGGAAACCTTCGGCACCGAGTTGCAACTGGGCCTGGTCGCCAATGGCCAGGGCCTGGGGCTGGTGCCCGAACCACTGCTGCAGGCCAGCCGCCACCGCGATGCGCTGGATGTGATCAATGTCAGTGATTTCAAGCCGCAGGTAGACCTGTGGCTGTTCCATCCACGTTACCTGGGCAACCTGCAGGAACCGGTCGAGCTTTTCGGTGAGGTGGCAGGGCACAGGCTCCTGGGTTGACCACGCAGGGGCGCCTGGCGCCCCGCCGATAAATGCAATTCATGCATAACAGTAAAAACAATAAATTCTTAAAACAAATAATTAGCATAGAACCAAAAAGACTTTTACAGCGTTCATCCATACGAATACGGTCTTAGCAACACACCGTCATTCAGGGATGAAACCCCATGAGTCACCCCTCCGACAGCGCCCTCGCCGAGCTGACGCAGGCCCTCGCGGCCAACGCCGAACGCTACGACCGCAGCGCGCAGTTCCCCCAGGACAATTTCGACCTGCTGCACCGCCACGGCCTGCTCGCCTTCACCGTACCCCGCGCACTCGGTGGCACTGGCGCGGACCTGGCCAGCGCCCGTCGGGTGATCGGCGCGGTCGGCAAGGGCGACCCGGCTACTGCGTTGATCCTGGTGATGCAGTACCTGCAGCACTTTCGCCTGCAGGACGAGGCCCGCTGGCCCGAACACCTGCGCCAGCGCGTGGCCCGCGATGCCGTGCATCAGGGCGCACTGATCAATGCCCTGCGCGTTGAACCCGAACTCGGCACCCCGGCCCGCGGTGGCCTGCCCGCCACCGTGGCGCGGCGCACAGCCGAGGGCTGGCGCCTGAGCGGGCGCAAGATCTACTCCACCGGCAGCCACGGCCTGACCTGGTACCTGGTCTGGGGCCGCAGCGACGACGCCGACCCGCTGGTCGGCGGCTTCCTGGTGCACCGCGACACGCCCGGCATCACCATCGTCGATGACTGGGACCACCTGGGCATGCGCGCCACCTGCAGCCATGAAGTGCGCTTCGACGATGTGCTGATCCCCCTCGACCATGCCGTCAGCGTCAGCCCGGCAAGCGCACCGAAGGCCGAACTCGACGGCGAGAGCCTGCTGTGGATGTCCGTCCTGCTGCCGGCGCTGTACGACGGCGTGGCCCGTGCCGCCCGCGACTGGCTGGCGGGTTTTCTCAAGCAGCGTGCCCCCTCAAACCTGGGCGCGCCGCTGGCCAGCCTGCCGCGCTTCCAGGACGTGCTGGGGCGCATCGACACCCTGCTGTTCGCCAACCAGGGCCTGCTTGACGCAGCCACCGCCGGGCAGGTTGCTGCGCAGCATGCCGGGCAACTCAAGCACCTGGTCAGCGCCAATGCCATCCAGGCCGTGGAGCTGGCCATCGAGGCCGCCGGCAACCCCGGGCTGTCGCGGCGCAATCCGCTGGAACGGCACTACCGCGACGTGCTCTGCAGCCGCATCCACACTCCGCAGGACGATGTGGTGTTCGGCCAGGCCGGCCGCGCGGCGCTGGCGGAGGTGCACGCATGAGCCATTCGATCATCGCCAGCCAGCTCGACGCCCAGGCCAACCAGCACCTGCGCGAACACCTGCCGGACCATGAAGTCATCGATATCGCCCCCGGCCAGCTGGCCCTCCAAGCCCCTGCCGATGTATTCATCCTGCGCCCGATCAACGTGCGCGGGCAGCGCATCGACACCCCGCCGCCAGGCTGGCCCTGGGGCCTGAAGTGGGTGCAGCTGGTGTCCTCGGGCATCGACTTCTACCCCGACTGGGTGTTCCAGGGCACACCGGTCACCAGCGGCAAGGGCGCCAATGCCGAGCAGGTGGCCGAATTCGCCCTGGCCCTGGTGTTCGCCGCCGCCAAGCAACTGCCGGGGCTGTGGGTCAAGGATGCCGACTGGCGCCTGACCCCGCTGGCGCCGTTGCGCGGCCGCACCCTGGGCATTCTCGGTTTTGGCAGTATCGGCCAGAGCCTGGCGCGCAAGGCAGTGGCCCTTGGCATGCAGGTGCTGGCCTTGAGCCGCCCCGGCCAGGCCATCGCCGAGGTGCCCGGGGTGGAGCGCGCCGCCGACCTGCAGCAGTTGTTCGCCGGCAGCGACCACCTGGTGCTGGCCGCCCCACTCACCGCCGCCACCCGTGGCCTGGTCGACCGTCAGGTGCTGGCCCATGCCCGCCCTGGCCTGCACCTGATCAACATCGCCCGCGGTGGCCTGCTTGACCAGCAGGCCCTGCTCGAGGCCCTGGACAGCGGCCTGATCGGCCGCGCCAGCCTGGATGTCACCGACCCCGAGCCGCTGCCCGCCGGCCACCCGCTGTATCACCACCCACGGGTGTTTCTGTCGCCGCACACCTCGGCCATTTCCGAGGACGGCTACCCGGCCCTGCTCGAAGCCTTCATCGCCAACTTCCACCGCTACCGCGAGCAGGCGCCCCTGGCCAACCTGGTCGACACCGCGCGCGGCTACTGATTACCGGAGAGCACACCATGAGTTCACTGTCTGCCGTCACTACCAGCACCGACAAGGTGCGCGACCGGGTCAGCGCCGAAGAGTGGGAGGTGCGGGTCAAGCTGGCCGCCGCCTACCGCCTGGCCGCCCTGTTCCGCTGGACTGACCACATCTACACGCACTTTTCGGCCCGCGTGCCGGGGCCGGACGAACACTTCCTGATCAACGCCTTCGGCCTGCTGTTCGACGAAATCACCGCCTCCAATCTGGTCAAGGTCGACGTCGACGGCACCATCATCGACGACCCGCTGGGGCTGGGCATCAACCAGGCCGGCTACGTGATCCACAGCGCAATCCACCGCGCCCGCCCCGACCTGAAGGCCGTGCTGCACACCCACACCCGCGATGGCGCAGCGGTATCGGCCCAGCGCGACGGCCTGCTGCCGATCTCCCAGCATGCCTTGGCCTACTACAGCCGGGTGGTCTACCACGACTACGAAGGCGTGGCCCTGGACCTGGACGAACAGCAGCGGCTGGTGGCCAACCTGGGCGACAGCAACATCCTCATCCTGCGCAACCACGGGTTGCTCACCGGGGGGATCAGCGTCGAGCACGCGTTCCGTGAGCTGCATGGGCTGGAGCGGGCCTGCAACATCCAGGTGGCAGCCCAGGCCGGGGGCAATGACCAGCTGCTGCATGCATCGCAGGCGGCGATTGCCAAGGTGCATGAACAGTCGAAGCGGTTTTCCGATGGCAAGGGGGAAGGCATCCAGAGGCATTGGGATGCGTTGATCCGGCAGCTGGACCGCGAGGGCCGCGATTACCAGGACTGACTGGAAGGCAGCTGTCGCCTGTACCGGCCTCTTCGCGGGTAAACCCGCTTCCACAGGGATTTCACTTCCCTTGAGTGGAGCGCCGTACCTGTGGGAGCGGGTTTACCCGCGAAGAGGCCGGCACAGGTAACCCCAATTCAATGAAGGACCATCCCATGCCCCCACTGCACCGCCTGTTCGCCATCGGCTCCCTGGCCCTGGCCCTCACCGCCTGCTCCCCAGCCGACAACACCTCGGCCAGCAACACCCTGAACATCGCCTTCTGGGGCGACAACACCACCCTGGTCAGCGTCGACCCCTTCCAGGTCTACTGGCTGGAGCACCGCGTACTGCTGCGCAACGTGGCCGAGTCCCTGACCGACCAGGACCCGCAAACCGGCCGCATCATCCCCTGGCTGGCAAAAAGCTGGGAGGTCAGTGCCGATACCCTGAGCTACACCTTCCAGCTGCGCCAGGACGTCACCTTCAGCAACGGCGAACGCTTCGACGCCCACGCCGTGAAAACCGCCTTCGACAGCAACAAGGCCTTCGCCACGCAGCTGCCGGCCACCTTCGGTGCCACCTACCTGGCCGGCTACGACCACGCCGAGGTGCTGGACGACTTCACCGTGCGCCTGGTCCTGGCCAAACCTAACGCCGGTTTCCTGCAGGCCACCTCGACCACCAACCTGGCCATCCTTGCGCCGGCCTCCTACAAGCTGACTGCCCAGGCGCGCTCACTGGGCAACATCATCGGCACCGGCCCGTTCATCCTCGAGCACTACACCCCGGAGGTAGGCGCACGGCTGGTCAAGCGCGCCGACTACGCCTGGCCATCAGCCAACATGCACAACCAGGGCCCGGCGCACCTGGATGCCGTGGACATCAGCTACATCCCCGAGGAAAGCGTGCGCAACGGCCTGTTCCTGCAGGGCAAGGCCGACATCCTGTGGCCGCGCAACCCGTTCTCGGAAGTCGACCTGAAGCTGTTCCAGTCCAAGGGCGCGACCATCCAGAGCCGCTCGCTGCCGGGCCCGGCGCTCAACCTCTACCCCAACACCCGCAACGACCGCCTGCTGGCCGACCGCCAGGTGCGCCTGGCACTGCAGAAGGCCATCGACCGCACCAGCTACGCGCATACCGTGTACAACGCCGCGTTCCCGGTGGTGAGTGGCGTTTACGACGTCACCACGCCGTACTTCAAGCCCCAGGCCGACAAGCTCGCCTATGACCCCACGGGCGCCGAGCAACTGCTCGAGGCCGCCGGCTGGCACAAGGGCGAGGACGGCTACCGGCACAAGAACGGCCAGCGCCTGACCCTGCGCTACAACCTGACCCCGGCCGAAAGCGCCGGTGACGTGCTGGTGCAGGACCAGTTGCGCAAGGTCGGCATCGACCTGAAGCTCAATGTGCTGACCCGCGCCGAATGGGTGGCCGGGAACGCGTCCGGCAACTACGACCTGACCTCCACCTACATGACCCGCGCCGACCCGATCATCCTGCAGACCATCCTCGACCCGCGGGCAGCAAGCAGCACCACGTTGGCCACCAACACCTACGAACCGCACACCCTGGCCAGGGCCCAGGCGCTGTTCGACAGCGGCATCACCGCCACCGCCTCCCCGCAACGGGCCCAGGCCTACGGCCAGCTGCAGGACCTGCTGGTCGACGAGGCGTCGGCGTTCCCGCTGTACGAGCGCGTCTGGCAAGCCGCCACCGCGCCGCGGGTCAAGGACTTCCGCTGGACTGCGGAAGGCTTCGCGCTGCTCAGTGACATCCAGGTCGGCCAGCCATGAAACGCTACCTGATCGGCCGCATCGGCCAGGCCCTGTTGGTGCTGTGGGGCGCCTACACCATCACCTACTTCATCCTCTACCTGCTGCCGGGCGACACCCTGGCGATCATGCTCAGCGCCTCGGGCATGGAGGCCGATGGCCTGTCACCCGAGGACCTGGCCAAGGCCCGTGCCTACTACGGGCTGGACAAGGGGCTGCTCGAGCAGTACTTCGACCTGCTGTGGCGCGCCCTGCACGGTGACCTCGGGCAGTCGTTGTCACTGGGCCGGCCGGTCACCGCGCTGCTGGCCGAGCGACTGCCGCAGACCCTGGCCCTGGCCGGCGCGGCCATCGCCCTGTCGCTGCTGGCCGGGGTCGGCCTGGCCTACCTGACCGCCTACCTGCAATGGCGGCCACTGAAGACTGCCCTGGCACGCCTGCCGTCGCTGGGTTTCTCGGTGCCGGTGTTCTGGATGGGCCTGCTGCTGATCCAGGTATTCGCCTTCGCCCTCGGCTGGTTCCCGGCCACCGGCAGCCAGGGCCTGGCCAGCCTGGTGCTGCCGGCGATCACCTTGGCGATCCCCAGCGCCGCGGTGTACGCCCAGGTGCTGCAGCGTGGCTTCCAGGGCGTGTGGCAGGAACCCTACATCACCACCGCCTTCGCCAAGGGCCTGAGCCGGGCCCAGGTGCAGGCGCGCCATGGCTTGCGCAACGCGGCCTTGCCGCTGCTGACCCTGATCGGCCTGCAGGTCGGCAATACGGTATCCGGCGCGGTGCTGGTGGAAACCATCTTCTCGCGCAACGGCGTCGGCCGCCTGGCCCAGGAGGCCGTGCTGCGCCAGGACATCCCGGTGGTGCTGGCGATCGTCGCGGTATCGGCCACCGCCTTCGTGGTGGTGAACCTGATCGTCGACCTGCTCTACCCGTACCTCGACCCACGCATCACCCACACGGCCAAGGTGAGCTGAGATGACCATCGACCTTTCCCTGCCCCCGATCGACACCCAGCCCACGGGCGAGGTGGCACATCCTGCCAGCGCCTGGAAGCGGCGCACGCACCTGCAGCGCGCCCGGCAGGCCCTGATCCCGCTGCTGCGCAGGCCCGGCTTCAGCCTGGCGCTATTGATCGTGCTGTTCGCCCTGTTCGCCGCACTGGCCCCGCAGTTGCTGACCAGCTTCGACCCCTACGCCACCTCGCCCGCCGACAAGCTCAGCGCCCCCGGCGTGGTGCACTGGTTCGGCACCGACGAGCTGGGCCGCGACCTGTACACCCGGGTGGTCTATGGCGCGCGCCTGTCGGTGCTGGCCGCATTGCTGGCGGTGGCCATCGCCCTGCTCGGCGGCCTCGGCCTGGGCGTGCTGGCCGGCTTTGCCGGTGGGCGCGTCGACGCGGCGCTGATGCGCCTGATCGACGTGTTGCTGGCACTGCCCGGCCTGCTGCTGGCATTGGCCATCGTCACCGCGATCGGCTTCGGCACGGTGCCGGTGGCAGTCGCCGTGGGCGTCGGCATCATCCCGGGCTTTGCCCGCACCACCCGCGCCGAAGTGCTGCGCATCAAGACCCTGCCCTATGTCGAGGCCGCCCGCCTGGGCGGTGCCAGCTGGGCGCGCACGCTGCTGCGCCATGTGCTGCCCAACGCCTGGGGCCCGGTGGCGGTGCTCGCCACCCTGGACTTCGGCGCCGCCATCCTGGCCACCGCCGGGCTGAGCTTCCTCGGCTTCGGCGCGGCGCCGCCGGCGGCGGAATGGGGCACGCTGATCGCCAACGGCCGCCACTTCCTGATCACCGCCCCTTGGGTCTCCCTGCTGCCAGGGCTGTTCGTGGTAGCCGTGGTGTTCAGCCTCAACCACCTGGCGCGCAGCGCCGAGGAGCATGCCCGATGAGCCTGCGCCCCCTGATCGAGGTCCGCGACCTGAGTGTCAGCTACACCTTCGCCGGGCAACCCATCCAGGCCTTGCGCCAGCTGTCGTTCAGCCTGGCCCAGGGCGAGACGCTGGCCATCGTCGGCGAGTCCGGCTCGGGCAAGTCGACCCTGGCCAATGCCCTGCTCGGCCTGCTGCCGGGCAATGCCCGCATCGAGCAGGGCCAGCTGTGGGTCGACGGCGTGGATGTGGCCCGGGCCAGCGAGCGTACCCGGCGCCAGTTGCGCGGGCGCACCATCGGCCTGGTACCGCAGGACCCGATGGTCAGCCTCACCCCGACCCTGCGCATCGGCCGGCAGATTGCCGAGGCCTTGCTGCTGGCTCGCGGCCGACGCTACCCGACGGTGGATGCCGATGTGCTGGAGTTGCTGGCACAGGTCGGCCTGGACGACCCGGCGCTGCGCGCCCGCCAGTACCCCCATGAACTTTCCGGCGGCATGCGCCAGCGGGTGCTGATCGCCATCGCCCTGGCCGGCGAGCCGCGGCTGATCATCGCCGACGAGCCCACCAGCGCGCTGGACGTGACGGTACAGCGGCGCATCCTCGACCACCTGCAACAGCTGGTGGCCGAGCGCGGCATCGCGCTGCTGATCATCACCCATGACCTGGGCATGGCCTGCGACCGCGCCGACCGCCTGCTGGTCATGAAACAGGGTGAGCTCGTCGAGCAGGCCTCGCCCAGGCAGATCCTCTGGGGCGCACGGCAGCCCTACACCCGCGGCCTGCTCAACGCCGCGCCGGCCTTCGTGCCACGGCGCAGGCCTGGCGCGCCGAGGGGCCAGGCAGCGCTGCTGCGCCTGAGCAACGTCGGCAAGCACTTCGCGTTGCCCGGGCAGGATGCCCACTTCACCGCCCTGCATGACCTGAACCTTGAGGTGCATGCCGGGCAGACCCTGGCCATCGTTGGCGAGTCGGGCTCAGGCAAGAGCACCGCGCTACGGATCGCCCTCGGGCTGGAAAAGCCCAGCCATGGGCGGGTGGAGTTCGCTGGCGTGGACGTCAGTGCCTGCAGCTGGCGGCAGTTCCGCCCCCTGCGCCGGCGCATCCAGCTGGTGCAGCAGAACCCGTTCGCCGCGCTCGACCCGCGCTTCACCGTGTTCGACAGCATCGTCGAACCGCTGGTGTCGTTCGGCCTGCTCAAGGGCGAGGCCCTGGAGCGCAGGGCCCGTGAACTGATCACGCGGGTGCAGCTGCCGGTGCACTTCCTCGACCGCCTGCCCCGGGAGCTGTCGGGCGGCCAGCGCCAACGGGTGGCGATCGCCCGGGCATTGGCCCTGGAGCCCGAGGTGCTGCTGCTCGACGAACCGGTCAGTGCGCTGGACGTGTCGGTGCAGGCGCAGATCCTCGCCCTGCTGGATGAGCTGCAGCGCGAGCTGGGAATGGCCTACGTGCTGGTCTCCCACGACCTGGCGGTAGTGGCGAGCATGGCCGACCAGGTGCTGGTGCTGCAGCGCGGCCAGGTGGTCGAGCAAGGGCCGGCGGTGCAGGTGTTCGGCCAACCGGCCAGCGCCTATACGCGGGCGCTGATCGAGGCGATACCCGGGCATTCGCGCAGCGTGCTGCCCGTGGCGGTTTGACCGTTTTGCCGTGCGGCACGGGCGTGCCGCGCGGATCAGACATTGAGGCCTATCTGGCAAGAGGTATTGAACATGAGCAAAAGACAGATCCATCTCGGCGCAATGATCCACGGTGTCGGCCACGGCTGGGGCGAATGGCGGCACCCCAAGGCGCTGGCCGACGCCAGCGTCAACTTCGGTTTCTACAAGCAGCAGGCGCATTTGGCCGAGGCGGCCAAGTTCGATTTCGCCTTCATCGCCGACAGCCTGCACATCCATGCCCGCTCCAGCCCCCACTACCTCAACCGCTTCGAGCCGCTGACCATTCTCTCGGCACTGGCGGCGGTCACCACCCATATCGGCCTGGTGGCCACGGTCACGGTCAGCTATACCGAACCGTTCCAGGTCGCCCGCCAGCTCGCCTCGCTGGATTTGATCAGCGGCGGCCGCGCCGGCTGGAACGTGGTCACCTCATGGCTGTCGGGCACCGCCGACAACTTCGGCAAGGACCAGCACCCGCCCCACGCCGTGCGCTACCGCATCGCCCGTGAGCACGTCGAAGTGGTCAAGGGCCTGTGGGACTCATGGGAAGACGACGCCTTCACCCGCGACAAGCAGAGCGGCGAATTCTTCGACCCGGCCAAGTTGCACACCCTGGGCCACAAGGGGGAGTTCTTCAAGGTCAAGGGCCCGCTGAACATCCAGCGCTCGCCCCAGGGCCAGCCGCTGATCTTCCAGGCCGGCGTGTCGGAGGACGGGCGCAACTTCGCCGCGCAGAACGCCGATGCGATCTTCGTCAACCCCGAGTCGTTCAGCGATGCCCGCGCCTACTACCAGGACCTGAAGCAACGCGCCGCAAGCCATGGCCGCGACCCGGACCAGCTGTTCATCCTGCCGGGCATCCGCCCCATCGTCGGCCGCGACGAAGCAGAGGTGGAGCGCCGCTACCAGCAGGCCGTCGACCTGGTGAGCATCGAGGACGCCCTGGTCGCCCTCGGCCGCCCGTTCAACGACTATAACTTCAGCCAGCACGAGCTGGATGCACCGTTCCCCGACCTGGGCACCCTTGGCGACAACAGCCACAAGGGCACCGCTGACCAGTTGAAGCAACTGGCCCGCGACGAAAGCCTGAGCCTGCGCCAACTGGCCTTGCGCTTCTCGCGCCCAAGACGCGACTTCACCGGCACCCCCGAGCAAGTCGCCAACGCCTTGCAGGACTGGTTCGAAGACGGCGCTGCCGACGGCTTCATCATCAACTCGCTGCTGCCCGATGGCCTGCAGTATTTCACCGAGCTGGTGGTGCCCCTGCTGCAAGCACGCGGCCTGGTGCGCAGCGAATACAGCGGCAGCACCTTGCGCGACAGCTTTGGCCTGAGCGTTCCGACCAACCGCAACACGCTGCGCCGCGGGCAGATCGCAGCTGCCTGAATCCGCCCCACACGAAAAGGAGTTCCATTGCATGAGCCTAGAATTCATCGGCCTCATCGGCCCCCAGGAAAGCAGCGAATCACAGGCCCCGCGCGGCCCGCTGGTCGACCTTGATTTCATCAAGGCCTTCGCCCAGGCCCAGGAATACGCCGGCTTCGACAAGGCCCTGCTGGCAGTCAACACCAGTGCGCCGGACTCGATGATACTGGCCAGCTACGTAGCCGCGCTGACCGAGCGCATCGGCCTGCTGGTGGCGCACCGCCCCGGGTTCCAGGCGCCAACCTTCGCCGCTCGCCAGTTCGCCACCCTCGACCAGCTCAGCCGCGGCCGCGCCTCGATCAACGTGATCACCGGCGGCGACAGCGGCGACCTGCAGCGCGACGGCGACTTCCTCGACAAGGACGCCCGCTACGCCCGCACCGACGAATACCTGCAGGTACTACGCAACACCTGGACGCAGACCACACCCTTCGACCACCACGGCGAGCATTACCGGGTGGAAGACAACCTGACCCTGGTCAAGCCGGTGGGCAAGCTGCCGGTGTACTTCTCCGGCGCTTCGGACGCGGCGGTGGAGGTCGCGGCGAAACACGCCGATGTGTACATGATGTGGGGGGAGCCACTGGAGCAGGTCCGCGAGCGCATTGCCCAGGTGCGCAAGGCCGCGGCCCGTCACGGGCGGGAGAATCACATCCGCTTCAGCCTGTCGCTGCGGCCGATCCTGGGGGACACCGAGGAAGAGGCCTGGGCGCGGGCCGAACGCATCCTGGCCGATGCCAGGCAGCGCATCGGCATCCGCCAGGGCAACCGCCGCGAGAAGAATTTCGGCAAGAGCAATGTCGGCTCCGAGCGCCTGGTACAGCTGGCCGGCCAGCGCAAGGTGCACGATACCCGGCTGTGGACCGAAATCGCAGCTTTGGGCGGCGGGGCCGGCAATTCCACCTCACTGGTGGGCACGCCCGAGCAGGTGGCCGAAGCGGCGCTGGCCTACTACGAACTGGGTGTGAGCACCTTCCTGTTCCGTGGCTTCGAGCAGTTGCGCGATGCCGTGGAGTACGGACAGGAGCTGATTCCGCGGATCCGCGCACTGGTGGCCCAGCGTGAGGCAGGACGCAGTACGCGTTCTGCATAGGCCCTGCCGCCTGTGCAGGCCATTTCGTTGCCTTGGCAGAGACCTTGTGGGAGATTGCCCAGCCCTTTGGGCCGCGCTGTCGGACAGATAACTGAGTTCGCAAGCGATCCTCGTACCCTGTGGAAGCGGCTTTAGCCGCGAAGAATCCAACACGGTGCATGGCACCGGCTGCGCCGGTGTTCGCGGCTAAAGCCGCTCCCACAAGGCCCCGCTCAAACATCAGCATTGCGCATTTCTACTGATGCGATTTATCAGTAATAAACATAATTAACATAGAACCAAAAAGCCTTTCACAGCACCGTGAAAGTCCATTAGGTTCTGTAAACCGACCCCAACATGGCGGAGGCAAATGGATTTGTGCCAGCCGCCGTCGGGTCCCTCCCTTCGATCCGCCCGTTGCGCACATCCGAACCCAACCTTCTCGGAGCATGCGACATGGGATTGTCCCGTAGAGACCTGATCACCCGCCTCGCCGCCATTGGCGGCTATTCGGCAGCCCTGGGCGCGCTGGGGCAGAATGCCCTGGCTGCCACCTTCCAACCCCTGCAACTGGCCGCAAGCGGCGGCAACGGCAAGCGCGTGGTGATTGTCGGCGCTGGTATTTCCGGCCTGGTATCCGCCTACGAGCTGCGCAAGGCCGGCTTTTCGGTCACCGTGCTGGAGGCCCGCGAGCGGGTCGGTGGCCGGGTCTGGACCTTGCGCCAGGGCGACCGCGTCGAGCACAACGACGGCAGTTCGCAAACCGTCGAGTTCGACCCGGGCCACTTCTTCAACGCCGGCGCCGCGCGCCTGCCCAGCCATCACCTGACCATCCTCGGCTACTGCCGTGAGCTGGGCGTGGAGCTGCAGGTGCTGGTCAACAGCAGCCGCAACGCCCTGGCCCAACCAGACCTGGCTCGCCCACCGCTGCTGCTGCGCCAGGCAGTCAACGACACCCGCGGGCACTTCAGTGAACTGCTGGCGCGCAGTGTCAGCCGCAACTCCCTCGATGCCGAGCTCGACAGCAGCCAGCGCAAGGCCTTGCTGGACTTCCTCAAGGTCTACGGCGACCTCGACAGCCAGCAGCAGTACCGCGGTTCGGTACGCGCCGGCTACACCCGCTTCGCCGGCGCCGGCGACCAGACCCCGATCCAGCGCCAGCCGGTGCCGCTGGACCAGCTGCTGGACAGCAACCTGCTACTGCCGCTGGTGTTCGACGAAATCCCCGAGTTCTCCTCGACCATGTTCCAGCCGGTCGGCGGCATGGACCAGATTCCCAAGGCGTTCTATCGCCAGGTAAAGGACAGCGTGCGCCTGGGCGCCGAGGTGCTGGGGGTGGATACCGGTGACAACGGTGCCAAGGTGGTCTGGCGCGACCGCAAGAGCGGCCAGCAGCACGTCGAACAGGCCGACTACGCCATCGTCACCCTGCCCCTGCCACTGCTGGCCAAGCTACCGAACAACTTCGACAAGGCCTTCAGGCAAGCCATCGCCAGCGCCGAAGGCGACAAGGCCAACAAGGTGGCCTGGCAGGCGCCGCGCTTCTGGGAAACCGACTTCCAGATCTATGGCGGGCTCAGCTACATCAACCACGAAGCCCGCACCCTGTGGTACCCCAGCGATCACCTCAACAGCGCCCAGGGTGTGCTGGTCGCCACCTACAACACGGGCGCGGTGGCCCAGCAGTTTGCCGCCAAGCCGCTGCAGGCCCAGGTCGCCTCCTCGCGCCAGGCGGTGGAATCGCTGCACCCGGGCCACAGCCACAAGCTGGCCAGGCCGGTGGTGGTGAACTGGTCGAAGATCCCTTTCAGCGAAGCGCCGTGGATCGTCCACGACGAAGTCGCCCAGCCCGGCTACGACCTGCTCAACCAGCCCCAGGGGCGTACCTGGCTGGCCAGCGACGCCCTGGCCCATGGCGGCGTGGGCATCTGGCAGAACAGTGCCGCCGAGTCCGCCCGCCGGGTGGTCGGCCTGATTGCCAAACACGCCAGCCAGACCACCCGCGGCGTTGCCGCCTGACCTGCAAGGAACCACCCCCATGCCTCGTCTTCTTCTGCTTGCCGGAGTACTCATGTCGCTCACCCTCAACGCCCACGCCGACGGCATCAAGCGCGTCGCGCCACCCGGCTCGAACTTCCCCATCTCGCAGCTGGTCACGGTACCGGCCGGCAGCCAGCTGACCTTCATCAGCGGCACCCTGCCGGACGTAGCCGACCCAAAGGCGCCCAAGGGTAGCGTTGCAGCGCTGGGCAACACCGAAACCCAGGCCCGCTCGGTGCTGAACAAGCTGCGCACGGCGCTGCGCAGCCAGGGCCTGGACCTTGGCGACATCGTCCAGTTGCGGGTGTTCCTGGTAGGTGACCCGGCCAACGGCGGCGCCCTCGACTTCGCCGGGTTGCAGGCGGCCTACACCGAGTTCTTCGCCACCGCCGAGCAACCCCGTACACCGACCCGCACCGCCATCCAGGTGGTGGCCCTGCCATTGCCGGGCGCGCTGGTGGAAATCGACGCGATCGCGGCCAAGGCGCCGTAAGTGCGCCAGCCATGCCAGACAAGGAACTGCGTGCATGAAGCCAGCTTTTAAAACTGCCTCTTTTTTCGGCGTGGCCCTGGCCGCCGGGCTGCACAACGCACCCAGCCTGGCCGAGGAACCCGCCGCCCAGGCCCTGGGCACGGTGATCGTCACCGGCAACCGTGGCAGCGAGAAACGCACCGTAACCAGCAGCCCGGTGCCCATCGACGTGATCAGCGCCAAGCAGTTGCAGGAAACCGGCAAGCCCGGCCTGATGGAAGCCCTCAGCGCCAGCGTGCCGTCGCTGACCTTGCCGGAAAAGACCGGCTGGGACGCCAGCGGCATGGCCCGCGCCCCTAACCTTCGCGGCCTCAACGCCGCCCAGGTGCTGGTGCTGGTCAACGGCAAGCGCCGCCATACCAGCGCTACGCTCAACATCAGCGGCATCAACGCCGGCGCTGCCCCCGCCGACCTCGACCTGATTCCCATCAGTGCCATCGACCATGTCGAGGTGCTGCGTGATGGTGCGGCCGCCCAATACGGCTCCGACGCCATCGCCGGGGTGATCAACGTGATCCTCAAGGCCGACGCCAGCGGCACTGCCGTGACCACCGCAGGCCAGGGCTACGACGGCAAGAAGCAGACCGTGCAGCAAAGCCTGAACAAGGGCTTCGAGATCGGCCGCGACGGCATCGTCCAGCTGGCACTGGACGCCCGCAGCCAGAACGACGACAACAAGGCCAGCGCCAATGGCTACAGCCAGGCCGAAGCCCTGGACCGCGCCGGCAAGGTTACCTACGGCGGCTATGGCACGCCGAAGATCAACCTTCTGACTCTGGGCTACAACGCCGAACTGCCGCTGCAGGACGACCTGACGCTCTACTCGTTCAGCACCTGGTCGTACCGCAAGGCCGAGCAGGGCCAGAACTTCCGCCTGCCGACCATCGTCAACACCATCACCACCGGGCCCAACGGGCGCCCCTCGGGCTACACGCCCACCTGGTACATCGAGGAATACGACTACCAGGCGGCGTTTGGCGCCAGGGGCCTGGCCGGCGAATGGGACTGGGACCTGTCCAGTACCTACGGGCGCAACGAGGCCGAACAGGGCACCTGGAACAACCAGAACCCGTCACTGGGCGAGGCCACGCCCAACCATTTCGAATCCGGCACCTGGGTCAGCTCGCAACTGACCAGCAACCTCGACCTGCGCCGCAGCTTCGAAGTTGGGCTGACCAAGCCGCTGGACTTCTCCTGGGGCCTGGAACAGCGCCGCGATACCTACCAGGTGCAGGCTGGCGACTGGGCCAGCTGGGCCGACGGCGGCTACTGCAAGGCGCCCGGCAATTGCGCCGCCTCCGGTGCCCAGGTCACCAACGGCATCTCCCCCGCCGAGGCCGCCAGTGCCAGCCGCAACAGCTACGCCGGTTACCTGGACGTGGGTTTCAACCCGCTGCCGCAGTGGTACTGGGGCGCTGCCCTGCGCTACGAGCACTATGATCGCAACATCGGGGCCACCCGCAGCGGCAAGCTGACCACCCGCTACGAGCTGACCCCCGAACTGGCCGTGCGGGCGACGGTGAGCAACGGCTTCCGCGCGCCGTCCTTGGCCAACAACCTGTTCAGCGCCCGCTCCACTACCTACGGCGTGGTCGACGGCGTGTACCAGTCGATCAACTATGGCGTGCTGCCGGTGGATTCGGCCGCCGCCAAGGCGCTGGGCGCCGAACCACTGAAACCGGAGAAGTCCACCAACTACAGCCTGGGGCTGGCCTGGCAGCCCGGCGAGCGCCTGGCCTTCACTGCCGATGCCTACCTGATCAACGTGCGCGACCGCATCACCCTCACCGGTACCCTGCTCGGCCCCGAGGTCACCCAGGCCCTGCTCGCCAACGGTATCGACTCGACCTCGGGCGGCCAGTACTTCACCAACGGCGCCGATACCCGCACCAAGGGCCTGGACCTGGTGGGCAGCTACGACCAGGACCTGGGTGGTGCCGGGACGGTGAAGTGGACGGCGGCCTTCAACTGGAACGACACCGAGATCCTCGACTACAAGCAGAGCGTGAACATCCTTGGCACGCCCTACGAACTTATGAATCGCCAGGCGCGCAACCTGCTGACCGAGGTACAACCGCACACCAAGCTGATCCTTGGCGGCAACTGGCGCCTGGACCGCTACCGGGTCAACCTGGGGCTGACCCGCTACGGATCCTGGCGCGAGGTGAATGCCGCCAACGACCGTTCGCTGGACCGCGAGTACAAGGCGCGCTGGATCACCGACCTGGATGCAGGCTACCAGCTGACCAAGGACCTGGAAGTGGCGATCGGGGCGCGCAACCTGTTCGATATCTACCCCGAGCGCCAGGCACCGAGCAGCAAGACCATGGTCAAGGGATACGGGGTGTACTCTCCCTATGGCTTTACCGGCGGGTATTACTTCGGGCGGGTGACCTACACCTTCTGATTCGTGACAAGCCGGCCGACGATGTCGGCCGGCAACCGGTATCAACCACGCAACATATGGACCGCCACACCGGCCAAGGCGCAACTGAACAGTACCTGGATCACGCCACGCTTGAAGCGGAACAGGGCCACTGCGGCAGCAATGGCGATCAACGCCGAAGGCCAGTCGAACGCCCCACTGAAACCCTTTGGCCAGAGCACGTGATAGCCGAAGAACATGGCGAGGTTCAGGATCACCCCCACGACCGCGGCCGTGATCCCCGTCAGCGGTGCGGTGAACTTCATCTCGTTGTGGGTCGACTCCACCAACGGGCCACCGGCGAGGATGAACAGGAACGACGGCAGGAAGGTGAACCAGGTGACGAGGCTGGCCGCGACTGCACCGGCCAGGAACGGGTTTTGCTCACCGAACATCGGATGCACGTAGCCACCGACGAAGCCGACGAAAGCCACCACCATGATCAATGGTCCTGGCGTGGTTTCTCCCAAGGCAAGGCCATCGATCATCTGAGTGGGTGACAGCCAGCCGTAATGCCCGACGGCGCCCTGATACACATAGGGCAGGACGGCGTAGGCGCCACCGAAGGTCAAAAGTGCGGCCTTGGTGAAGAACCAGCCCATTTGCGTCAGGGTGCCGGCCCAGCCAAACGTCAGTGTCAGCAGCCCCATGGGCAAGGTCCACAATACTGCGCCGATCAGCACCAGACGCAGCAAATGCCCCACCCGAAAACGCGCATGCTCAGGCGTTGGTGTGTCATCGTCGATCAGGGCCGGGCCGTAGCTGTTCCTGGCAGCCCCATGACCACCACCGATCACGAATTTGCCGGGGGCGAAGCGACCGCCCACATAGCCTGCGATACCGGCAACCAGCACGATCAACGGGAACGGCACATTGAGGGCAAAGATGGCCACGAACGACGCTGCGGCCATGGCCCACAGCCAGCCGTTCTTCAGCGCGCGCGAGCCGATCCGGTGAGCCGCGTGCACGACAATGGCCGTGACTGCAGGCTTGATGCCATAGAAGACCCCCGCCACCACCGGGACCTCGCCAAAGGCGATGTAGACCCAGGACAAGCCAATCAGGATGAACAGCGAGGGCAATACGAACAATACGCCGGCAATCACCCCTCCCCAGGAGCGGTGCATGAGCCAACCGATGTAGGTGGCCAGTTGCTGTGCCTCGGGGCCTGGCAACAACATGCAGTAGTTCAGCGCGTGCAGGAACCGCTTTTCGCTGATCCAGCGCCGGCGCTCGACCAGTTCCTGGTGCATGATCGAGATCTGCCCGGCGGGCCCACCAAAACTGATGAAGCCCAGCTTGAGCCAGAACAGGAATGCTTCGAACAGGCCGATCGGCCGCTGAACCGCTTGCGATGGTGGCTGTTCGCCCACTGCAGAGGTGCTATCAACCATTTTGCGCTTCCTCACTCGCGAAAGCCGTCAGAAGGCCATCGAAGATGCCCCCGGCGACCGTTGTCAGTTGATCGTCATCGCCAATGCTTTGTCTCAAGCCCGCGAGGACACGTTCGATACCTGGTGCTTCCGAGGGCTGGTTGCCTCCCACATCCAGGTAGTGAATGACCGCGGCCAAGCGTGCCAGGCCCGGCTGCTGCAGGGCAAAGCTCTCGATGAGGGTTTCGAAGGACACCCGCTGGCCGACATGGCTGAACCTGGCCCCATCAAAATCGAAGCCCAGCGCATCGCCCGGGCAGTCTTCAGGCCTGTCCAGCCAGATGAATCGAGCGTCGGCATCGATGAAGCGACGAATCAACCAGGCACATGCCAGCCGATCCACCCATGGGCGCTTGCGGGTGGCCCAAAGGCGCCCCTGGTAGTCGTTGCGTTCCAGTCGGGTGATCGCCTCGTCGTGGGCACTCGGCTCATCGGAAGACAGTGCGCGGCCAATCGCGGCTTCGAGCTCTTGCAGCGCCGCATCGGCTTGTGCCTTGGGCACGCCTGGGAAAAAATCGGTCGCCGCCAACTGGCTGAAGGCCTTTCTGAGCTTGCGCACCTGCCGTGCGGTCTGCAGCGCATTCTCTGGCGCCAGCTCGGCCCTGCAGCCTGCAATTTCTTCCATCAGGCTGGCGTACTCGTCGCTCCTGTCGAACAGCCTGCTGAAGCGCTCTTCACGCTCAGGCAGCGACAGGAGAAATGCGGTGCCGTTGATAGCCAGCACGTCACGCTCGACTGCCTCGAAAACTTCCCGACCCGCACATTGTTCGGGCAGCAGGTAAACACCATCCCTCAGCACTGTGGCTCCGGAGGCCTTCAGGCTTCTCCAGGCACGCATGCGCTCGGTGGCATTGGCCGTCGGCAATCCGAGGATCAGTAGCGACCAGTGGATCATGTAGAGTGCTCAACACAATATGTTTGAACCTCTACATTAAACTGAAACTGTGCAAAATCAACAGGCCCGTAGCTTTTGGGGCTGCTGCGCAGCCCATCGCCGGCAAGCCGGGCTCCCACAGGGACCGCGAAAATCTTGAGGTCTGCGCCGTACCTGTGGGAGCCCGGCTTGCCGGCGATGGGCCGCAAAGCGGCCCCAAATCGCTCAACTGACTGGCACCAGGGTAAACCCGCTCCCACAGGGTCCCTGCTAAATCAGGGAGTTATGTGGAGTTCCATAGGAGCGGGATCCTACTCCAGTGGAATGGTCAGGCGATCGATCACGGCACGGGTTTCAGGCCGCACCCCGCGCCACCAGGCGAAAGCCTCCGCCGCCTGCTCGACCAGCATGCCGACACCGTCGGCCAGGCGACTTACACCCTGCGCCTTGGCCATGCGCAGGAACGGCGTCAGGCCTTTGCCATACGCCAGCTCGTAAGCCAGCCGCGTCTCGCCCAGCACACCTTCAGGTAGCGGCGGCTGCTCTCCGGTGAGGCTCGCGGAGGTGGCATTGACCACGATGTCGAAGGACTGCCCCTCCAGTTCCTCATAGCGGCTGATGCGCAGCCTTGGGTGATCCAGTTCGTTGCGCAAGGTGAGCGCCTTGGCCATGTCACGGTTGGCAAGCACCAGCTCGCTCGGCCCTGCCTTCAGGAATGGCAGCAGCGCGCCGCGCACCGCGCCACCGGCGCCGAGCAACAGTACCCGCCGATCGGCCAGTGGTTCACCGAGGTTTTCCTCGATATCCCGCAGCAAGCCGATGCCGTCGAAGTTCTCGGCAAAGATACGGCCATTCTCGAACTTCAATGCATTGGCCGCCCGCGCCAGCTGTGCGCGCTCGCTGCGTTGGTCAGCCAGTTCGAAGGCGCGCAGCTTGAACGGCGCGGTGATGTTCATGCCCAACCCGCCATCGTTGCGAAAGTTCAGCACCTGGGCCTCGAAGCCCTCTAGCTCGCCCTCGATGGCGCCGTACTCCAGGCACTGGCCACTGGCCTGGGCGAACAGGCCATGAATCAACGGGGACTTGGTGTGGTTGATCGGTCGGCCGATCACTGCATAGCGGTCGCTCATCGTGCATCTCCATGGGTGAACAGCACACCGTCTGCCTGCATGGCGGTGATTTCTTCAGGGCTGAAACCTAGGCCGGCGGCCACTTCGGCATTGTGCTGACCGAGGTCCGGGGCCACTTGGTGGATCGTGGTGTCGCACTCGGAAAAGCGGAACGGCAGGTTGGGCAGGCGCAAGGTACCGTAGCGCGGGTGCTGCTGCTCGATGACCATGTTGCGCGCCTGGATCTGCGGGTCAGCCACGACCTCGTCGATGCGCTGCACCTTGGCGCTGGGGATGTCGATGTCATCGAGCAATTGCAAGATATCGGCTACCCGGCGCGCACCGACCCAGTCACGCACCACGGCCAGGATCGCCTGGCGGTGGGCGTTGCGGCCATTGAGGCAGTGGTAGCGGCTGTCGCTGCCGAACCCGGGCGGGCCACCGTTGGCCTCGAGCATCGCGGCAAAGCGCTTCCAGGCGTCGTCGACCTGGGCGGCGATTACCAGGTCGCCATCAGCCGCGCGAAACACGCCGTACAGGGTGGAGGTGGGCATGTCATGGCCGGTCTGCTCGGGCAGGACGGTGCCGTCGGACAAGGTGTAGCACTGCACCGCGTACTCATGCATCGACACCAGCGTGTCGTAAAGGGCCATGTCGATGTGCTGGCCCCGGCCACTGTTCACTCTGCCCAGCAGCGCCGCGTTGATCGCCGCCACGGCATGGATGCCGGTGTACATGTCGCCCAGGGAAATGCGCAGCAACGGCGGCGCTTCGCCCGGCACGCCGACCATCTGCATGATCCCGCTCTTGGCCTCGGCGATCAGCCCGAAGCCGGCGCGGTGGGCATCCGGGCCGGTATGGCCGTAGGCGGAGATGGAGCAGTACACCAGACGCGGGTTGCGCGCCGACAGCTCGGCATAGCCCAGGCCCAGTTTGTCCAGGGCGCCGGGGCGATAGTTTTCGATGAACACATCGGCCGAGTCGGTAAGGCGCTGCATGAATGCTTTGCCACGCGGGTCCTTCATGTTCACGCTGACGCCCTGCTTGCCCATGTTCAGCTGCAGGAAGTAACCGCTCTGCTCTTCATCAAGGGTAAACGCGTGCTGGCGGCCGGCATCGCCGCTGCCCGGCCGTTCGACCTTGATCACCTCGGCGCCCAGTGCTGCCAGGCAGCGGCCCACATAGGGCCCGGCCAGGAAGTGGCTGTAGTCGATGACGCGAATACCCGTCAATGGCAATGCCTGGCTCATGCCTGCACTCTCCTCGGCACCATCAGCCGGTGCTCGCCACGCTGCACGACTTCGCCATGCTGGTTGATCAGCTCCGACGGCAAGACCACGATGCCCCAGCCCGGTCGGCTGTTGCTCGGGCGCATCGCCCCCACGCGCATGCGCACGTGCAGCACATCGTCGACCTTGATCGGCAGCACGAAGTCCCAGGTCCAGCCCAGCGACATGCCCGGTACAAAGCGGTATTCGCACTGGGTCTTCAGGCCGTCGGCGATCGACAGGCCGAACAGGCCATGGGCAACCAGGCAGCCGAAGTGGCTCGCGTTGGCGTACGCCTCGTCGACATGCACCGGGGTGTGGTCGCCGGTGAGTTCGGCGTAGGCCAGGATGCGTTCGCGGGTAACGGTGTAGGTGGGGCTCATGCATTCATCGCCTTCGCAGGCATCGTCCCAGTATTTTTCCACCACGCTCATGCCACCACCTCTGCACGTGGGTCGATGGCCAGTGCCTGGGCGACGCATTTCGCCGGCAATGCCTGAATGAACTCGACCGCCAGGCCGTCAGGCAGGCGCAGCCAGTTGCGGCCCTGAGGCATTTCGCTGACGCCGAAACGCTGTGCGGCGGCCAACGCGGCTTCGAGATCCTCGCACATGATGCCCAGGTGTGCCATGCGCCCTTCCGGGCCGGCAAAGTCCGGCTGGTGGATGAACTGCAGGCCACCAAGTGTCCAGTACTGCGCAGGCTGCTCGGCGTCACCCTGCATCTCGCGCATGGTCATGCCGCACACCTCGCTGAAAAAGCGGATGTGCCACTGGATGTCCCGCACCCAGAACGCAACGTGTTCAAGGTAGGCTTTCGGCTGGCTCATGGATTACTTCCCTTCTGCTGATCGGCCATGGCGCGCTCGATACCCTTGATGCAGGCAACCAGGGTCGCGTTGACCGGCGTAGCGACGCCGTGGCGCTGGCCCCAGCGCACGACGGAGCCGTTGATGAAATCGATCTCGGTGACCGAGCCCTTTTCCAGGCTCTGCAGCATTGAGGTACGGAAGCTTGCCGGCAGGCCTTCAGCTGCCAGGCACCACGCAGCGTCCGGGCTGGTGAGGCTCAGGCGGATGCCGGCCCGCTCGGCGACGGCGATGGCTTCGCTGACCGCTGCCTTGGCGGTGCTTTCCAGCAGCGGCTCGCTGTACAGCTGGCCATAACTGAGCATGGTGATGCCGCTGAGCGCGCCTGTCGCGACGTTGACCAGCAGCTTGTCCCACATGGTGCCGAGAATGTTGTCGCTGACCGTGGTGGCGAGCCCGGCGCCATTGAAAGCCTCGGCGATGGCCTGCACACGCGAGGTCCGTTGGCCGTCGAGCTCGCCGATGAAGGTGTGTTTGCCTGCCACGCCGGCACGGATCGAACCCGGCGCCAGCAGCACGCCACCGACGTAGGTCTTGCCGGCCAATACCCGCTCACGCCCCACGGCCTCGGCCAGGATGTCTTCGTGGCCAAGACCGTTCTGCAGCGATAGCACCAGCGTCTGCGGCCCGATCAGCGCCTTGGCACCGGCAATCGCCTCGCTGGTGTGGAACGACTTGACCAGCACCACTACCAGGTCGGCCACGCCCACGGTTGCCGCGTCGCAAGCCGCCTTCACCCGGACCTGCCGCTCGCCGCGTTCATCCTGTACCCGCAGCCCGCGCAAATTCATCGCCTCGACATGCGCCTGGCCACGATTCAACAGCCAGGTTTCGTGCCCCGCCTCGCTCAAGGCCGCACCAATGGCGCAACCCAGGGCGCCGGCGCCCAGAATGCAGATTTTCAAATCGCTGACCTCCTGTGGTTTGCGACCACACCTTATGCAGCAAGGCTTATTTCGGCTATACAATGGCCTCAATACACTTATTGAGTTTCGCAATAATGAGCACGCTCGATGCCTTGCCTGATCCCAAGCTGCTGCAGCTGTTCGATGTGCTTTACCACTGCCGTAGCGTGACCCGTAGCGCTGAACAGCTCGGCCAGAGTCAACCTACCGTGAGTATCTGGTTGGGGCGCTTGCGTGAAGAACTGAACGACCCGCTGTTCGTGCGCACCCCCGGGGGCATGGCCCCTACCCCGCGGGCAGACCAGTTGATCGGGCCATGCCGCGAGGTGCTGGAATCGCTGCGGCGCCTGACTACCTGGGAGCCGCAGTTCGTTCCGGCCACGGCCCAGCGTCGCTTTCGCCTGTGCGTCAGTGATGCCAGCCATATCACCCTGCTGCCCAGCATCCTCAACCACCTGCGTACCCATGCGCCGGGTATTCGCCTGGAGGCGGCGCGCATAGATGGCAATACCGAAAGCGCGCTGGAGTCCGGCGAGGCGGACCTGGCCATCGGCTTTGTGCCTTGGCTGGGTGCGGGGATGTATCAGCAAGTGTTGTTCGAACAGGACTGGGTCTGCCTGAGCAACCCGCGACACCCTCGACTGGGCCAAGGCATGAGCGTGGCGCGCTACCAGGCCGAGGGGCATGTACAGATCAGTGCCGGGACCGGGCAAAAGTTACTGGAGGCTGGTTTGGCGCGGGCCGGCATCGAACGCAGGATCATGCTGGAGCTGCCGGCATTTCTAGGGTTGGGGATGATTGTCGGGTCGACCGACCTGGTGGCAACGCTGCCACGGCACATCGGGCAGACACTTGCAGAAATGCATGGTCTGCAGGTGCACGATTGCCCGTTTGCAGTGGAGGGCTTCACGGTCAAGCAGCACTGGCACGCGCGCTACCAGCAAGACAGCGGGAATCGCTGGATGAGGGAGGTGGTTCGGGGCTTGTTTCAAGCAGGTGCCAGTTAGCAAACCAGACGAACGCCTCCCTCGCCGAGCTTCCTTGCCTGGAAGCATCGGGGTGCGAGTCAGGCAGCAGGCTTGAGCACCACCTTCGTCCAGCCATCATCCCGCGCATCAAAGTGCTTGTAGGCATCGGGGCCTTCAGCAAGCGTCAAACGATGGGAAATTATCTGGGAAGGCTTGGCGCGCCCATGATGAATGAGCTGCGCCAGGCGGCGATTGTAGGCCTTCACGTTCGCCTGGCCTGTGCGGATGAATTGGCCCTTGAACCAGAACGCCCCGAAATCGAAGGCCATCTTGCCCTGCTTCGCCAGGTCGTTCTTCGCACCCGGATCTTCTGGCACGAACACACCCACGACGCCTATGCCACCGGTAGCCTTGGTGGAGGCAACCAGGTTGTTCATGGTGAGGTAGTTCGCTTCATGGCCATGCTTGTCGCAGCACTGGTAACCCACGCATTCGCATCCCCGGTCGGTGCCTTTGCCATGGGTCAGGTTCATGATCTCGTCCACAGCCTTCTGCTCGACCGCGTTGATGGGGGTTGCCCCAAGCTGCGCGGCCAGCCTCAAACGATCCGGCTGGTTGTCGATCACGAACACCTCGGAGGCACCTTTGATGATTGCCGAATAGGCCGCCATCAACCCGACAGGGCCCGCTCCATAAATCGCAATGCTCTCGCCCGGCTGCAGGCCGGCCAGCTCTGTCGCATGCCAGCCAGTGGGGAAAATATCCGAAAGCATGACGTAGTCATCTTCACGTTCCTGGGCGTCCTCCGGCAGCACCAGGCAGTTGAAATCAGCGTATGGCACACGCAACAGCTCGGCCTGGCCACCTTGGTAGGGACCCATGTCGGCAAAACCATATGCGGCCCCGGCAGCACCCGGGTTGGCAGTGAGGCAGAACCCTGTCAGGCCTTTTTCGCAGTTTTCGCAGAACCCGCAGCCGATGTTGAACGGCAGGCTGACCCAGTCACCGACTTTGACGCGGTCCACCCCGGCCCCCACCTCGATCACCTCACCGAGGTTCTCATGGCCGAACACACGCCCGGCCTCGAACGATGTGCGCCCCTCATACATGTGAAGGTCGGACCCGCAGATGTTGGTGGTGGTGATGCGCACCAGCGCATCGGTAGGTTTCTCGATCCTTGCATCGGCAACATTCTTGACGGCGACGTCGCGCGGTGCGTTGTATACGATTGCTTTCATGCTGAACTCCCAGAAGTCAGGGGCGATGGAAAAGCGCCCTACCCTGTTGGGGTAATGGATTTACCTCAGGTGTTCAGTGCTGTACGTGAATAGCAGATCAGTGGCGCTAATCATCGTCGCGCCTTGGATCTAACCACGCTATAGCATTTTCTCCAGTCCGATCGCGCTGCTGAGCCAGGAGTTGAAGTGTCGCCACCAACTCCCCGGTTCCTTGGTCAATGTATGTTGCTTGCCATCGTCTTCGGTGACCCATACCAGCTGATTCTTTTCCAGCCGGGTGTGATAACTCAGAGCCGGTGCCATCCCCTCCAGAGCCAGTTCGCGCACCCGTGCAGCAAGCTCAGGGTCATCGACCAACACGCCGACTTCGGTATTCCACAACAAGGAGCGCGAGTCGAAATTGAACGAGCCGATAAACGCTTTCTGCTGGTCGAATATCATCGCCTTGCTATGCAGGCTGGACTCGGAGCTATTGGAGGATCCATCATGAAACAGGCCCAGCCCACTGTCGCTGTCGCCATTGTCACCGGATTGGCTGCGTAATTCGAACAACTGCACACCATGCTCCAACAAGGTTTTGCGATAAGGCGCGTAAGCACCGTGCGCGGCGGGTACATCGGTGGCTTCCAGTGAGTTGGTCAGCAAGCTGATCGACACGCCAGCGTCGGCACGACGGGTCAGGTACACCACCCCTGGTTGGCCGGGCACCATGTACGCCGAGACAAGGATCAGCTCCTTGGATACCCCATTGAGCTCGGGTGCCAATTGGGTGGCCAACAACAAGTACGGCGCTGGCTCGCCACTCGACAAGACCTTGCTCGGTGCATCCCACATCGCTTTGTTCCAGGCCCAGATCAACTCCCTGCGCCAGTCATTCAGGCGTGGCCGGGTGGTATAGCTCATCAGTTGTTGATAGAGCGCATGATTCTGTTGGCGTACTTTCTCCAGGGACTCGTCCAGCCGAGTCCGGAGGTTTTTCAGGTCCCTGGTCGTCGGCCTGGTCGAGATGAACTGCTCGATGGGCTTGCTCAGGGCACTGTTCCAGTACTGGTCGAAACTATGTCCCAATTGTTCTGCAACCGGCCCGACGCCGAGCATGTCGATGTCGGTGAAATTCCTGTTGGGCTCGGCATCGAAATACTCGTCCCCCAGATTGCGCCCGCCAACGATGGCCGCACTGTTGTCCACCACCCACAATTTGTTGTGCATGCGCCGGTGCTGCCGGGCCAGGTTGAACAGCCGGCCCATGGTACGCGTCACGACGGTACTGCGGCCCAGGTGCAGTGGATTGAACACGCGGATCTGTATATGCGGATGCGCCGCCAGTGTCGCGATAATTCGCTCCAGGTCATCGCTGGTGGTGTCATCGAGCAAGATCCTGACTCGGACGCCGCGGTCGGCGGCGATGAGCAGCTCGCGCACCAGTATCCGAGTACTGATGCCGTCGTGGACGATGTAGTACTGCAAGTCGATGCTGCTTTGAGCATTGCGAATCAGCTCGGCGCGTGCGGCGAAAGCCTCGGCACTATCGGAGAACAAGCGAAAGCCCGACTGGCCCCGATGGGGGGCTGCCTGGGCCTGGATAGAACGACCGAACGCCGAATCGTTCGCAGGCAAGGCCTGACTGGGTTCGTGAGAGACCGTGGGTGTCGTACAACCAACAAACAGCAGGGTAAGTAACAGCAGAGCAGGAAGGGGCTGTTTGATTCTCACGGAGGCTACCCCGGGTGATGGCGATGAGGGTGCCGGGTCCCGAAGAATGGCCAGTCCCTTACCACCAGCATCCGGCCGTATCGGCCTCGTGCAATGTTTCTTCGATCTGCGGTGTTATTACAGAAGCGTAGTTCATCTCCTGCTGACCGCGGTGCCTTCACCGAAGGCGCCTGCCGCCAATCAGTCGCGATCTAGCATCTAAGGACCTTGCATAACCTGATCAGGCTGCGTGCCCATACTCGCGAGAAAAATATCGGTATCCCGATTAGTCCGTAGGCAGACAACGCGACAGCTCGAAGGGACCGTTACCACGAATCGCTTCATCGCCTCCCGCGACGAGGTTTTCGTCCGCCACATGAACCTCAAGAACTCCGGCAGGTTGCCCAGCAATTCCGGACAGTTGTCCGGCAAGTCAGGTCGGGATCGGCCGCGGTTCAGCATTGTTCTAAGGAGCACGCGCCAGAATCGAAGGGGTGCCGAGCGATCAATCCAAATCAACATGTCAGCCCGGGCCAGCCGGTTGTTCCATGTGGTCGAATGCCCACCTTCGAAGATCCAGCGCTCACGGGCCTCGACCTCATGACAAAGACGCGTCTTCTCGTCCCGACTCCGCTCGACCCACCCTGGCTGCCAGTGAATCGTGTCGATATGCACGACCGGCAAGCCTGTGCGTTCGCCGAGCTTGCGCGCCAGGGTACTTTTCCCAGACCCTGGCTGACCAATGATCATCACCCGTTGCATTAAAGCTCCCTCTGGCCATGCCTGCGGAATTTCGGGCGCGCGATTTTACGGCAATGGACGACGAGGTCAACTGCAAGCGCACTTATGCTCTTGGCGTCCGTTGCAAATCGGCTGCTCCTGTTGATAGCGAGTATCAACCTGTGTCGGTCAGCCGAGCTGGATCCGAATGCTGGCCTGTGTGTACCAAGGCGCAGCGGAGTCGACGTGCACATGCCTCTGCTGCTTCGGCTCGAAGGGAGTATCAAGCGTTCCTAGCGCTATGGATATCCAGCCGGCATATTCACCTTGAGAACGTGACCAGAATAAAGTCGAACCGCACGCCAGACAAAATTCGCGCATTACTGTCGGTGAAGACGCATACGTCCTGATGCTATCGGCGCCACGTAGTACTCGCAGGTCGCTACGCGGGACGCTTCCGTAGGATGCGAATGCAGCCCCGTGACCTTTGCGGCACTGGCTGCAATGGCAGTGAGTAACTGCCTTTGGCGCAGTGACTAGTTCGAAACTTACTGCTGAGCACAAGCAGCTACCTAGATAAGTCATTTTCATTGACGCTTCCGTGCAAATGACGCGAGCGTAACTGTCTTGGCTGAATTGGTCGACAGGTTGTAATTCGCTCTCGGTAAATGGCTGCTATGGGTCGAAAGAGGTCTGCCGATTACGGCCGCTTTCGACCCAAAGCGGACGCTAAAAGATAACTGGTTTCGTAAGCGCGACGCGTACTCTGTGGGAGCGGGTTTACCCGCGAAGCAGGCGCCGCGGTGGATGGCACCGGCGGTGCCGGTGTTCGCGGGTAAACCCGCTCCCACAATGATTGCTGTTGGGCAAAATGACAGCCAAGGGTCGATAGCGGTCATGCACGACCCGGCAGCTTTCGACCCATTGAGGACATTCAGATAGAAGCCCCAGCCATCTAGGTATAGGCTTTGCGCTTCTGAAATGGATTTCCAGGTGAGGGCAAGTAGCTTATGGCAAGTTCCGAAATTCAAGAGCGGTTGAACAACCGTCGATTCACCGTAGCCACCAACTCCCAAGGGCTCTCTGGTACTGGAACGATATTTCACTATCTCGTCGACGGTGGGGCCATCACCGGCACATACCACGGCGGTCGGATCCGCTTGGGCAGTCAAGTGGGGCGGGTGACCGGCAGCAGCACCATCGAGCTTCTTTATCACTGCCTTACCACTGAGGATGAAATCCTTGCTGGCTGGTCGCGGGGTGAGATTGGCCAAGACGATCTCGGACGCACGACGCTTCATTTTGTTTGGGGATGGTTATCCGGTGCGACGGGTGGGGGGGAGTCTAGTTACGTTGAGCTTCTCGACTAGCTTATCTATCGCAGAAGCAGTGATTCTCCCCTGCAATGGGTCGGAAGCAGCCGGTTTCGACTGACCGCGATCGACCCAGAGCGGCCATTGCCGAGCGGCAGCAGTAGGTCCAACCGGTTCCGTTTTACAGCCTGGGTATTGGCTGTCATCTTTGGACGCTTACCAAAGCCCGACAATACAACTCCCGGATAACGGTGTTGGCTTTAGGTCGGAAGGGCTAGGCGCGATTACCTGCGGTGGGTTGACCTCCTACAGGTTTGAGCATGTTTTAGCTAGACGAACCGCTGCGAGATGATTACGGTTGATGATGAGAACAAAATCGCGATGGCAACGCGCTGAATGTCGAGTGCGGTCACGCGTCCGTAGAGTCTGTAGGCCGTTTTAGCACCCCGCGCAACAGCAGGTCGAACGCCTGGCTTGCCTGCGCCAGCCGCGTGTCGCCGTTCTCGGCCTCCGCGATCCATACTGTCGCTTCCGCCAAACTGCCGTATATCAATGCTGCCAGCGCTTGAGCCTGCGCTTGGACAAGTACACCCTGCAGCACCAGGTTCTCGATCAACTGGCGCATCGACTCTATGCAATGCCGCTGGGCCTCAGGCGAGCCGCCGCCCAACACCGCTCTGGCGTCGCGCAGCACGATGCGCTGAATCTCGGGCTCCAGCGCCATCTCCAGATAGGCGCGGCAACGTTGGCGAAAACCGTCCCAGGCGTTCTCGGCGGTGTCGGTGATGGCACGCAGGCGCTCGTCCATTTCGGCGTCGAGCTGCTCGACGACAGCCGCCAGCAACCCCTTCTTGTCACCGAAGTGATGGTACAGCGCCCCCCGGGTCAAACCCGCCCGGGCGGTCAAATCGTCCATCGAAGTGTGCGCATACCCTAGCTCGCAGAACATCTGGCGGGCGGTGGTCAGCAACAGGGCCCGGGTTTCTTGCATTGCGGCGCGGGTGCGACGAACCATCAAGCTAATCCTTGTCTTCAACAGCATGGGGTGGGCAAAACGTATTCATGCCTCGCGCGCATTGTCTTGGGCGCGAGGCGCACTGACAAGCCTGTCGCCTCGTCGCGCGCCGAGCGAACCTCAGTCCGCATGGCCCGTCGCCAGCTTGAAGCCGATCAAAACGAATACGACGCCTGTCGGGCCCGGGCGCGCATGCGCTGGTAGCCCCAGAGCGCGACCAGCAACACTGCGGCCCCAGCGGCCAAGGCCACGTTGAATCCGGTCTTGGCGCCCCATGCATCAACCACCTGCCCAGATGCCGCTGCGCCACCGGCCACGCCAACGTTGAGGCCGGCGAGCAACCAGGTCATGCCTTCGGTCAGCTTGCTCTCGGGCACGATGCGCTCTACCAGAGACATCGCCACGATCATGGTCGGGGCAAAGAACAGGCCTGCGATCAGCACGGCGCTCGCCAGCCCGACAATGCTCCCCGCCAGCAGCAGCGGCAAAGTCGTCGCCGCGGTCGCCAGCCCGCCCAGCAGGAGCAGCTTATGTAGCGGGGTATCGTGTTTCAGCGCACCGAACACCAGCCCGGCGACGCAGGAACCAATGGCATAGCAGGACAGCACCAGACTTGCCGCGGCCGGCATGCCCATCTGCTCGGCGAATGCCACACTGACGATGTCGACGGTACCGACGATCACGCCCATGGCGACCATCAGCAAGGTCAGCAGGCGCACATCGGCCACTCGGAACACCGAATTGCTGCCTTGCCCGGTGACGGCTTCGGCCTCTACCGGCGGCTCGGTGCCGACCTGCACCACCAAGGCGAACACGCCGATGGCCAGGAGCACGGCGGCAGCCAGTGGCCCGGCCTGCGGCAGTACCGCCACGCTCAGACCCACCGAAATCGGCGGACCGGCAATGAAGGTGACTTCATCAAGAACGGTTTCCAGCGAATAGGCGGTCTGCAGTTGCGCCTTGCCGCGGTAGATCGCGGTCCAGCGTGCGCGCACCATCGCTGACATGCTGGGCATGAAGCCGGCGAGCGCGGCCCCGATGAATAGCGTCCACTCCGCCAGCCGCCAATAGCTGCAAGCCAGCAGCATGAGGATGCCCAGCACGCTGAGTCCGGCGGAGGCTGGCAATACCCGACGCTGGCCATGGCTGTCGACCAGGCGCGAGATCTGCGGCGACATCAGCGCATAGGTCAGCACGAAGGTGGCTGCCACGGCACCGGCCAGGCCGTAACTGCTGGTTATTTGCGACAGCATGGTGATGATTCCGATACCGGTCATGGGCAACGGTAGCCGGGCCAACAGGCCAGCCAGGGCAAAGCCCTTGGCCCCCCTGGCCTGGAACAACTCGCGGTAGGTACTGAACATGCTCGACTCTCCTTATCGAAAGGCCCTTGCGCAGTCATGCGCCAAGGCACGATTACATACACTCCGTATGATTAGAACCTTATTATCGTACGCACTGAATGTAAACCTTCATGATCGGGCCAGATCCCCCTTGAGCAGCTCCCCTGACCAGATCACCCCTGCTCCCTGACGCGACCAATCGTCCGAAGGGTCAGCATGGTTTCATCATGCTGGCCCAGTGGCCCTCGACGGCTGGCCCCTGGATGAACCGCGACGCAATCCGTGCCGAGGTCAAACGCAGCTGAAAACGCCTCTGTACATCCCAATCGGCCAGCTCGGCTTCAGAAAAATCCATGTCCGTCGGGTGGGCGGTGAGAGCCCAGAGCACTCTTTAAAGGGGCTCAATCTGCAAGTAGTGAGTGGTTCATAGTTCGTAGGTGCATCCATGACTGCTCATGGCCGAATGCTGCCTTTCTCCACTGGCAGCTATGGGTCGAAAGCGGTCACTCGCGAACGACTGCTTCCGCCCCATGGCAGCCATACGCTGAGGGCAGCTATTGGCCAAAAGAGGATGATCAAACCCGCCTCTAGTTGCACTTTTGCACATTAACCCGGCAGTGCCGCCAACACCGCATCCACCATGCGATTGAACGTAGCCGGCGAGTCCACGACGCGCGCGGGGGCGTTTGCTTCGCCGTCAGCACGCGTGGCGCGACGGGCTTGGTCGGCGGTGGCTGAGAGTTTTACGATGACCAGTTCGCGGCGGGGATTTATGTAGATTTTCTGCCCGAAGCGCCCGCTGGCCTCGAACGAACCGTCACCGTCGTTTTTCTGGTACCAGTAATTGCGGTAGCTGTAGCCAGGACGGCCGGGGCCAAGGCTGCCCTGGGCGAAAACTGCTGGGTCCGCAGGCTGGAACGTGCTGTGCACAGCCTGGTTGAAGCTGTCGCCCTTGGCATCACGGGCCAGTTCGCGGCGCACCAGTTCGGCGAAGCGGGCGGTGTCGCGCAAATTACAGCTGATGCCGCCACTGGCCATTTCGGTACCGAGCGGGTCGACCTGCACATAGGCATCGTCCTCGGCGAAGCGTGACCACAACCGCTGTTCGACCAACTGCGCCCAATTCAGCCCGGTGACACGCCGCAACGCCCAGGCCAGCGCTTCCGGCGAGCCGTTCTGGTAGAAGAATGGTGCTTGGCCGGGGTTCGGCGCCTGCTGCACCTGCCGCAGGAAGCTGTAGATATCCCCCGGCATTCCTTCGCCCCGAGGTATCAGGCCAGTAGCGGCAAACAGGCCGAGGTCCGGCGGCATCTGCGCGGGGTACTGCACCGCCACCTGCATGTCCAGGTTGGCCTGCACCGTCGCCTCGCCAAACGGCGTTCCGCGCAGTTCCGGCACGTAATGCGCCAGCGTACGCTGCGGGTCCAGCGCACCTTCGGCAATCAGCTGGGCAGCGATCAGGCCGGTGACCGACTTGGTCATCGACGCCCAGATATGGGGCTGGCGAGGTTGGAAGCCGTCCAGATAACGCTCGTACACCACCTTGCCCTGGTGCAGCACGATCATCCCGTCTGTGCTGGTTTGCTCCAGGTAGCCGGCCAAGGTCAAAGGCTGGTCACCGGCGCTGAAGGCCAGTTGGTCTAGCGCCGCCGCGCGGCCTTCGGTCAAGCTCAGCGGTGTGGCTGCCCGACCGATGCCACGGGTGGGCGACACCTCACGGGCGTGGCGCATCGACCAGCGCAAGTACGGTGGCTGAAAGGCATTGGCCTGGGTGACCCGCAACTCCGGCGCCGGTGGGAACCCCTGCATCACACCCTGCCCGGTCGGTGCACCGACCGCCAGGGTTGGGGCCAAGGCACCGGCCAGCACCAGGGCGATACCAGTCAGGTTGGCGGATGAAGGGTGCATGCTGCGCTTGGACATGGTCTTGCTCCTTGGTTGCCTTAGAAGTTGGCGCCCACGCTGAACGCCACATAATCGCGGTCGCCGCGGGTGCCATAATCGCCGTCGAGGTAATCGGTATAGGCCAGGCTGGCCCAGTATTGGCTGGCCAGGCTGACGTCCACGCCCAGGCTGATCGAGCGAGAGCCTTCGTTGAAGGCCGAGCTGTCCGCCGGCGAGTAACCCTTGACGTCATGGGCCCAGGCCAGGCCTGGGCGAACGTCCAGGCCTTGGATCAGGTTGGGGTAGCTCCAGGTCGCGCGCAGGCGGTAGCCCCAGGAAAAGGGTGTGACAAAGCCCTCGCCGTTGCAGTCGACCGGGCTTTTCGAGATCGCCAGGCACAGGCTGTTGTCGGCCAGCTCGCCGTTGCCATAGGCACCAGAGCGGCCATAGCGCGGCCCGAAACGCCCCTCCAGCCCGCCTACATAGGTGGCGCCCACCTCGCCCATCAGCAGTAGCTGGTTGCTGCCCATGACTTGGTTGAACGCCTGCACGGCCGACACCTGGGCCTGGGTCACCTCCTTGCGCCGGTAACCGTCGAAGGGGGTGTTGTCTGTCGCAGGGCGCAGGCCGTCGGCGTTGAGCGGGCTGCGGCCCGGAGCATTGAGCAATGACTGCAGCACATCGTTGCCGTTGAGCTGCACCGGCATGTTTGGCCGGTAGCTCAGTTCACCCTGCACGGCGGCACCGTTGCGCAATGTGGTGGCGAAGGTCAGGCCGTACAGGCGGATGTCCTCGGGGTATTGCGCCCGGTACTGCGAGGTGCCCATACGTAGCGCGCCAGCCAGGGTCTGCCCGTTGCTGGAAGCCAGAAAGGCCCCGCAATTGGCCTGCGCCACACCGACATTGCCGCACAGTTCACGGGCAAAGCCCGTATTGGCGTAATAGCGGCTGCTGACCGTGCCCAGGTAAGGCGAACGGCTGTGGTAATTGGCTGCGAACAGGCCGAACTCGGTATCCAGTGGCTCAACGTACCAGTGCAGCGAAAAACCCCATTGGCCACCGTTGCGTGCATTCTGGTCGGCGCCCCGAGGCACGCGCACACCCTCCTCCGTCAGCGTCACACCAAACGGGGACAGGGCCGACGACACGGCTGGATTGGTCACCATCTGCCCGCCGACATCCAGTCCCTGGCAGCCTTCGGGCATGAAGTCGTTGCCGGAAAAGAACGTTGCGCAGTTCTCCAGCCGGGTCTGCTCCCAGTCCAGCTGGTACAAGGCATCGAAAGACAGCGCCTGGTTGAGGTTCTGCGTGACATACAGCAGGTTGACCGGCGCCAGGGCGTCTTTCACTTCCGCCCCTGGCCGGCGCAGCGCAGCCTGGCTGAAGGGGTTGATCACGTTCAGCCCGCCCTGGATGAACAGGCTTTCCCCCCAGTTGACCACCTGTTTGCCCACCCGCAGCGAACCGGGCTCACCGCCAATGTCGTAAAGGCCATAGACGAACGCATCGAGCAGCTCCGTCCCCGCGGTTTTCGCCGACACCTGGCGGTTGCGATCGTCGATGTCGACGGCCCGCTGGCTGTGGTCGCGTTGCGCGGTGTCGTACCAGTAGGTGCCACGCAGGAATACACCCACGTTATCGCCGTGCAGCTCCAGGTCATGGGTGCCTTTGAAGATCGCCGAAAATATGTCGCCCGACCGGTAGTTGCGCCGCCCGTCATTGCCATTGGCAGCCTGCAACTGCTGTTTATCGGGGTTGGCAGTGCTGACGGCGGTACTCAATGACAGCGCCGAGTCGAAACGCCCTTGCAGCGAGCCAACGTCGAATTGAACGCCCGCCACCGGAGTGGCGAGCAGGCAGCACAGGGCCGCCAGCGGCGCCTGGCGCCGGCAGGATAGAAGGGTTGCGCTCACTCTTAACCTCTTGTTGTTTTATTAGAGAGGGAAATGATGGGTTCAGCGCGGACGCGCCGGCCGCCCAGGCCGGCGGTGTCGGTGACGAGCAGTATCAGGGAGGTTTGATTACGCTCACAAATAGCGTCTTCGGATCAATGCCATGCCGGTTCGTTATGGCTCGATGGCGGTGCTTCAGAGCACTTCGAACAAGCCAGCCGCGCCCATGCCCCCGCCCACGCACATGCTCACCACCACGTAGCGAACCTTGCGCCGGCGGCCTTCGAGCAAGGCATGCCCGACCATGCGCGCACCGCTCATGCCATAGGGGTGGCCGATGGCGATGGCGCCACCGTTGACGTTGAGCCGAGCCGGGTCGATGCCCAGGTGTTCTGCGCAGTAGAGCACCTGGCAGGCGAATGCCTCGTTGATCTCCCACAAGCCGATGTCCTCGACCCGCAACGCGTGGCGCGCCAACAGGCGCGGTATCGCCAGCACCGGGCCAATGCCCATTTCTTCCGGCGCCAGGCCGACCACCGCCATGCCCCGGTACAGTCCCAGCGGCTGGCAGCCTGCGCGTGCCGCCCGGGCACCGCTCATCAGCACACAGGCGCTGGCACCATCGGACAACTGGCTGGCATTGCCAGCCGTCACGCAGCCGCCCTCGATCACCGGTTGCAGTGCCTCGAGGTCCGCCAGTCGGGTGTGCGGGCGGTTACCTTCGTCCTGGCTCAGGTGCACGCGCTCGTGGGACTGGACGCCAGTGGCCTTGTCGACGACCTTGCGCTGCGCCGTGACTGCCACGATTTCATCTGCGAACAGCCCGGCCTCCTGCGCTGCCGCTGTTCGCTGCTGCGACAGCAAGGCGTAACGGTCCTGGGCGTGACGGGCGATACCATAGCGTTTGGCGACGTGCTCGGCTGTGTGCAGCATTGGCATATAGGCGTGCTCGCACAGGCGCCGCACCGTGTCGTCCTGGGCAGCATTGGCGGCCTGCATGTGTGCCTGCTGCACCAGGCTGATCTGCTCCTGCCCGGCTCCGACCACCACGTGCATGCCCTCGCCGCGGATCTGCTGAGCGCCGATGGCAATTGCCATCAGCCCTGAAGCGCATTGGCGGTCGATGGTCTGCCCGGCCACCGACTGCGGCAAGCCGGCCGCCAGGGCCGACAAGCGCGCCGGGTTGATGGCGGCGGTCCCGCTTTGCATGGCGGTGCCCAGCACCAGGTCCTCGACTTCGCCCGGCTCCACGCCGGCGCGCTCGACGGCGGCGCGGATGGCAATAGCGCTCATGCTGGGGGTGGTGAGGTCGTTGAACGCGCCGCGCCAAGCCTTGGCGATGGGCGTGCGCGCGGTGGATACGATGACTGCGTCTTGCATGAAACAGCTCTCCTTGGGCAATTACACCGGCAGCAGGCTTTCGTAGGCACTGCGCAATTGGGCGGGAATACTGACCGGGCGGTTGTTGCGGCGATCGACGAACACATGGGTGAAACGGCCGGCGGCGCAGGCCTCGGGTTCGCCCTCGACGAACACGGCCAGGGCGTAGTGCACCGAACTGTTGCCCAAACGTTCGACGGCAATGCCCACCTCGATGCGTTGCGGGAAGGCGACGGCGGCGAAATAGTCGCAGGCGGACCCGGCCACGTAGGCCACCACCGGGTCGTGGTGGATATCGAGGCCGGCCTGCTCGATCAACCAGGTATTCACGGCACTGTCGAAAAACCCGTAATAAACGACGTTGTTCACATGCCCGTACAGGTCGTTGTCATGCCAGCGCGTGGTGATCGGCTGAAAGTGGCGGTAGGCGCCGCGCAGCGGGCGCTCCCTGGCCATGTTCAAAACGCCGCCTGATAGAGGGCCAATGCGTCGTCAAGGGTGACCTTGCGCGGGTTGTTGACCAGCAACCGTTGCTGTTGCAGGGCATCCTCGGCCAGCAATGGCAGGCTGTGCCGCGGTACCCCGACATCTCGCAGCCGGCTGGGCAGGCCGCAGCGTGGCGCCAGCTGCTCCAGCTCATCGATGAACTGGTTACACAGCTCATGGGGGTCGCCAGGCACCAGCCGATCGCCCAGCAGGGCCGGGGCCAGCGCGGCATAGTCGGCGAACGCTTCGCGACGGTTGAAGCGCATCACGTGGGGCAGCACCAGCGCATTGGCCAGCCCGTGCGGCACGTGGTAACGCGCCCCCAATGGGTAGGCCAGCGCATGCACCGCCGCGACCGGCGCATTGGCAAACGCCTGCCCGGCCAGACAGGCGCCCAGCAGCATGGCCTGGCGCGCCACCAGGTTGCCACCGTTGTGCACCGCCTGGTCGAGGTTGCCGGCCAGCAGCGCCAGCGCCTCACGGGCCAACAGGCTGGACAGCGGGTTGCACTTGAACTGGCTGGTGGTGGCCTCAATGGCATGGACCATGGCATCGATCCCCGTGGCGGCGGTGATCGCCGGGGGCAGGCCCAGAGTGCGCTCTGCGTCGAGCAAGGCCAGGTCGGGCAGCAACAGGGGTGAAATCACCGCCATCTTGGCCGCCTCGCCGGTGGTGATCACGGCGACAGGAGTGACCTCCGACCCCGTCCCAGCGGTGGTCGGCACCTGGATCAGCGGCAGGCGCTGGCCTTTGGCCCGGTCGATGCCGTACACCGCCTCCAGGGTCTGGTCACAGGCCGGGTGCGCCAGCAGCGCCACCAGCTTGGCGACATCCATGGAGCTGCCGCCACCGAAGCCGACGATCAGCTCGGCGCCGATATGCCGCGCCCGAGCGGCGGCCGACAGCACGCAGGCATGGCTGGGGTCGGCGCTGACGTCGCTGAAGATCGCCACGCTCAAGTGGGCCTGGGTGAACCCTGGGAGCAAGTCATCGAGCATACCCAGACTGACGATACCCGGGTCGGTCACGATCAGCACGCGGCGCACGCCGCGTTGCTGGCACAGCTGCGCCAGGCGCCCGGCCGCGCCGGGTTCGCAAAGCAGATGGGGGGTGGTGGCAAAACTGAAAGGCTGCATACTCATGTTCCTCTTGTTCTTGTGGGTGAACAGCAGGGCCAGGTCAAAAGGCGAAGTGCGAATCATCCAGGCTCATCAGGCACTGTGCGCCGCCGCGCAAGGCCTCGCAGTGGGCACTCGCGCGCGGCAACACCCGCCGCCAGTAAAAGGCTGCAGCCTGCAACTTGGCCTGGTAGAAGGCGCTGTCCTGGCTGCCGGCGGTCAATGCCGCGCTGGCGGTTTCGGCCGCCCGAAGCCACAGTGCGGCCAGCAGCACGTAGCCCGAATAGGCGAGAAAATCCACCGACACCGCGCCGATTTCCTGCGGGTCGCAGCGGCAGGCGTCGAGCACCTCGGCGCTCAGGTTGCGCCATTCCTGCAGGCGCTGGGCAACCGCCTGGGCCATCCCGGCCAGCGCGTCTGCGCGGCAGTTGCGTGCCCCTTCAAGCAACTCATCGATCAGCAGGCGCAACTGCTCGCCACCATCGCCAAGCAGCTTGCGGCGAATCAGGTCCAACGCCTGAATGCCGTTGGTGCCCTCGTACAGCTGGGTGATGCGGCTGTCGCGCATCAGTTGCTCCATGCCCCATTCGCGGATGTAGCCATGCCCGCCGTACAGCTGCACGCCCAGGCTGGCAGTCTCCTGGCCGACATCGGTGAGGAAGGCCTTGACGATGGGGATCAGCAACGCCGCGCGGCGCCCTGCGGCCGCCTGCACTTCAGGCTGCAAAGCACCGTGCTCCAGGTCCAGCGCTTGGGCGGCAAAGGCCGCCAGCATGCGGCAACCTTCGCTGAGGGTTTTCTGAGTCAGCAGCATGCGCCGCACGTCAGGGTGGCAGATGATCGGGTCGGCACTGCGCTCGGGCGCCACCGGCCCTGCCAGACTGCGCGACTGCAAGCGTTCGCGGGCATAGCCCAGGCCACCCTGGAAGGCCGCCTCGGCGATGCCCAGCCCCTGCAGGCCGACCTGGAAGCGCGCATCGTTCATCATGGTGAACATGCACGCCAGGCCCTGGTTGGCCTCTCCCACCAGCCAGCCACGGGCGCCATCGAAATTCATCACGCAGGTCGCCGCGCCCTTGATGCCCATCTTGTGCTCAAGCGCGCCGCATTCGACCGCATTGCGCGGGCCCAGCCCTCCGTTTTCTGTGCATTCGAACTTGGGCACCAGGAACAGGCTGATGCCACGCACACCGGCCGGCGCATCCGGCAGCCGCGCCAGCACCAGGTGGACGATGTTGTCGGTGAGATCCTGATCGCCGCCGCTGATGAAGATCTTGCTACCGCTGATGCGGTAGCTGCCATCGCCCTGCGGCTCGGCACGGGTACGCAGCAGCGCCAGGTCGGTGCCGGCCTGCGGCTCGGTCAGGCACATGGTGCCGGCCCATTCGCCGCTGACCAGCTTGCCCAGGTAATCGCGCTTGATCGCTGCGCTGCCATGCCGGTGCAAGGCCAGCACGGCGCCCTCGGTCAGCCCGGAATAGATCCGGAACGACAGCGACGCGCCCATCAGCATTTCGTGAAAGCAGGCCGAAACCATTTGCGGCAGGCCCTGGCCGTCATGTTCCAGCGGGCCGGTCATGCCACCCCAGCCCTGCTCCACATACTGCCGGTAAGCCTGGCGAAAGCCATCCGGAGTGCGCACGTTGCCTTGCTCCAGGCGGCAGCCCTGCTCATCGCCCTGGCGGTTGAGCGGCGCAACCACTTCGCTGGCAAAGCGTGCACCCTGCTCAAGAATGCCATCGATGGTTTCGCGGTCCAGCTCATTGCCCAGGCGGGCACAGTGCGCCGTCACATCGAACAGTTCATGCAGCACGAAGTGCATGTCACGCTGGGGGGCTCGGTAGTTCATGCGCGGCCCTCGCGAACGTCGGCCAACTGTTTACCCTCAGCCACCAGGCTCCTCAGCAATCCGGCCTGGCGCCAGTGCTCGCCGAACAGTCCCTCCAAGCGTTCCAGGCGTGCCAGCAGCAAGCCCAGCCCCTGCTGGTCAGCCCAGCGCATCGGCCCGCCAACCTCGTGCGGGAAGCCGTAGCCATGCAGGTAGACACGGTCGATGTCAGCGCTGCAGCTGGCCACCGATTCCTCAAGTATCTTTGCCCCTTCGTTGACCAGCGCCAGCAGGCAGCGCTCACGGATTTCCTCGTCGTCGATCTGGCGCCGACGCACGCCCAGGTCATGGGCGACCTTGAGCACCAGTGCATCGACTTCGGGGTCGTGCACCGCATCACGGCTGCCAGGGGCATAACGGTAGTAACCCTGGCCGGCCTTCTGCCCGAAGCGCCCCAGCGCACACAGGCTGTTGTCGACCTGGGCCAACGGCGCATCCATGCCTTTCCCAGCCAGCTGACGGGCCCGCCACTCCAGGTCGATGCCGATCACGTCGTACATGCGAAACGGGCCCATGGCCATGCCAAACCTTTGCAACGTCTCATCCACCTGCCGCGGCGTGGCGCCTTCGAGCAGCAGCTTGCGCGCCTCGGCCACATAGCTGGCGAGCATGCGGTTGCCGATGAAGCCTGGACAGTTGCCGGCCACCACCACTTCCTTGCCCATGCGCTGCCCAAGGGCCTGGGCAGCCTCGAGCACCGCGGGCGAAGTGCGCTCCCCGCGCACCACTTCCAATAGCTTCATCACATGGGCCGGGCTGAAGAAGTGCAGCCCGAGCACCTGTTCGGGCCGGCGGGTGACTGCCGCGATGGCGTCGATGTCCAGTGCCGAGGTGTTGCTGGCAAGGATGGCGTCGGCCTTGAGCGTGCTGTCCAGGGTACGGAAGATGGCCTGCTTGAGCGCCAGGTTCTCGTACACCGCTTCGATCACCAGGTCGGCTTCGGCGAGGTCATCATAAGCCGTTACCTGGCGCACCCGCGCCAGGCAGGCGTCAGCCTCAGCCTGATCGATACGGCCCTTGGCCACCTGCTGTGCCCAGGTTTGCGCGATCATCGCCAGGCCGGCTTCGGTAGCGCTGGAGTCGTTGTCCAGCCACAGCACCGCAAGGCCCGCACGGGCCAGGCTGATGACGATGCCGCGGCCCATGGTGCCGGCGCCGATCACCGCCGCCTGTTGAACGTTGTAGGAAATAATCACGCGTGACGCTCCTGATTCAAGGTGTGAAGGCATTGCCCTCACCCTAGTCAGGCGCCTACTATTTTTGAAATTCTCATTTTCCATCCCATGTATTTTTCGCATGAATATAACCAACTTCGACCTCAACCTGCTGCGCGTCCTGGACATGCTGCTGCGTGAACAGAATGTGTCGCGCGCCGCCGAACGCCTGGCGCTGACCCAGCCGACGGTGAGCAATGCGCTGGCGCGTCTGCGCGACCTGCTGGGCGACCCGCTGCTGGTGCGCGTGGGCCGACGCATGCGCCCCACTCCGCGCGCCTTGGCCCTGGAAGGCCCGATTCGCGCGGCATTGCTGCAGATCGAACAGACCCTTGGCGCCGGCGACAGCTTCGACCCGCGGCTCAGCCACCGCCAGCTGCGTATCGCGCTCACCGACTTCGCCGAACAGCTTTGCATGCCAAAGTTGCTGGCCACCTTGCAAACCCAGGCCCCGCACTTGCGCGTGGATGTGCTGCACCTGACGCCCAATCTGCCCGCCGAAGCCCTCGATCGCGGCGAGCTCGACCTGGTGCTGGGGCGCTTCGATGAGGTGCCCGCGCGCTACGAGCGGCGCCACTGGCGCAGCGAAACCCTGCACGTGGCGGTGCGCCAGGGCCACCCCGAAGTGGATGGCACCCTCGACCTTCAAGCGTTTCTCGCCCTGCGCCACCTGTGGGTGCACGGCGGGCAGACACGTGGCATGGTCGACCAATGGCTGGGGGAACAGCGTCTGGCCCGGCGCATCGTCTACACCACGCCCAATTACCTGCAGGCCGCACACCTGGCCGCAAGCTCCGACTTGTGCGTGGTGCTGCCCACCGCCCTGGCCCGCTATTTCGCCCGGCTGCTGCCGCTTCAGGTATTCGAGCTGCCGTTCGCCCTGGAGCCCTTCCAGCTGGAGCTGGTGTACCTTGCCCATCGCCAGCACGACCCGGCACTGGCCTGGCTGGTGGCGCGCATCATGGAAATTGGTGCCGGCTGAGCCATAGCACTTGGGCATGGGTGGCCATGCAAGAGTGGTATTGGTTTGCCGGCGAGCTCTGTCCTTAGAGTGTTCGCCCTCAGAACAACAAGGACTACCCCATGCGCCTACGCACACTGCCCTGCCTGCTGGCCCTGGCCCTGCCCTACGCGGCGCTGGCCGGCGGGCCGGCCAAGGACGCCAGCGACCTCACCCGCCAGAGCAATCAGCAATGGTTGCAGCGCCTGCCCTTCGGCGACCGCAGCGACTTCGACAATGCCCGCCGCGGGCTGCTCGAAGCTGTTGACCAGCCCGTGGTCAATGCCGACGGTAAAACCGTCTGGGACCTGCAGCGCTATGCCTTCCTGAAAGGCGAGGCACCGGCCACGGTCAACCCAAGCCTGTGGCGCATTGCCCAGCTCAACACCCTTGCCGGGTTGTTCAAGGTCAGCGAAGGCATCTACCAGGTGCGCGGCCTGGACCTGGCCAACATGACCCTGATCGAAGGCGAGCACGGTCTGATCGTGATGGACCCGCTGCTGTCGGTGGAAACCGCCAGGGCCGGGTTGGCCATGTACTTTCGCCATCGCCCGCAGCGACCGGTGGTGGCGGTAATCTATACCCACCCGCACGTCGATCATTTCGGGGGCGTGCGTGGGGTGATCGACGAGGCGGACGTCAAGGCCGGCAAGGTGCAGGTCATCGCCCCGCAGGGCTTCTTCGAACATGCCGTCAGCGAAAACGTGCTGGCCGGGCCGGCAATGAAGCGCCGGGCACAGTACATGTACGGCGCACCACTGCCACGCGGTCCACGCGGCCAGGTGGATGCCGGCCTGGGCAAGGGTGTGCCGACCAATGCCACGGTTAGCCTGATTGCCCCGACCCGGCTGATCGAACAGCCCTTCGAGACCCTGCGCATCGACGGTGTCGACATCGAATTCCAGCTCACCCCTGGCACCGAAGCGCCTGCTGAAATGAACCTGTGGTTCCCCCAGTTCAAGGCCCTGTGCATGGCCGAGAACGCCTCCCACGTGCAGCACAACGTGCTGACCCTGCGCGGCGCCCAGGTGCGCGATGCCAAGGTGTGGGCGCACTACCTCGACCAGTCGCTGTTGCGCTATGGCGAGCAGGCCGAAGTGGTGTTTGCCCAGCACCACTGGCCGACCTGGGGCGGCGCGGCGATCCGCGACTACCTGGCTGACCAGCGCGACATGTACGCCTTCATCGACAGCCAGACCTTGCGCCTGATCAACCGTGGCCTTGGCCCCACCGAGATCGCCGCTGAGCTGACCACCTTGCCGCCTCGGCTGGCCAGCAAATGGTACAGCCGCGACTACTATGGCTCGCTCAGCCACAACGTACGAGCGGTGTATCAGCGCTACATGGGCTTTTACGACGGCAACCCGGCAACCCTCAACCCCTTGCCGCCGAGCGAGGCCGGTGCGCATTACGTCAAGGCCCTGGGCGGTGCCGAGCGGGTGCTGACCCTGGCCCTTGAGGCCTACGGCAGCGGTGATTACCGCTGGGTTGCCGAGCTCACCCGGCACTTGGTATTCGCCGAGCCCGACAACAGCGCAGCGCGCGAGCTGCAGGCCGACGCCCTGGAGCAACTGGGCTACCAGAGCGAGAACGCCACCTGGCGCAACGCCTACCTGACCGGTGCGCAAGAGCTGCGCAACGGTGTGGCGCCGACCGCCAGCAAAGGCGGCAGCGCGGACGACCTGGTACGCGCCCTGAGTCCGACGCTGTTCTTCGATTACCTGGGCGTACGCGTGGATGCTGCCAAGGCCGCCGAGCAGGACCTGACCATCAACTGGCACTTCACCGACCTGAACGAAGATTATGCACTGACCCTACGCAACGGCGTTCTCACCCACCGCGACCACACCCGCCACAGGCAGGCGGATGTCGAGGTGAAAATGAGCAAGGCTATTCTGGACCGCATCGCCCTGAAGCAGACCGGCTTTCTCAAGGAAGCGACCGTGGGTGATATCGACATCAGTGGCGAGCGCATGATGTTCATGCGCTTCATGGCAGGGCTGGACGAGCCGGACGGGCGCTTCAATATCGTCACCCCCTAAATCACCTACAGCGCCGCCCTAAAGCGAGCGGCGCAACCACACGCTCAGCACCAGGCCCGCCACCCCCAGGGCACAGAGCAGCACACTCCAGGCGGCCGCGTGGCCCTGCTCGCGATGCAGCATGCCCAGCCCACGGCGGTACACCCGGCGGTCACGGGCCCGACACAACACCGCCAGCAGCGCCGCCAGGCCAGCCACCATCCACATCTCGCCACGCCAGGCGAGGCACGCTACCAGCAGCAACGAGACCTGCGTGCGCCGCCAGGCCAGCACGGTACGCTCGGCCTGCAGCCCGGTGTCTCTGGCGCTATCCGCCATGCCAACGCGCCCATAGCACGCCGACAAGCGCCACGCCGGCAAGCCCGCACGCCACGCTCAGCAGTGGCACCAGGCGCGGGAACGGCAGCGGCGCCTCGCGGCGCAATGCGCGCTCCACCGCGAACCAGCGCCAGCCGGCGCCCAGGCTCACCAGCAAGCTGAAGGCCAGCAACGCCAGCTCCATCGCCACGCGCCCAGAGGGTGGCCAGGCATGGGCAGCGAAGGTTTCGATGGCGATGGCGCCGCCGAGCAAGGCCAGTGCGGTGCGGATCCAAGCAAGAAAGGTGCGCTCATTGGCCAAGGTAAAACGCGGGTCGGGCGCCTTGCCCTGCCCCAGCAACCAGCGCTCCCAAGGAGTACGACGGTGATCGGAATTCATGAGAGCCCTGTGTCAGCGCAGCCCTTGGCTGCGCAATGCGCCGGGGGAAAAGTAGGAAGCACTGGTGCGCACGTCGAAGGCGTACGGCCTTGGCTGCTCGTTGGTCAGGCCTGACAGCTGGTAGCGGCCACTGCGCAGGTCGTAGATCGCCTCCATGGCGTTGACCAGCGCCTGCCCAGTCACGTGGTAGTAGCTGTGGGCCTGGGCGGTGCGCCACAACTGGCCCTTGTGGTCGAAAAAGTCCGCCTCGAGGATTGCCCAGCTGTCCTCGTCCAGGTAATAGCGGCGACTGGCGTACAGGTGCTTCGCCCCAGGTTTGAGGGTGCCCACCACTTCCCACACCCGGTGCAGCTCGTAGCGGGTGGGTTGCGGGTTGACGTGCCCCGGCCCGATCAGCGCGGCATAACCGAGCACGGGCGAAGCCAGGCGATAGCTGTTGTACGGCACGTGCAGGGCCTTCTTGCCCACCAGGGTCCACTGGTAGAGGTCCGGGGCGCCGTTGAACATGTCGCGGCTGTCGGCGGTGCGCAGGCCGGCCGTGCCCGGGGTGATGCTGTCATAAGCCAGCGTCGGGGCACGCCGCACCCGCCGCTGACTGCTGCTGTACAGCCACGAGAGGCGCGGCTGGGCGACCTGATCGAGGGTTTCGTGCAGCACCACGGCATCGCCCGCCAGACGCGACGGCGCGGTCATACGGTAACTCAGGTAATACAGCACGTTGCCCGCTTGGCCGCCTTCCAGTACGTCGGGGCGGGCGAAGTTCTGTTGCAGGCTCATCGTCGCGAAGCGGCCATCGCCACGCGGGGTGATGCTGTCCGAGGCCAGGCTGTAACTGCCGTTGCGCGGCCGGGTGAGGTGGTTCCACAGCACCTGCAGGCCATTCTCGGGCTTGGGGAATGCCACTACGCCGGCAAAGCCCGCCACGCCGTTGCCGTCATTGACCAGCCGGGCACTGGCCGCATTGTGCCGGGCCCACTCGCCCACGGGTGGCGGCACCGCGACACTGCGGTGCGAGGGATACACAGGCAGACGGAAAGACTGGGGGTAACGCTGCATCAAGGCCACCTGCCCCGCCGTCAGTTGCTCCCGGTACTGGGTGTAGTTGTTGGCGGTGATCACATACAGCGGCTGCTCATCGGCGTACGGGTCCAGCGGCGTGCCGTTGACCGCCAGAGACACTTGCCCCGCCCGCAGACCGCCGTTCCAGGCCGGTATGCGCCCGTCGCCGCTGGGCCCGCGTTCGGCCCCCACCGGCGTCAGGTCTGCGGGCAGTGGCGTGGCCCCCACGTACAGGCTCAGCAGGCTGGCGTTGACGAACAGGAAGCTGCGCAGCAGAGCGAATGGTTTCATCGGGCTTGGCCTCTTGTTGTTGTGGTGTCCTGGCCGGGCTTGCCTTGGCACGCCCTTTCGGGGTGATACTAGGAGCCGCGCTTCGAACCCCACAAATAACGTGTTCGGATACGTGCCATATCAGTTCGGCATACCCTTGGAACCGCTCCGATGACCCTGAAACAGCTCCGCTACCTGATCGCCATCGTCGAAGCCGGCAGCTTCTCTTCGGCTTCACGTCGCGCCTACATTGCCCAGCCGGCGTTGAGCCGGCAGATCAGCCTGCTGGAAAGTGAACTGGAGATGCAGCTGCTCGACCGCCAGCACGATGGCATTGCCCTGACCGATGCCGGGCGCCAGCTCTACGAAGTGGCCCGGCAGGTAGTGCAGAAACTCGACTCGGTGAAGGATGAGCTGAAATCCAGCCGCGGCGACCCCAAGGGCCACGTGGCCATTTCCATCCCGGCCACAGCCGCCGACCTGCTGCTGCCAGAAATCGTCAGGCGCGCCGAACAGCGCTTCCCCGGCGTCACTCTGACCGTATGGGACGGCCTCAGCCGTGAAGGCGGCCAGGCCATCGAGCTGGGCAAGGTGGACTTCGGAGTGGTGCCCAATGCCGAGGAACTCGACCATGTGGAGGCCGAGCCGATCTTCACCGAGGCGCTGTACTGGGTTGGCGCATCAGCCCCCGGCACCCCCGACACCATCACCCTAGCCGAAGCCGCCGCCACCCGGCTGGTGCTGCCGCCCAAGACGCTGCACCTGCGCCGACGCATCGAGCAAGCCGCCATGGAAGCCGCCGTCCCCCTGGCCGCTGCCTACGAGCAGCAATCGGCACCCGGTATCGCCAGCCTGGTGCGCGCCGGCCTGGCGGCGACCATCAGCAACTGGCCGCCGCTGAGCGTACTGCTCGAACCCACGGCGGCGCGGCGCATCGTCGAACCGCGCATCAGCCGCACCATCGCCTTGGCGCACTCCCAGCACAAACCCCTGTCGTTCGCTGCCGGTTGCCTGCGCGACCTGGTGCGCAGCGTGCTGATTGACCTGGTCAACAGCGGCCGGTGGCGGGGCGAACTGATCGGCAAGGAGACCGAGCCGCTGGAGTCGGTGCTCGGCGTTCAGCTGGCGGTCTGAGCGCACACCTGCCCGCCAGCGGCAGCAGATTCGCGCAGGCGCTGCTGGGTGCGCTGCGGGTTCATGGTGGCCAGGCCCACCAATCCGGCCATCACCAGCACCGCGCCGCACACCAGGAAGCCCTGGGCATACCCCGCCGGGTGTTCGCTACCCGCACCTTGTACCAGCAAGCCGGTCACCACCGGCGCTGCCAGCCCGGCCAGCGAGGCGATGCCGTTGCCCATGGCGAGGATGCCGCCGCGCTGGGCCGCCGGGGTGAACTCGGCGAGCATTGCCGGGCCCACGGAATACATCACCAGCGCCAGGCCACCACTCAAAGTCAGCGCGGCGACCCTTACGGCCGTGCTCAAGCCAGGTAGCATCAACGAAGCCGACAACAGGCCGCCCAGTATCAGGCACACCGAAACGAACACGCCGCGTGCCACCCTTGACTTCACGCCGCGACGCATCAGGCGCTGGGAAAACCAGGCCAGCAGCAAGCTCAGCGGCGTGGTCACGACCACGAACATGATGAAGATGCGCCCGGTCTGCAGCGGGTCGATACCCAGGCCCACCTGCAGGTAACTGGGCACCCAGGTCAGGGTGAGGGCAAGCGACCAGTTGGCGGCGAAGTGGCACAGATAGTTGCCCATCACGCTGGGGTCGCCCAGCAGCCTGCGATAGGGGATAGCCGATTCGTCGGCCTTGAGCTGGCTGGCACGCAGGCGTTCGAGGGTGCCCTCCTCGCCCAGCCGCCACCACAACAGGCACCAGACCAGGCCGATCAACGCAAGGATGATGAAATTGGTGCGCCAGCCGTAATGCAGGCTGACCCAGGGGATCATTGCCCCCGCCACCAGCAGGCCCATGGCACTGCCAGCATGCAGCAGGGCCACCGGCAGGTTGCGCCGGTCGTTGGGGAACCACTTGTACAGTGCATGAGTGGCCACCGGCGATGCCGGCCCCTCACCGATGCCCAGCAGCACCCGGCAGGCGACGATGGTCCACAGTGAGGTGGCGAACAGCATCGGCAGCTGGATCAGCGCCCAGAACAGGCCCATGCCCAACAGCAAGGTGCGCGTGGGGCGCCGGTTGGCCATGAAGCCACCGACCACGGCGGAGATCGCGAAAAACCAATGCAAGGCACCACCGATCAGGCCGAACTCGGTGGCCGTCAGGCCCAGTTCGGCGCTCATCGGCACGGCCACCAGGCCAATCACCACCTTGTCGAGAAAGTTGACCAGCATCAGCAGGGCCAGCAGCGCGGCCACCAGCCAGGCGGTACGGGGGTTAGGCAGGGAAGAATCCGCAGTCATGGCGAGTACTCTTGTTATTGTTGTGAGGTGTTGCAAAAAGGCCGCCGCAAGGGCGGCCCGTCGTTCAGGCAGGCATCAGCACGCCTTTGGCGATGGTGTTGCGCTGGATCTCGCTGGTGCCGGTAAGGATACGCATCATCCGCGTGGCGCGGAAAATCCACTCCACCGGATGGCCCTGCATCAGCCCGGCACCGCCGTGCACCTGCACCGCCTTGTCGGCGATGCGGAAGGCCGCCTCGGATACGAACAGCTTGCACATCGGCGCCTGGGTGCGGATATCGCCCCCTGCGTCGTTCACCTGGGCCGTGGCGTAGACCATGCTTCGCGCAGCGTGCAGCTCGGTGGCCATGTCGGCGATCATGTGGTTGACCGCCTGGAACATGGCGATCGGCTGGCCGAACTGCTTGCGGCTGCGTGCATGCTCGATCGACAAGTTCAGCGCCAGGCCGGCCATCCCCAGCAGGGTCGGGCAATGCAGCAGACGGTTGAGGGTGATGCGCCCCATGGCCAGTTTGAACCCCTGTCCCTCTTCACCGATCAGGTTGGCCGCGGGCACGCGCACCTGGTCAAGCACGATGTCGCCGTGGGCACCGCCACCGGACATCACCGAGTAATCGCTGTCAATTCGCACACCCGGCGCGTTGAGGTCGACGAAGAACGCCGAAATGCCCTGGGCGCCCTTCCCCGGCCCGGTCACCGCCAGCAGCACCGCCAGGTCGGCGTAGGAGGCGCCAGAGATGTAACGCTTGCAGCCGCTGAGCACATAGTGGTCGCCGTCGCGGCGCGCCTGGGTAGTAATGGCGGTGGCATCGGAACCTGCCTCGGCTTCGGTCAGGGCAAAGCACACGGCCTTTTCAGCGCGGCACACTGGCTTGAGAAAGGTCTCGACCTGGTAGGGGCTGGCCACCTTGAACAGGTGGCCGACGCGCGGTGGCCCCGACAGCTCGCCCAACACGTGTGAGGCAAGCATCGAGCCTGTCAGCATCGTGGCCTCCTTCACCGCGCAAAGGTCGGCCACGTTCAGGCCGGCTCCGCCCATGCTTTCGGGCAGCATGACGGTGTACAGGCCCTGCTCGCTGGAAAGTTTCCACACCTGCCGCAGCACCGGCTGGGGGTGCGGGCGCGCCCAGTCCAGCTGTGCCTGCTGTTCCAGCGGGCGTACCTGATCGCGGACGAAACCCTCGATCGCTTCGATAATCTGCGCAGCCTTTGCACTGGGTTGATACATGGTGATGCTCCCGGGTCAGATACGACGTTCGCTGTGTTGCCAGTAGGTGTCCCGGACCAGGCGGCGCACCACCTTGCCATTGGGGTTTTTCGGCAGTTCGCTGACAAAGTCGACACCGCGCGGTTTCTTGAAACCGGCCAGCGCACGGCCGCAACGATCGATCAGCTCGGCGGCCTCCAGTTGCGCCCCGGGCTTGAGCACAACCACCGCGCGCACCGCTTCGCCCCACTGGGCGTCGGGCACGCCGACCACCGCCACCTCAAACACTTCGGGGAAACCGTAGATCACCTGCTCCACTTCGCTGGGGTACACGTTGAAACCGCCGGAAATGATCATTTCCTTCTTGCGATCGACGATGAACACGTACCCCTGGGCATCGACCGTCGCCAGGTCGCCGGTAAGGTAGTAACCGTCACGCATCACTTCGGCGGTGAGCGCTGGGGCGCGCCAGTAGCCCTGCATCACGTCGGGCCCTTTGACCACGATCTCGCCGACCTCACCCGGGGTCACATCCTCGAATGCCTCGTTGACCACCCGCAGGTCGGTCTCGAAGTAGCACCGCCCGCACGAGGCCAGGCGTTGATAATCGCCGTCTTCCACCAAATGGTCCTGCTCGGTCAACACCGTGACCAGCGAACAGGTTTCACCGGCCCCGTAACCTTGCGCGAGAATCGGCCCGAACAGTTCGATGGCCTTTTTCACCAGGGCAGGTGCCATGGGCGCGGCGCCGTACATGACCAGCTTCAGGCTCGACAGGTCGAAGCGTTCGACGCCGGGGTAATTGACCAGGCGGTTGATCATCGCCGGCACCAGGAACAGCCGCGTCACCCGTTCGCGCTGAATGGTCTCCAGCAACAGGCGGTCGTCATAACGATCGAGTAGCAGGTTGCAGGCGCCCACCGCCAGCAGCGGCATGATCTGCATACCGCTGGCATGGGTGATGGGCCCCACGTGGGCCATGACATCGCCTGGCCCGGAGCGCCGTGTGGGGCTGGCAATGCTCTTGCGCACCAGCGCCTTGCGGTTGCCGAACGACAGCATCGCAGCCTTGAGCACGCCGGAGCTGCCGGAGGTGTAATGCAGCACGGCCAGCGCATCGTCGGCCGGGTCCAGGCCCAGCGGTGCCTCACTGCCGCGCTCTAGTAACGCGGCATAACCCAGATCACCGCCCTCGTCTTCCAGCACGATCAGCTGGCGCAGCAGCGGTAACTCCGTGCGCCGCGCTGCCAGCGCCTGGGCAAAACTGGCATCGGTGATCAGTGCAACGCTGCAGGAGTCTTCCAGCACCCGCACCACTTCATCCACTGACAGCCGCGCATTGATCGGCACCTTGACCATCGCCGCCTTGTACAGCGCCACTTCAGCTTCGACCAGCTCCACGCGGTTGGCGGCGAGTATCGCCACATGCTCCCCGACACCCACGCCTAGCGTACCCAGCGCTGAGGCCAAGCGGTTGCTGCGGTGCTCCAGTTGGGCGTATGTGACGCGTGTCTGGCTGTCCGCCACGGCGATGTGGTCCGGCCAGTAGCGGGCACTTCGGGTAATGATCGTTCCAAGGTTCACGTTGTTGTTCTCGTCGACAGGAAGACATCGACGATGCTAATCAGGCGAACGCGTGCAGATGAAATACAAGATTCAGATGTGGGCCATACCTTTATTGGCTGGCGTAAGGCCCAGACATGTTGGGGCTGGCGATCGGTGACGCTAAAAGATAACTGGTTTCGTAAGCGCGACGCGTACTCTGTGGGAGCGGGTTTACCCGCGAAGCAGGCGCCGCGGTGGATGGCACCGGCCGTGCCGGTGTTCGCGGGTGAACCCGCTCCCACAATGATTGCTGTGGGGCAAAATGACCGCTACGGGTCGAAAGCGCCCTCGTATCTGCTCCGGTCTGACGTAACAACCAAACCGCTCGGGAATTTAGGTATGAAATAGATGAGCAGTTGATTTCGATAACCTTGTGCCCAACCGGTTGCGCCTGGCACTGGCGCTCCGCTGGCGGCCGGGTTCTACTCAAGCTCCAGGCTGTAACCCACCCCATATACCGACCTGAGCGGGTCATGTCCTGGAGTTACCCCTGACAGTTTGCGCCGTAAATTCTTCACGTGACTGTCTACGGTTCGGTCTGCGACCACGCGATGGTCTCGGTAGATGTGATTCATCAGTTGGTCGCGTGACAGCACTTGTCCCGGGCGAGCCGCCAGTGCCGCAAGCATGCGAAACTCTACCGGTGTCAGGTCCAGCGCCACCCCCATGTAGCGCGCCTGGAATGATCGAGAGTCGAGCTCCACGCCTAGGCTCGGTGCCTGCTGCCCGCTACGGCGCAACACGGCCTTGACCCGTGCGACTAACTCGCGTGGTGAGAACGGCTTGCAGATGTAGTCGTCGGCGCCCAGCTCCAAGCCCAGCAGGCGGTCGATCTCGTCGACCCTGGCGGTCATCATGATCAATGGCATCTGGCTGAAGCCGCGCAGCTCGCGGCAGATATCCAGGCCATCGCGACCGGGCAGCATCAGGTCGAGCAGAATCAGGTCGTACTGGCCCTGGCGAATCGCCGGGATCACCGCCAGGCCGTCCTCTTGGTGGTCGACGCGGTAGCCACCGGCGCGCAGGTAATCGCCCACCAGCGCGGCGAGCTTGGGTTCATCTTCCACCAACAGAATCTGGCTCATGCCTGATCTCCGGCAACCGGAAGCGTGAGTGACAACAGCAAGCCGCCCAAGGCCGAGGCTTTGGCCGTCAGCTTGCCACCGTGTACTTCGGCGATGCCACGGCAGATTGCCAGGCCCAGGCCGGTGCCCCCACTGGCACGGTTACGCGAACGCTCGGCGCGGTAGAAACGCTCGAACAGACGCGCCAGGGATGCACTGTCCACGCCGGGGGCGGTGTCCTCGCATTGCACCAGCACTTGGTCGCCGTCCTGGAATGCGCGCAGCACCGTGTGGCCGCCCGCATCGGTATAACGGCGACTGTTTTCCAGCAGGTTGTGCAGCAACTGGCCCAGGCGTGACTCATCGCCCAGCACCCACAGCGGTTCTTCCGGCAACTCCAGGCGCAACGCCAGGCCACGCTCGGCAAAACCGGCCTGGAAGGCATCGGCCACCACCGGCAGCAGCACCCGCAGGTCGATACGTTCGCGACGATAGGTCGGTCCACCTACTTCGGTCAACGACAGGTCGAACAGGTCGTCGACCAGCTTGCTCAGCGACCCGACTTCGCCTTGCAGCGAGCGCAGACCGTTGCTATCGACCGGGCGAATGCCATCTTCCATGGCTTCGAGTTCGGCCCGCATCACCGCCAGCGGCGTGCGCAGCTCGTGGGAAATATCGGCCATGAAGTCGCGGCGCAGGCGCTCGTTGCTCGCCAGCGTGGCGGCCATGCGGTTGAAATCGACGGCCAATTGCCCAGCTTCGTCTGCCGAACGCACCGGCAGCTGGATTTCATAATCACCCGCAGCCAGGCGATGGGTGGCACTGGCCACTTCACGGATCGGGCGCAGCAAGGCACGGCTAAGCCACCAGGCGATCACACCCGTGGCCAACAGGCAGGCCAGACCTATCAGCAGGCTGGAGCGCAGCTGGTTCAGCTGGAAGCGGCGGTCACCCACGCTGGTCACCGACTGCAGCGGCGCAAGAGCCATCCAGCCGACCAGCTGTTCTTGATGCCTGATCGGGCGCAGCAGCATTTCACTGCTAGGCCCCTGGTAGCCGATGATCGGCCGGCGCTGGGCATCGAGCAGGGCGAAGCGCACGAACGCGCCAGTCAGGTCGGAGACCGTCAGCAAGCTGGGGTCGAAAGTCTTGTCCGGCTGGATATCGTCCGGGCGCAGCAGTTCGAACCACTGGTCCTTGTCGCGACGGATGAAGTCCCAGCTGCCATTACGCGCATAGGCCTGCTCGACCCGCGGCACGATGCGATCCATGCGCTCCTCGGCTTGCTGATTGAGGTAGCCGAGAAAGCCATACTTCAAGCTTAAGTAGGCGGCGAACACCATGCCCAACACGGCGAAAGTGCAGACCAAGAGCATCGCGAAGAAAAACTTGTGCGAAAGGCTGACTTTCATGGCTCCGCCGGTGAATTGGAATTGCCACCATTGAAGCGTGCCAACTCCAGTGCCGCAAGGCGCGCAGGCCAATCTCCATCCTTTCTGCACATTTGCTGCACAATTCCCACGCACGCTTGGGCCATCTGAATCAATTGGGTCGGAGCCTGCGATGCATACGTTATTCCACTCCCTGTTCTATACACGATCACCTTGGTCCCGGGCGCTACTGCTTGGCGCCGGCCTGCTTGTCCTGGGAGGTTGCGGTGAAACCGAAACCGCTGCAGCCCTTGCTCCTGTACAGGAAGTGGCGGTGCATGAAGTGACAACCGCCGCCCAGGCCCTGACCACCACCCTGCCCGGTCGCGCCAGCGCCCACCTGATTGCCGAGATCCGTCCGCAAGTTGGCGGCATCATTCAGAAACGTCTGTTCAATGAGGGTGACACGGTCAAGGCCGGCCAGGCGCTGTACCAGATTGACCCGCAGTCCTACCAGGCCACCTTGGCACAGGCCAAGGCCACCGTCAGCTCGGCCAGAGCCACGCTGCGGGCTGCCGAACTCAAAGCCAAGCGTGATGCTCAACTGGTGAAGCTCGACGCAATCAGTGCCGAAGACAACGAAAGCGCCCAGTCGGCCTTGCTCGAGGCCCGTGCCAGCCTGCAGTCTGCCTTGGCAGAGCAGCGTACCGCACAGATCAACCTCGACTACACCCGCATCAACGCACCGATCGATGGCCGCACAGCCACTTCCTCGGTCACCCCTGGCGCACTGGTCACTGCCGAACAGACCACGGCCCTCACCACGGTACAGCAACTCGATCCGATCTACGTCGACTTCACCCAGCCGAGCAGCACCCTGCTACGCCTCAAGCGCGAACTGGCCGAAGGCAAGCTGGCACGCAGCGGGCAGGCGGATGCCGCTCGTGTGACCCTGGAACTTGAAGATGGGAGCGCCTACGCCCATGCCGGCACCCTCACCTTCAACGGCGTCAGCGTTGACCAAAGCACCGGCAGTGTGACGTTCCGCGCAGTGGTGCCCAATCCCGACGGCCTGCTGATGCCGGGCATGTACATCAAGGCAACGTTGCAGGAAGGCGTACAGAACGACGCTATTTTGGTACCGCAGCAGGCCGTCAGCCGTGACGAGCGCGGTAGCGCCACCGCCCTGGTAGTGGTCGATGGCAAGGTAGAACAGCGTGAGCTGACGTTGGCCCGTGCTGTGGACAACCGTTGGTGGGTCAGTCACGGCCTGGCAGCTGGCGACAAGGTCATCATGGAGGGTTTGCAAAAGGTGCGTGTTGGCCAACAGGTGCAGGTGCAGAACACCCCCCTGACCGCTCACAACGATAGCAACTGAGGCCCATCCCATGGCACGTTTTTTCATCGACCGGCCAATCTTCGCCTGGGTCATCGCCATCCTGATCATGCTTGGCGGTGGCCTGGCCATCTTCGAACTGCCGCTGGCGCAGTATCCCAACATCGCCCCGCCGCAGATCAGCCTCAACGCCACCTACACAGGCGCGTCGGCCAAGACAATGGAAGATTCGGTGACCCAGGTCATCGAACAGCAGATGACCGGCCTCGACGGCCTCACCTACATGTCCTCCACCAGCAGCTCGTCCGGCAGCGCCAAAATCACCCTGACATTCGAGGCCGGCACGGATGTAAATACTGCGCAAATGCAGGTGCAGACCAAGCTGGAGCAGGCCAAGGCGCGCCTGCCCGATACCGTGCAGCAGCAGGGTATCCAGATCAACAATTCGGCCAGCGACTTCCTCATCATCGTATCCCTGGTATCGGACAGCCCTGATGTGACCGCCACCGACATCAGTGACTTCATCTCCAGCACCTTGTATGACCAGATCAGCCGGGTCAGCGGCGTCGGCGATGTGACCACCCTCGGTTCGAGCTACGCCATGCGCATCTGGCTCGACCCGGACAAGCTCAAGCAATTCGCGCTGATGCCCTCGGACATCAGCGGCGCGCTGGAAGCGCAGAACGTCGACACCTCGGCCGGCCAGTTGGGCACTCTGCCTGCCCGCGCCGGCCAGCAGCTCAACGCCACCATCAACGCCCGCAGCAAGCTACAGACCGCCGCGCAGTTCCGCGACCTGGTTCTCAAGTCCAACAGTGCCGGCGCTATGGTGACTCTGGCCGACGTGGCCCGGGTAGAGCTGGGCAGCGAAAGCTACGACGTGGTCGCCGAGCACAATGGCCGGCCTTCCGGCGGCCTTGCGGTGAGCCTGGCCACCGGTGCCAACGCGCTGGACGTTTCTGAAGCGGTGCAAGCCAAGTTGGCCGAACTGGAGCAGTTCTTCCCTAGCAAGCTGCAACTGCGTAGCGAGGTGGCCTACAACACCGCGCCGTTCGTGAAGATTTCCATCGAGGAGGTGGTCAAGACCCTGTTCGAAGCCATCGCCCTGGTGGTGCTGATCATGTACCTGTTCATGCAGAACCTGCGCGCCACGCTGATCCCCGCCATTGCCGTACCAGTGGTTTTGCTCGGCACCTTCGGCGTATTGGCGATGCTCGGCTACTCGATCAACACGTTGACCATGTTCGGCATGGTGCTGGCGATCGGCTTGTTGGTTGACGATGCCATCGTGGTGGTGGAGAACGTCGAGCGCATCATGACCGAAAAAGGCCTGTCGCCGCGTGAGGCGACCCGCCAGTCGATGGGCGAGATCAGCGGCGCGTTGATCGGTATTGCCGTGGTGCTCTCGGCAGTATTCATCCCGATGGCCTTCTTCGGCGGCTCAACCGGGATCATCTACCGTCAGTTTTCGGTAACCCTGGTAGCAGCCATGGCCTTGTCTGTCCTGGTGGCGATGACCCTGACCCCGGCCCTCTGTGCCACCCTGCTCAAGCCGGTGACGGCCCACGGTACAACGCAGCGTGGCTTCTTCGGCTGGTTCAACCGTACCTTCGACCGTACCTCACAGCGCTACCAGCGCGGTGTCGGCAATGTACTTGCGCGTCCGCTGCGCGGCCTGCTGGTCTACGTACTGCTGCTGGGTGGCGTGGCGCTGATGTTCGAGAAACTGCCCACGGCTTTTCTGCCTGAGGAAGACCAGGGCATGCTGATGATGCAGATGACCCTGCCGGTGGGCGGCACCGACGAGCGCTTGCAAGCGGTCAACCGCCAGGTTCAGGAATACATACTGCAACAACCGGAGGTGGCGTCGATCCTCACTGTGCGCGGCCTGGGTACCGGCGGTAACGCACAGAATTCGGGGCGAGCCTTCATCAAACTCAAGGACTGGAGCGAACGCCAGGGCGACGAACACAGCGCCACAGCGGTGGCACGAAGGGCCAACATGGCGCTGGCAAAGATCCTCGATGCCAATGTGTTCGTCATAGCCCCACCGGCTATCCAAGGCTTGGGGCAGAGCTCAGGCTTCGATGTGCGGTTGCAGGACCTGGCTGGCCTCGGTCACGCCGAGCTGCTCAAGGCCCGCGATCAGTTCCTTACCTTGGCGGCCAAAGACGCGCGCCTGGCCAACGTTCGTGCTCAGGGGCTGGAAGACACGCCCCAGCTGAACGTCGCCATCGACGACCGCAAGGCCGGTGCCATGGGTGTTTCAGCCAGCGATATCAATGACACCCTCAGCACCGTGATGGGCGGCAGTTACGTTAACGACTTCGTCGACGCCGGCCGGGTGAAGAAAGTCTACCTGCAGGGCGAGGCCGACAAGCGCATGCTGGCAGAGGATATCGGCGCCTGGTATGTGCGCAACGACAGTGATGCCATGGTGCCGTTGTCGGCATTCACCAACACCTCATGGAGCACCGCTTCGCCGTTACTGGAGCGCTTCAATGGCTTCGGCTCGTACGAACTGGTAGGTGAGCCGGCCAGTGGCGTGAGCTCCGGCGAGGCCATGACGGCAGTCGAGCAGATCATGGCGCAATTGCCTGACGGTATCGGCTACGCCTGGGCTGGGCAGTCATACCAGGAACGTATGGCGGGTACCCAAGCCCCCCTGCTGTATGCCATCTCGATCATGTTCGTGTTCCTGTGCCTGGCGGCGCTGTACGAAAGCTGGTCGGTGCCCTTTGCGGTGATGCTGGTGGTGCCGGTGGGGATCCTTGGCGCGCTGCTGCTGACGGGCCTGCGCGGCCTGGCCAACGATGTCTACTTCCAGGTCGGGTTGCTGACCACGGTGGGTTTGACGGCGAAAAACGCCATTCTGATCGTCGAGTTCGCCAAAGAAGGATACGAGCGCGGCCAGGACCTCATCACTGCCATCCTGGAGGCCGTGCGCATTCGCCTGCGGCCAGTACTGATGACCTCGCTGGCATTCATCCTTGGCGTACTGCCGCTGGCACTGAGCAGCGGCGCCGGGGCCGGTGGACGAAAAGCAATTGGCACCGGCGTGCTGGGTGGCATGCTCGCCGCCACCCTGCTTGGCCTGTTCTTCATCCCGTTGTTTTATGCCCTTGTGCAGCGCTTGGCCGGCCGAGGCGCCAGCACTGTCGATACTGTTGCAGGAGAAGCGTGATGCGTCTGTCCCCCTTGTTGCTGGCGCTGGTTCTTACTGGCTGCGTAAACCTCGCACCCGACTACCAGCGCCCGGCAGCACCGGTAGCCGAGCAGTGGCCAGCCGCCACCAGCGCAAGCACCACGAGCGCCGATATCAACTGGAAATCGCTGTTCACCGATGCCCGCCTACGCGATACCGTGGCGCTGGCGTTGACCAACAACCGCGACCTGCGCGTGGCCGCATTGAATGTCGAATACCAGCGGGCGCAGTACCGCATCCAGCGCGCCGAGCTGTTTCCGGCAGTTTCGGCAACTGCCGAAGGTACCCGACAGCGCAGCGTGACCAACGGCAGCTCGGCGGTCAGCAGCCAGTACAGCGTCGGCCTGGGCGTCAGCAGCTATGAGCTGGACCTGTTTGGCCGCATGGGTAACCTCAAGGATGCTGCGCTGGAGCAGTACCTTTCGCTGGAGCAAACTCGCCGCAGCACGCAGCTCAGTCTGGTAGCCGAGGTCGCGACGGCCTGGATGACCCTGGCCGCCGACCAGCAACTGCTCAAGCTGGCAAATGACACCTATGCCAGCCAGCAGAAAACCTACACTCTGGTGCAGCAGAGCCATGGACTGGGCGGCGAGTCCGGGGTGAGCCTGGCGCAAGCGCGCAGTACAGTCGAGTCCGCCCGGGCCGATGCGGCCAATTATGCCAGCCAGGTCGAGCAGGACCGTAACGCCCTCGAACTGCTGGTCGGCGAACGCCTGAGCGACACGCTGCTGCCAGGCGACCAGCCATTCGATACCACACTGCTGGTGGGCGTGCCGCAGGGCCTGCCCTCGAGCCTGCTGCAGCGTCGCCCGGACGTTTTGGCCGCTGAGCATTCACTGAAGGCGGCCAATGCTGATATCGGCGCGGCTCGGGCTGCGTTTTTCCCGAGCATTACCCTTACCGCCAGCGGCGGCACCGCCAGCAGCGAGCTGTCCGGGTTGTTCAAAGACGGCAGTGGCGCATGGAGCTTCGCCCCCTCGATCAACCTGCCGATCTTCAACGCAGGCAGCAATCGGGCCAGTCTGGATGCAGCCAAGGTCAACAGCAAAATCGAAGTGGCGACCTACGAGAAGACGATCCAGACCGCGTTCAGCGAAGTGGCCGATGCGCTGTCAGTGCGTGGTCATATCAATGAGCGCCTTGATGCCCAGCGCAGCCTGACCGACGCTACCGACACCGCTTATCAGCTCTCGTTGGCCCTATACAAGGAAGGCTCGGAAAGCTTTATGGACGTACTCGACGCCCAGCGCTCTTTGTATTCGGCGCAGCAGTCGCTGATCAACCTGAAACTGACAGAACAGACCAACCGGGTGACCTTGTACAAAACACTTGGTGGCGAATGGGGCAAACGGTGAAAAATCCAGTTGATACAAGCCCGATGATGCCCCCATCTGCTCTCGACATCGTTCAGAAAGAGCAATGTGTAGGCGGCCAATTTTCAGCCCCGCCCATCCAGCTATCGACTCGAAGCGGACATCTGTAATCGGGGCCGCTTCGCGGCCCATCGCCGGCAAGCGCGGCTCCCACAAGTACAGCGCATGCCTGAAGGCTGGTGATATTCCTGTGGGAGCCGGCTTGCCGGCGATGAGGCCTGCACTGACTACAGAGCTTTGGATCAGTGTTCGCTTTGGGTCGAAAACGGTCACCCACGACCGGCTGCTTTCGACCCATTGCGGGCATTCATCAGAGGCTATAATACAGCACCAACTCACCAACAACTGCCTGCCCTACTCGTCGTCTTCCTCAATAAAGCTCGCAATCGCATCAAGGTGTGGTATTGGGAACGTCGACAGCCAATCTCTGCTTAGCGTTCGTGCGCCAGTCGCCATGAAGGCGAGAGCTGTAATTTCTCCACGCCGCGGCAGGGCGTGATAGAAGGCACGTGTCGGGCGCCCGAAGACCCTCGATAAGTGCTGCCCCTGCCTGAGGGCCTAAAGCATTGGTTAGGGGCCGTCAGCATCCTGCCCCGGGGCGACGGAATGCTGCATCCTCAAAATGAATTGCTGGGTCTCGGGCAATAGTTTCTGGAATACCTCGTCCAGTTCCGGGGCAATCTGGATATTCCCGCCTCGTAAACCCTGGGCAACCTGATCCTGGTAACGCTCAACAAAACGCTGCCGGATGTGCAGTGCCTCGGGGGTATCGTTGGCGACAAGTTCTTCAAGAACCCCTTGCATTGCTTGCATGAACACCAAGCTGCGCTTGTACTGCTGGTCTCGCAGCCTGGATTGCTCGAGCGCTGCTGCATAATGCTCATCCATGACCTCAACCCTTGCCTGCAACAGGTCATTGGTGCTCTGCAACGCCTCAAACGCTTTTGACATTCCAGTCGTCTGTCCGCCCTCGGCGTGCTTGCCCGCTTTCGCGACTTGGGAGAGTTGTTGGTACATCAGGTCAATCATTGTCTCCTGGCGCTCGACAACGGCCCTGAGCTGCACTGCCTCCTCGAAATACTGCCGTAGATGCCCCCTCAGCGGCTCCAGTTTTTCATTGGCGCACGCCGCCCCCGCATCCCAGCCTTGCGAGTAGCCGTGGGAATGCCCTTCATAGAAACCCTCCTTGCGCCCTTCTTGCCGCCCCTGGCTGCGCCCGACATGCAAGTTGGAGATCGCATGGTCCAGGGACCCGGTATAACCGCCATCCAGGCCGCCACCGCGCCTGCCCGCACCCCAGTTGTGATCCATCTGCCACCTCCTTTGATCCGACTGTCGTTAGCATGCCCACCGGCGAAGTCTGGCACAGGGTGGCGGATTAATGTCAGCGTCGTACAGCGCTCGGAATCGGGCAGCATTGGTGTGGGTAGCCTTGGGCTGGCCATGTCCTTGTTGCTGCCAGTACCATCTAAGTGCGCCGTGACGTGCAATGAATCACTCATGCCGTGTCCCTATGAACATACGTCGGATCAGTCCGCATTCAACTTCAGAATGTGCTCACGTATTGCAAACCCGGCCTGGTCGATGAGTGGTTCCCAGAACTCACGCCCCCTGGCCATGAGTGGCGAGCCTCGCAAAGCGTCCGCCGAAGCATGCAGTGCAAGCACTCCGAACTCTTCAGCCATGCTGGTGACGCAGCGCTTACGCCTGTCCAGGTTGTCATACGGTTTCTCATACCACGTCGCGATCTGGAACTCGACACCCTGCTTTTCGAACTTGGCGTACAGATGAGAGACCAGTGCAATGATGGTTTCTCGAATCAGGCCAGGGTCAACACCCTGCGCTTCCAGGAAAGCCTGAGTAGCAATCTGGGCAACCGCAGACAGATCTTCGTGGGTATAGCCAGACATCGGCGGAAAAACGCCATCCGGCAATTCCATCTCGGCACCTGAGTCGTGGCAGGTATTTTCATCATCTTGCATGAAGGGCACCAGAGCAGTTCAGCTCATGAAAATGAATGTCGAAAAATTGCAGTTGAACACATGCAGCCCGTGCTGGGCGAGTACGGCCAGGCTTACCCAGCGCTCGTAACGTCGGTCGAGGGCTCCATCCTGGCTCGCGAGTTTGCCCACTAAAGTGCCGCACAGCAGGCTGACGTCAGCCAAGACTGGCTGAACGCTGCCGATATACCCACCACAGGGATCATCGAGTCAGCCGCAGACGACATCTGGAACATGAACCCCTAGCCAGAAATGCAGGCACAAAACCGACAACAGCCGGTGAATTCAAGCGCTATCGCGAAGCAGTCTTGAACTGCCGGGTGCTGTCCTTGCACCCCATGGATGCAACCGTGAACAATACCTCATAGCGCGTGTACGAACTTGCATCAATGCTCGATGGCCTGGGCCCTTTATCAACAGTTTTGCTATATGCGAGCACCGCATCGCACGCGATAGCATCCACGACCTGGTTACCGACACGTGCCGCACGCTGGCGCATACCCAGCTCGAACCCCGCATCATCCAGAACAACCGGCGTACGCGCTGGCGTGGTCGCCAATGCAGCGTAAGTCCCCTGGGATTCCCCCAGCAAACGTACGGAAATCGTGATGCCACCACCGCTCTCGATCCGCGGGTAGCCGGCAAACCGTGCAGTGAACTTATCCTTAGCCGCCAACTGGTTTACCGTGCGACTCACCACTTTGGACCAGTACTCATTTGGCGGATTTGAAGGATCATATGCTGGCGCTCCTCGATCATAGGACTTGCCCGCCATCCTGAGCTGCTCCTGGCGCAAGAAGTAGCTGGAGCGGCACCTGTTGCTGATCTGCGCGTCCAGCGGCCGACCAGACTTTGCGCTGTAAAGCAAAGCGGATGCGCATTGCAGCTCGAACTGCCCATTGAGGTACAGTGGCTCACCGGTCCCCAGCGGGCTTATAGTGGGGATAAGGTTGACCGCCTCCCCACCTGCACCACCCGCAACCCCGGTCACAAGGGCATTAGGCATCATCGAGGTCAGAGAACTGACAGCCTCGTCCGAAAAGCGAATCTTGGTGGTGCCGTCCGGCATCTGCTCGGTGGTTACACAGCCCGCCATTGCCGCAGTCGCCAGCAGGAGCAGGATGAGTTTGTACTTGGTCATGCTTGTGTCCTTACTTAAAATATCTAACCAATTTATGAACCCCACCTGCCCACAAGGTGAGCTATTAGTTTACCGTGGCATTACTGGCTTACAGTTTCACGGCAACAACGCTTCGAAGTCACCAACTGTTGACGCATGCGGCAACTGTTTCAGTGCGTAGCTCAGCCACGCATAGGGGGCGCGGCTCGACCCATTGAAACTCGCATGGACGTGACGGTGTTAGTCCAGACCGACTCAATACGCATGACGCTGAGGTTGCCTGAGCATCACGCAAGCAAAGGGCGAAGGAAGGTTCTCTCGTAGCTCACGATGAACTTCAATTCGGACGCTTCCTCAACCAAACGTAAACATTCAGGATCGACTGCGGCTTCTTGCCGATATCGTTCGTAGTCGGCAAGGCCGGAGAAGCTAAAGAGGCAATACGCGACGTTATTTGCTCCTTCAGCCGGTAGGAAGTAGCCGTGATGCTGGCCACCCATTCGGGTTACTACTGGAATCCAAGAGCGGGAATAGCGTTCGAACGCATTGATCTGATAGGGGTCGATGATGTACCGGACATGACAGGTGATCATGAAATCGTTCCTTGATTTGGGATCGCCATTTTAGGGGGCGACGACGACGGGTCAAGAGCAAAGGCGATCGCTCACGTGCGGATGTGATTCTTTAGTCGCTCTTGGTTTGGTACCTAGAATGGCTGCAAAGGGTCGATAGCGGTCGGTCGCGGATGGCTGCTAACGACCCATAGCTGCCACTCGTGGTAAACGAATCCCGATGCCAGCCCCTCACGGTAGCCCCAGGAGAAATAAACACTATGGACTGTGTAGCAATCGTGCTTCTTGGCATGTGGCTTTACGCCATCGGGACACTTATCACATTGCCGTGCAAGATCTTCGGCATGAAGCGGCGATCCCAGGACATTCGGGCCTTTCTGACGCGGCGGCGACTTCTCTTTCTTGGCTGGCTCTACCTGATCACTGCACCGCTGGTAGGATTGGTCATCTTGGGCATTAGTGGCGCCGGGATAAGCGGCAGCAACGCATCGGGCGTGTCCGATACGCTTGTAGTTCTTAGCTGGCTGAATCTATGGACGTTTCTGGTGGCCGGCTGCTTTGCCTTGAGCGGCGCCTACCTATGGCGGCGCTGCTGATAACTCAAGTGAGTGCTGCCTAAAACGGAGGCACTCTCTGCGACCCGCCTGAGTTCATTCAGCCTCAGCGCACGATGAGTTCGTCAGGGAAATAAACTCCCATAGAGTCGTTGGTACGTATTCCTAGCACCCCACCGGCCATGCTCTGCACCACCGTCTGCCCGCCCTCGATGAGCGTTCCAGTACGTCGATCCTGAGCTTGTGCGTCCGGTGGCAGGCTAAACAGCATCTGGCCCTGATCAAAGCTGACCTGGATATCGGCCGGATAGTGAATAGCGCCGAAGTTGAAGGGCTGGTTTGCGGAGCCTCGCCACCAGCGCCCGTCCCCATATGGGCGATCCAGCATCATGCTCAGTGAGCGCAGTTCGATCCCCAGTAGCTTGACCGGGCTTTGCTCGGACCTAGCCTCCCAACCCGTGGTACTTGAGAACACCTCTACCGGGCCAGGCCAGACAATACCGCCCAGCTCGGTACCTGGCGCCAGCGTGCATTGGTGCATTTTCCACTTGGAAAACATGAAATGAGCACCGAATGGAAAGCGGAACTCTACCTCCCCTGGCGCACATTTCCATCCTGCCAGGTCATGGGCCGACAGCGTCTCGACCGTCGCGAAACCGTGGCCCTGCGCCAGTTTCAGACGGCGCACAGGCATGCCCATGATGTTACCTGGCGTGCGGTCGAAATCAGCATGATCCAGGCTCTGCATGCCATAGGGCACGGGATCGCCGGACAGGTCATTGAAAGGCTCCAGGTTTTGCAGGTGGACCTGCGTACCAGCCGGAAGCACCAGGTCACCGAGCACTTCCTCGTGTTTGAGACGGGGATTGTGCGAACGCCAATCCTGCCAGAGGCTGTTGGTGGACTCGATGTAAGGCACACTGCCGCCTGCCAGCAACATCAGCAACAAACCGAACCTCCAGCGCCGCGCCACCATATAACGACGGCTTCGCGGAATCAGCAGGGCGATCAGGCCGGCGATGAAAAGCCAGAGAAAAACTTCGGAAAAGATGTAGATCATGTAGCCGAGCAACATGAGCGGCATATCGACAGGAATCATGGACGTCCTTGTGAGTCCTGATGCAGGCCGCGCAGAATAAACCAGCTCACACTGATGCACCACGCCCGGCTCTTGAAATCGGATGTATGCTGCCAGTGCGCCCCGATTGAGCTTCATCGCCACGGACGACAACCAAATCACAAGGGAATGTATGCTTGCAAAAATTCTGCTGCTTGTAATCGTGTTATCTCTAGGCGGCTGCTTCAGCACTATTGGCCACATGAGTGGGGAACGCTGCGTTTATCACGGCACACGTGCATCCTGGGCCTGGGCAAATCACCCAGACACATTGAGCAGTTGGCCATTTCTGATCGATACGCCGTTTTCTTTTGCGCTGGACACCCTCTTGCTGCCCTACGACCTTACGGCCTTTCTACCTGATAGCATGGGTGGCGACCGAAGCGAATGCGTGATCAAAGGTGGGTTGAACGTCATTATGTAATCAGCCCCTTTAATCGCGAACACGGGCGAAGCCCGTGCCATCCTACGCGTTGCCTGCTTCGCGGGTGAACCCCGCTCCCACACGGATCGAGCCTGCTTTCGAAAGTTGAGTAAGACAGTCTCTCCCCCAAAGATTGCTGTTCGGCTCACCGGCAGCAACGGGTCGGTTAGCGACCGTCCATCGCATCGAGTTCACCCTTGTCCTCCTCTAACGCGGAGGAGAACACATGAAAACCGCTGCTATCTACACCCATCGCCCATGGAACAAGGGAAAGCTAGTCGGGCAGAAAGCCCCGCTCCGACTCAGAGATATCTGGGCCATCCGGGTAAGGCTCCAGATCGCGGAGAAATCCAGGGATCTGGCGTTGTTCAACTTGGCAATCGACAGCAAGCTGCGAGCCTGCGACTTAACCAAGCTTCGTGTACGGGACGTAGCCCATGGAGAGCATTTGTCGTCACGAGCGATCGTGATGCAGCAGAAAACTCACCATCCAGTGCAATTTGAGATCACCGAGCAAACCCGTATGGCTTTGGAAGCCTGGATGCACCAGGCTCATCTCCGTAGCGAGGACTGTCTGTTTCCAAGTTGGCTACACGGTTCAGCTCATCTCTCCACCAGGCAATACGCTCGAATAGTGAAAGCCTGGGTGACAGCCATTAGCCTTGATCCAGCGCTGTACGGCACCCACACGCTGCGAAGAACAAAGGCGTCGTTGATCTATCGTAGAACCAAGAATCTGAGGGCAGTCCAACTCTTGCTTGGCCATACGAAGCTTGAAAGCATCGTCAGATATCTGGGGATTGAGGTCGACGATGCCTTGGAGATGGCAGAGCAGACGGAGGTCTGACCATCCAAAGCGACGGTCGAGGGCAGACCGTCGCTAACCGACCCAAAGCAGACGCTGAAAAAAACTGATGTCGTGAGTGCCATGCGCACTCTGTGGGAGCGGGCGTGCCCGCGAACACCGGCGCAGCCGGTGCCAGTCTCCGCGTTTGATTCTTCGCGGGCGCGCCCGCTCCCACAGAGATTGCTGTTCGGCTCACCGGCAGCAAGGGGTCGAAAACGGCCACTCGTGAACGGCCGCCTTCTTCCATGGCGAGCTTTCGCAGCCTGGTCCCAGCGCTCATTGGCTTGGCTGCGTCTCCTCCTGCTTGAAAACACGAAATCCGCGCGCCTGATAATTTCCAAGCGCGGCAGGATGGTCGAACGTGCATGTGTGTACCCACACCCGTTCTGTACCTTGCCATTCCCACGCAGATCGAACAGCGTGACTCAAGAGTGCCCCGCCGAAGCCACACCCGAGAAACTGCGGTGCCAACCCGAAGTAGCGGATTTCGCAGTTACAGCCATCGGGGCGATAAAGCTCGTAATAGCCGGCTATCGCGCCGCGGTGATAGGCAACCCAGGTACGGTGGCACTCCTGTTCAACGAGTGCCTGCCATTCGGAACTGCTCCAGCTATCAAGATCGCCCCACTCCCAGGGCGTTCCTACCAGCTTGTAGAGAAACCGATTGAATTCCGCCTGAGGCACTTCACATTCGATGATCTGAAGGTCGTGACGCTGTGGTTTTTCCTGCAGCTCGGAAGCCGAGGTCATTTCCAGGTAATAAGTAATGCAAGACCGTTCCATCGTAGACTCCCTGCGTCTTCCCGCTAGCGATCAACAAGCATGCCAGCTGCGGCTCGACTGCGGCTACACCTGATGTCTGCTTCGGCTAGAAAGCAGTCGAAAGTAATGGATAACGCTTGGCTCGCGTTGCGCGAACCACAGCTTGGCGCAATCGGAATTAGCCATGGCATCTTGTGCTAGTGCCATCCCCAAACCCGCACCGTAGCATCTCCTTGCCCAAACGTATTGCACCAAGCAAGGAGAAAACATGGTTACTGACACCGCATTGATCACTGGCGCCTCGGGTGGCATCGGACTGGAACTGGCACGCCTCCATGCGGCCAAGCGTGGCGATGTCGTCCTGGTAGCGCGCTCGCGTGACAAGCTGGAGTCCATCAAGCACGAACTTCAGACTCGATACGGCGTGAAAGTGTATGTAATCGTGGAAGACCTGGCCGATCCTGGCGCAGCAGATCGGGTATTCGCTGCCACCGAAGCATTGGGGTTGTCCATCGACGTTCTGATCAACAACGCCGGGTTCGGTGGCCACGGGAAGTTCGTCGAACGCGACATCGCTGCCGATCTAGCCATGATGCAAGTGAACATGGCCGCGCTTACCGCTCTGACCCATCATTATCTGAAGGCGATGGTGTTGCGTCGACGCGGGCGTATTCTCAACGTCTCGTCGACCGCCTCGTTCATACCAGGCCCCCTGCAGGCGGTTTACTACGCCACCAAGGCATTCGTGACATCCTTCACCCAGGCTATCGCCGAGGAAACCCGGGAATACGGTGTAACCGCCACTGCGCTGTGCCCTGGCGCGGTCGCAACAGGTTTCGTCGCCGCAGGTGATCTGCAGGGTGTGGATGCCTGGAACAATGCCAGGACGGCACAATCCGTGGCGCAATGCGGTTACCAGGCCATGGAGCGCGGTGAACTGGTTGCGTTCAATGAAGGCAAGTTGCGCGTCATGCTCGACTGGATTGTTCCGCTGTTGCCTCGCAAACTGGTGCTCAGGATGTCCCGCAAGGCAATGGAAAAGGCATCCTGAGAACGCCAGAGAAGCCCTACCCGTTCGCCTTGCTGACTTGCGTGCCAAGGCAATGCGCTGCAAAGAGATGCCTCGATAATGAAACAAGCCAAGAACTTCGCCGTGCATGCTGGGTGGAAGGTGATCATTGCTGATTTGGGAGTAGCGCCTGGGGACCTGCTGGCCTTGGCCGAGCTACCGGCTGATCTATTCAGCCGCAAGGACTCCGTGCTCTCGCCACCTGAGTATTTTCGACTTTTCGAAAGCCTTGAGCAGCTGGTCGGAGAGTCGCATCTACCACTGCGACTCGGTGGTGCCGTTTCAGTCGAAGCCTTCGATCCGGCTCTTTTTGCTTGCCTGTGCAGCCCGGACTTCAACGTAGCGCTCACCCGGCTTGCCGAGTACAAGCGTCTGTGTGGTCCCTTGGCACTGGATGTGGTCTTCCACGACGCTTATACCGAGGTTTTTATCGAGTGCTACGGATACGACCGTCCGCTCCCGCGCAGCCTCCTTGCGATGGAACTGGTTTTCCTTACCCACCTGGCGCGCCTCGCCACAAGGCAAACGATCGCCCCGCTGGAGGCAGAGCTGGTTGCGCTGCCCGAACCAGCAAAACCGTGCGAAGAGTTCCTGGGATGTAGCTTGCGACAAGGCGACTGCAATCGTATTCGCTTCTCCAAAGAAGATGCTGCGCGCCCCTTCCTTACCGAGAACGTTGCCATGTGGCAATTCTTCGAGCCGGAACTCCGGACGCGGCTTTCAAAGCTCGAAGCCGGCGCCACCACCCAAGAACGAGTACACAGCGCGCTGCTCGATATGCTGCCGAGCGGGCGGAGCAGCATCCATGATGTCTCCAGTCGTCTGGCGATGAGCAAGCGCTCACTCCAGCGTCATCTTGCAGACGAGGCGCTGAACTATCAGGAGATACTCAATGACACGCGTCAGGGCCTGGCTTGCCATTACCTGTCTCGCTCAACCCTGTCCCCAGGAGAAATTGCGTTCCTGATCGGGTTCATGGATGCCAATTCTTTCCTGCGCGCCTTCAAAGCCTGGACAGGCATGACACCGGGCGAGTACCGGAGGCAGCACAGCCACCAAACGTGAGTGCTGAATGGCAGCTTTGGCGTCAGAAGCGCTCATCGCCGATCGCCGGCAAGATCAGCTCCCTTACGAACGAAGCCTCGGACAAGCGCAACAGCGCGTCGACCATGGTGACCACATCATGCACCGGTACCTGGCGCCGTTCGCCTCGTGCTGCGGCTTGCGCCAATGGCGTGCTCAGGGAGTCGTCGGTATTCAGGTAACCCAGTTGAAGCACGGTCACCGCCAGGTTGTCATCCCTGAAGCCTTCGCGTAGCGCATCAGCCATGCCGTTGAGGGCGAACTTGGAGGCACCGAACGCCACCTCCGGGCGCCCGCTCTGGCGAAGGGCCGAGGTCGAACCGGTGAGGATCAACTGCGGCCGGGGCGCACCCAGCAACTTCGGCACCAGCCGCTTGAGCAGAAGCAGCGTGGCGGTGATGTTCACCTCGACCAGCCTGGTGATCGATTCGTCGCTGTCGTCGAGGAATGCGTAGTGCTCGCTGAAGGCGTGTTCTTCCCAGATGCCGACGTTGCAGATCAGGACATCCAGATCGGCAGGTGTCCGATCCGCGATCTGTGCGACAGCTGCCGTTGGCTTGGCAAGGTCGGCATCGATCCAGTGCAGATCGATGCCCGAGGCAAGGGCCAGGTCGACCGGCTGTTTGCGGGATACGCCGATCAGCGTGTCCCCTGGCTTGCCGAGCCCTTCGAGCAAGGCACGGCCCAACCCTCTGCTGGCGCCTACGATCATCGTCTTCATCTGTTGCTCCTTCCTGGCATCCTGCAAGTATCCATCGACCGATCAACTCCACCGGGCATTGAGTACAACGAAGTGCAGCAGGACCCAGACCATCAGCAGCAGATGGGTCAGTTGCAACCCTTCCTGACGGATCCAGTAGCCGAACCATATCCCGCCCAGCAGCATCGCAAGCAGGAACCCGAGCGTTGCGCTCAAGGCCAGGTTCAACCAGGGCAATGAAGCCTCCAGGCCGGCGCCAAGCACCAGTTCATAGCACCCGACCCAGGCCGTGAGGGCCGCGGCTGCCTGTATCAGCACGATGATCGACAGGGCCAGGCGATGGAGGGAGGGAGAAGTCATCGCTCGCCCCAGCAGTGGGAGGCTGATTGCGGGCGGTTGGGCCAGCGGCGCCATCGACATGGTTGCCCCGATCGCCCCGGCCGAACTGGCAAAGGCATGCAGGTTGTTGATCAGGCTGATACTCAGCCACAGGCTCAAGCCAATGCAGCAGGTGATCTGGAAAATCAGCAGTGAGGTCGGAGTGTCCATTCCTGGTCCTTTGTGAGTTCGTTTCCGGAAGTAGCGAGAGAGTCCGGACGACACTCTAGAACCTAAACTTAACCTGAGGTCAATACCGTCGGGATCCGAATAACCGGTCGAGGTCCTCGAGCCACTGAACATTGAACTCACAGACCTGGACCGCCATTCGGACAGTTCCGTCAGCATGACGGGTCAGTCCGTAAAGAAGTACTTGCCTTTGACTTTCCTGGGGGTGACGAAGGCGAAGTCCGGAAAGATTTTTCCTCGGACGTACCAGACAAAAGCCAGCATAACAATACTGATAACCAATGAGACAGTGGTTGTTGCCGGATTGGATGCAAACCCAGCAAGGGTGGTTGGGAATTGGGGTAGCGCAAGGAGTATGTACGCGTTGTAGGCAACGACGCGATGGTTGTAGAACCCCCAGACCCAGAGCAAGGGGATCAAGATCATTGAGATACTCACAATCCATTTGGCCGCTGGCCCGATCCCGGCGCCTAGAGTCATTCCCAGAATAAATCCAATCAAAGCCTGAACAAGCATGATTGTAATGAGAATATTGACCTTGCGATCATGCTCGTCACAGCGAACAGGATCTGCATACGAGGCGATAAAGTAGGCAAGTTGACTGTCTTTCACACCTTGCCCTGAGAGTTGTGAGAACACTTCCGACTTTGCAATGTTGGCGCCGAGTAACTCGCGAACTTTTTTCTGAACCTCTTTCTTGCTCAAGGCTGATTGTGAAACGCTTTCTGATTGAGTCAACCTGACCGGTTTCCTGGCAGGTTTCCTGGCAGGTTTCCTGACAGAGTTCCTGACAGAAGACCTCAGAATAGCGACAGCCCCAATAGAGGCTAGCGCGCCCAAGACGGTGACAAGGTAGAAGGCTCCACCTAGTGAGAGAGACCCAGGCTTGACCCTGCCCGGCTTTGCTGGATCGACAAGAACCCCGATCACTTTTCCTTCCCTGAATGTTGCAATTGATCTTTCAACCGACTCCAGGCTGCTCCTGCAGGGCCGATTTGATGTTTCGAGAGGATACGTATATTGCTGTCCGTCCAACTCGAAGGTCACATTTACCAGAGCGCAATAGGTTGTACCCTTACTGTGCACCTGCTCGGAAATGGAGGCAGTTGCGACAGTGGCGTTCAATTTCCACCAAGTCTTCGTCTCATCTACTTCCTTGTACAAATTAAGACACGCGAGTAGGCAGAGCAAGGCAAAGATAAATAAAACAACGAACAGGACCGCCTTTAGCAAAAACGTCTTCATAAGGCTCCTTGACCAACGTCAAATGGCGGCCGGTCGGAAGATGACACCTTGGCAGCAAGTCCCCCTGAGGTTAGTCCATGAATACTCGAATGCAATGCAACTTCCCGCACTTCCGCTCTTGGCCGAGCTCTGCCGCTTACCAGCGCGACTTTGATTCGATAACCTCGACAAACCCCTCTGACCTGCAAGGCGGCTCGAACGCAGCCGCAACTGCCTCGATACTCTCCCGCGGCACTTGATGATCCGCGCGGCGTAACGCATTGCGTGCCAGTGCCTGCTCCACCGAGGCACGAACCCAGACCGCCGAGACCGGCACGCCAACGCGCGCGGCCAACGCCAGAATTGGTGCACGATGCACGCGCCGCGGCAGTGCTGCATCGAAATACAGGCAGCCGTTATCATCCTCTGCCCCACGATGCTGCTCGATCCAGGTGGTTTTCCCCGCAGCTTGCATGCCCACGACCAACAGCAATCGCGCTTTCGGGCCACTGCGCGTTAGCGCAGCCTCCAGCGCCAGCAGGGTGAGCCGCCAAGCGTCGGCGTTGCGCGATTGGCTGAACACGCGCCCACCGAGCGTTTCAAGGTAATAGTCTGGATTGAACACTCGGGTATCGGCTGGAGGGGCAGACGACCAACGATAACCCGTCAGCGGCCGTGATTGCCCTGCCAGTTCAATGGACCGTACAGACGCTTCCCGGCCACCGCAGCGTCGGTAGAAGTACCGATTCGGGTTATCCGTCAGCACCCAGGCGAGCAAACCTTGCCGGCCCGGCGCTTGCAGCTGCATCGCCACGGCCAGCAGCAGCTGGCGCCCAACGCCCTGTCCTTGCCAATGCGGCAGCAGATAAAGACCATAGAGCTCGTTAGCCTCCCCGAACCCCGGGCTTCGGTTCGGCCCTCCCGAGCAGAAGCCGACGATCTCGCCCGCTACCTTGGCCACGTGGTAGCTCACTCCACTAACGGCGAACAGGGCCTGATGCCGTTGTTGCTGAGCCTCGATGGTCAACCCGGCCAGAAACGCATCCGGCAGGATGCCCTGAAACGTTGTCTGCCAGGCCTTCACCGTCACGGCCGCGATGCCTGCCAGGTCCTCAGGGGCTGCCGGAGCAATGAGCAAGTCCATGTGCGCTCTCCTTCGATTCGCCATTCGTTCGTGCCATTTGGCCTGAAGCACGCAGAGCGAAAAAGCCTCGTCAGGGTTCGAGCATCAAGCCAAAGCGGGTTATCGCAAGTGGCTCACTGTTCTCTTCAAAGACGCGCTGGCTTGCAGCTTGCGCAGTGAAACCGTGCTTGAGGTAAAAGCGTTTGGCGCGCTCGTTGCCATCAAGTACCCATGCGCAGACCTGCTGATACCCATTGTTCCTTATCGCCTGCAGGGCCTCTGCCCACAGAGCCGTACCTATGCCATGCGCCCAGAAGGTCGGGGCCAAATAGATCGCCATCAGTTCGGCAGTGCAATCCACAGCGTCCAGATCGCGGCTAGGGCCGAAGGAAACCCAGCCAACCACCTGCCCATTCAATTCGGCTACGCGAATGGAAGGATTGCCAGACTCGATTGCCTGCCTCAGGAAACCCACACGGCGTTCCACACTGCTGTCCAGGGCGCTCAGGTAACGGCTCGACAACAGCCCTTCATAGGCGCTCTGCCAACTGCGGATATGAAGGATGGCAATGGCAGCGGCATCAGCGCTGACGGGCTTGCGAACAAGGAGCTTGGGTAGCAGGCTGACGGGTTCCATGTGATCAGGCCTCAAAAGTATTCAACACAGTTACTGCACCTGCCATGCCACCAGGCATGCAACGATCAACTGCCGCTTTCAGCGGGTAGCCCTCAGGCTTGTCCTGTACAGCAGCAACGCAAACTGTCTGAACACTGTCCCCAGGCCGACAGCATTGGCGCTGAGCGCTATCTGCCCAATATAGATAGCCCGCTCCACCTTCCTCATGCCTGGTAGAGCGAAACATGTAAATGACCACCGGGCTCGATACCGGCCCGGTGATTGCTCAGCACCTTACCAATTGTGCGTATAGCTGGCAGTCAACACAGTGCCGGGTGCCGGCAAGTGGCTGGTGTTGTTGTTATTGCGCAGCAATTGGCTGTAGAGCGGGTAGTAGTCGCGGTTGAACAGGTTCTGGATGCCGACGCTCACCTTGTCGTCAGTGGTGATCTGGTACTGGCTGACCAGGTCGACTGTCGTATAGCTGCTCACCTGATGTCGACCAAAGCTGTCCACGCCATCGAGCCTGTAGTCCTTGGCGTCGAAGAACGTGGCTTGCAAGCGGTTGCTCCAATCCAGGGTCGGCTTGTATTGCACGTAGGCGGTCAGCTTCAGCGGCGGAACGCGATAGCCGGTCATGTCTTGCCAGCCTTTGCCGTCCGGCTTTTCTCGCCCGCGCATCCAGGTCGCACTCCCCCCTGCGCCCCACACCGCATCGTCCGATAGCCAATCGGCACTGGCTTCAGCGCCGTAGATGCGCTCCTTGGTGCGGGTCAGAATCAGGCCATTGTTGAAACTTTGCACATCCCCCAGCTTGGAGGTGGTGTAGAACAGCGCCAAGGTGCCGAGGGTGTTGCTGCCCAGCTCTCCTCGCCAGCCAAGCTCATAGTTGTTGGTCTTGACCGGTTCCAGGTTCGATGCGTCGATGTCAAAACCACGGCGCGCATTGCGCAACTGAATGCCCACATCGGGCAATTGGAAGCCCTGGCTGAAAGAGGCGTAGATTTCCTGGCCGAGTACCGGTGAGTAGACGATGCCCAGGTTCGACAGCACCGCATCGTAATGAATGTCGCCACCCTTCACCGCCACCGGGGAGGCAGCCGTGGATTCAGACAACGGGACGAAGTCATCGAACTCGGCGGTGGAGTATTCGTAGCGCAGGCCGCCGTCGATAGACCAATGCTCGTCGAAGCGATGCTGCAGCTGGGCGAACGCTCCGGCGCTTCGCGTCCTCAGCGGGGGCATGTAGGTGAGCTTGCCGGTCTTGTCGAATACCAGGCCGCCACTGGCGTCATAAGCCGCCGGGTCGAAGACGTCGAGCGGCATGTCGCTGCGCTCCTGGTTATAGTCGCCACCCCACACCAACTCGGTACTGCCGCTGTCGCCAAGTGGCGTGCGCAGGGTCAGGCGGCTGCCGAAGACTTCACTGTTCTGCATGATCTGATCGATGTTGCCGCCGCGGGTAGCAACGGCCCGGGCGTCGAACGGGGTAAAGCGGGTGAAGTAGTCCCGGTAGTACATCTGGGCAGAAAGCCGGCTTCCGAGAATGTCGAGATTCTCGTACTCCAGGTTCACCAGCGTGTTGCGAATGCGGTTCTGCTCGTCGAGGTCCAGGCCCTTGATGGCATTGGCCGGCACAGAGCCTGCGGGGAGTTTCGCGACGCTTGGGTCTGTAGCGTAGTCTGTGTCCTGGCGGGCGTCGTAGTGGCTGACTGCAAGCTGGATTCGCTGGTTCTCGTCGATGTGCAGCCCCAGCTTGCCGCCAATGTTGTAGATGTTCGAATCGAACAGGTCGCCTTGACTGGGCTCCGGGGCGATCCGGTCGCCATGCGCATCGTACGAGGCACCAATGTGGCGGGTACCGAAGTCGAACGAGTAGTCCACCGCGCCCTGAGAGCCTGCGAAATACTGCTGGAACTGCCCCCCCAGGCCATCGCTGCCCAGGCGGGTGAGTGGCGAGGTGGCGCTCAGGCTGGTTTCGGCACGGTTTTCGCCACCAGCAGGCCGTGTGGTGATGGAGATGATGCCCCCCGTGGCGCCGCTGCCGTAGATGGCGCTGCTGCCGCGGATGACTTCGACCCGTTCGATCAGTGCCGGGTCGATGTTGGCCAGGTTGCGCGAAGAGTCGCGGTTGGTATTGAGCGGCACCCCGTCGACCATGACCAGCATGCTGCGCCCGCGCAGGGTCTGGCCATACTCGGTGACGGTGCGGCTGGAGTCGGACATGCCCGGAATCGCCTTGGCGAGTACCGTGGCCAGGCTCTCTGAACCCTGGCGCAGCTCCTGCAGTTGTTCATGCTCCAGAACGGTGGATTGCCGCGTTGCGGAAACCAGGCTGCTGCTGGTGCGCGAGGCGGTGATTTCCATCTGCGCCATTTCCACGGGCACGCTGTGGGTTGCGGGGCTGGATGCAGGGGCACCCTGCGCGACGATGACGAACGTGCGCTCATCCTTGGCCTGTACCTGCAAGCCACTGTCCTTGAGAAGCGTTTGAAGTGCTTCCTCAGGTGTGAACCGCCCCTTCACCGCAGGCGCCTTTTGGCCTGCACCGAGATCGCTGGCAAAGATGATCTGCACCGAAGACTGCTGTGCGAGCGCGTTGATGGCCTCGCCCAGCGGCGCGGCGGGGAGATCGACGTTCACCTTTTCCCGGCCCTGGGCCGACATTGCGATGAGCAGGCTACTGGCGAGCAATGACAGGCGTAGTTGGCGACTGCGGAGGGGAAAATGCACTTCTCGAGTTCCTTTTTATGGTTGGGCTTTTCCAGTAGCCGCCATGGGGATCGAGAAACCCTACCTGCGCCTGAGAATTATTTTCTTGTCGATTTGGGTTGAATCCGGACGCTGCCATCCCCTTCTCGCAGCACGGCGACGGGCAGGATGCTTGGCAGCAGGTCCAGTAGCAGGTCGACATTGTGCGCCTCGAACACCCCCGTCACCTTGAGTGCGGCCAGGCTTGGGTCGCTCAGCTTGATGGGGGCCTTGCGATAGAGGCGCAGCAACGACACCGCTTCATCCAGCGGCGTCTGCTCGAACACGATGCGATCATCTTTCCATACCATCGCCCTGGAGGCGTCAGCCTTCGCAACCGGCATCAGTTGCCCGCCAATCGCGTCGACCTGTTGCCCTGGCCTGAGGGTGACAGGCGCTTGTGCTGCAGCCGCCGCGGTGACGTCCACGCGCCCACGGGCCAAGGACACACGCACCGCGTCGTTATCCAGGCGGCGAACATTGAACAGCGTACCGAGCACCTCGACTTTCGCCAGGCCAGCGGACACCACGAAGGGACGGTACACGGCCGAGGACACATCGAAAAGCGCCTGCCCTGCGCGCAGGTCGACTTCGCGGCTGAGCAGACGCCAACTGATATCGACATGCGTGCCACTGTCGAGCAGCAGCTTGCTTCCATCGCTCAGCAGCACAGCGCGCCGCTCACCAATGGCGGTAGCGAAACGCTCGCTCTTGTAGGCCGGGTTCAGCCACGCCAGGGCTGCAAAGGCGATCGCAAGCGCTAGCGTGATACCTGCCGACTTTACCGCTTTCGAGGGCGCAGGCCTGGACGGCGGCATGGGGAACAGCTGCTTGAGCTCTTCACGATGTCGCCCCAGAGCCTCGTCCAGTGGCGCCTGTTCGGGCTGCTTGGTCATGGATGCACCTCATCGCGCCCAAGCCGTTGCCTGCACGCCGCCAATCCCAGGCGCAGGTGCTTTTCCACTGTCTTGATGGAGATACCGAGGCGAACGGCTACTTCTGCCTGGGGGATTTCGTGAATCTTGTGCATGACAAAAACAGCCTGACAGCGAGGTGGGAGGTCTGTGATAGCGTCGACGAGCAGTTGAAACTCGCGCTCGCTGTCATACCTGGTCATCGGGGTGGCTGCCAGGCAGGCCACCTCAGGCAGCTCGGAGATAGCCTCTACCCAGGCGCCTCGGCGGCGATCGCTACGATAGCGACTCACGGCGGTGTCGTGGGAGATTTTTCGTAGCAAGGCCAGTGGGGTTCGGACGTCGTCTTTCTCACCGCGCTCAAGCAACTGCACGCACACGTCATGCACTACATCGCGCGCCATGCTTCTGTCGCCGAAGCGTCGGCGAATGTGGTCCACCAGATCGTCATAGTGACGTACCAATGTAGACAGCAGCGTCGGTTTGGCGGGATCGAACGACACGATGCATCCTGAATAAGAGGTAGGCCCCGAAACAAGACACAAGTGTAAATGAGAAATAATTGCGAATAAACAAGCTACGGCGTCGATCCACGCTAAATCGCAGGAAGGTGAGGAATGGTCAGCCCGTTGGCAATGGCACTGGCTTCAAGCTTTGCACGCTCCGCTTCCAGAAGGACATAGGCGGCTTGCAGCGTGGTGATCTTCGCTTGAATGTCGGCCATCTTGCTGGCTACCAACATCGCGCCTTGCGCGCAATCGATCGTATTACCCCGCTTGGCCGCAAGGATGTCGCCGATCTCGGCGAGCGAGAAGCCGCCGCTCTGGGCGCTTTGAATAAAGGCCAGATCAACAACGGTCTGGTCGCTGTAGCTACGGTAGTTGTTGGCTTGGCGATGGGCCACGATAAGCCCGAGTTGCTCGTAATAACGCAATGTATGGCGGCCGACGCCACTGCGGCGCTCCAACTCTCCAACATTCACAGTAAAAATTCCTTGACTGTAGAGTACGCTCTACACCTTAGCCTGCGCCAATCATCCAGACAAGGATTCAGATATGAGCGTGGAATGCTTCGTTACCGGCGGCAGTGGGTTTGTCGGCCAACACCTACTGGCCCGTCTTACTGCGACAGGGCACAAGACCTGGGTGCTCATGCGCAACCCTGAAAATATCGAACGCCTCAAAGCGCAAGTAGGCCAACTGGGAGGTAACCCTGCATATATAAATGCAGTTGAAGGTGACATCAGCAGGGATGGACTTGGACTCAGCGAAACAGACAGGCAATGCGTAGCTTCAGTCGCTGTGGTCTTCCACCTCGCGGCGCAGTTTACCTGGGGCCTGACAATGGAGCAGGCCCGCGCAGTCAATGTACAAGGTGCGCTGAGAGTCGCCAGGCTCGCGGCGAGCCAGCGTATTCGCTTGCTGATGGTGGGCGGCTATATGCTGCAGAACCTTACTCATCTTTCAAGTATCGGGGTTGATCACGAGCGCCCTGAAAACACCAATTGGCCCGCAGTCTACGGTCGTGTGGGTGGCTACGAAGGCAGCAAGCTGGAGTCCCATTTTGCAGTCATCCGCTACATGCAGGAGGCAGGCGCGGATTACACGATCGTTCATCCTGCTACGGTGTGTGGCCATAGCGAGAGCGGGCATATCCCTCAAGGGCAACCTCTGGCCGACCTCATTCGAAACCTGGCACTGGGCCGGTTCAAGGCTGTCCCTGGTTCCGCCAGGCACTGGTTGCCATTGGTCAGCGTCGACTACCTGGTAAAGATGATGACCTGCGTGGCGTTCGACCCGTCGATGGCCAACCGGCAGGTCCTGGCGCTGTATGAGCACACCCCGAACCTGCAGGGTATGCTCGAGCAATTGGCACAAACGCTGGATATAAAGGCCCCCCGCCGCCATGTACCCATAGGGTTGCTGAAGTGGCTATTGGCGATTCCCGGCCTGGCCACCCGATTGTCGATCAGCGCCGAGTCATTGAACTTCATCCAGACGCAGCGCTTCGACATGAGTGACAGCCAGCAACTGGAACGAAAGTATCAGTTGGCACATCCCGACATGGTGCGAACGTTGGAAAAGACCGTGCGCTACGTCCAGGGTTACTTGCCCTCTCGTCATGTTCACACTTCTGCAAAACCTGGCGGAAGATAACAAACGGGTTCTGACAGAGCGCGTAATTCTGTCGAACACTCCAGCAACTTCGGTGTTATATTATTGCGCATGAACCGGATGGTTACTTCCTGACCGTCTGGTTAGTTAAAGCGTGTCGACGCTCAACTTGGTCTTTAGGGAAAAAGGCGTGTGAATTGACGTGAAGCGTGACATCCACCTCGTTGTGCTACTGCTATCGGTCATCGGTTGCTCTCTCGCCTCGTTAATGCTGTGGAAGGTCATGGCTTCTCGCGAGCGCGCCCTGGAAGACGTCAATGTCCATGGCCTGAACCTGACCCAGGCACTGTCCACCTATTCGGAAGGTATCGTCCGGCAGAGCTCGATGCTGCTGCTCGGCCTGGTCGAGCGCCTGGAAACCGAGGGCGCCGGGCCTGCGCAGATCGAACGTCTGGATCAGCTGGTCAAGCGCCAGCAACCATTGATGCCGCCGATGAGCGGCATCATGATCTACGCCAGGGACGGACGCTGGCTGATGTCGTCCAACCAGCCGACACCCGTCGGTGCCAACAGCAGCGATCGAGCCTTTTTCATCCACCACCGTGACGACCCATCCCGCGACCCCTTCATCGGCCTGCCAATCCGTAGCCGCGTCAACCAGGAATGGGTGATCACCATCAGCCGGCGGTTCAACGATGACCACGGCGAGTTCGCCGGCGTTGTCGCCATGACGCTTGGCGTGGAGAACTTCCTGCAGCTTTTCGGCAAACTGGATGTCGGCCATGACGGTGCCATCGGGCTGGCCTACACCGACGGTTCCATGCTGGTGCGCTACCCATTTCGGGAACAGGACATGGGGCGCAACTTTTCGAAGTCGCCCATCTTTACCAAGTATCTCGTTGACCAGCCAGCGGGCACCGCATCGTTCACCTCCAGCCTGGACGGCGTGGAGCGCCTCTATGCGTTTCGCAAGAGCGACAAGCTACCCCTGGTGACAACGGTCGCGCTGGGCAAGCAGGAAGCACTCTCGGCCTGGCGGCTCGAGGCGCTGCTGTCGTCACTGGTGGTCGCTGCGCTGCTGGCACTGATCGGGGCCATTGGCTGGCTGCTGATTCGCGCCATGAGCCGGCGCAGTGCGGTCGAAAGCGAGCTTCGACTGACCCAGCAGCAGTTGCTGGAGAGCAATCAACAACTCGAAAGCCTGGCGATGCACGATGCGCTCACGGGGCTTGCCAACCGGCGCTGCTTTGACGAGGCGCTGACCCAGGAAATCCGCACCGCCCATCGAAACGGCACCACGCTGGCTTTGCTGATGATCGACATCGATCATTTCAAACGCTACAACGACACCTATGGGCATCCGGCTGGCGACGCCTGCCTGCAGCAGATGGCTGCCCTGCTCTCTTCCTGCATCCGCCGCCCTCGCGACCTGCTGGCACGCTACGGGGGTGAGGAACTGGCCGTGATCCTGCCCGATACCGACAACGACGGAGCGGTCGTCGTCGCCAGGCTGATGCTCGAGCGCCTGGCCTTGCAACCTATCCCTCACAAAGGCAGCCCTTTCGGGCATGTGACCGCCAGCATCGGCATCGCCTGCGCCGACGGAACGGCCCTGGACAGCCCGCCATCGCTGATTGAACGCGCCGACCGGGCGCTCTATATCGCCAAGCAGGCGGGCCGCAATCGCCTGCATGTCGACCGGGCGAAGGCATAAAGCCAATAACGAGGAATGTACAAATGCAATCTCATTTCGGCAAAGGCGTACTCTTTGCACTTTGCGCCGCTGCATTGAATGCAACGATCGGCGTACTCAGCAAAGTGTTGATGAACAGTGGATTCAGCTCCAGCAGCATCGCCCTGATAAAAACAGTCCTCGGCTGCCTGTTGCTGTCAGCATTGCTCCTGTTTCTAAAGCGGCCCCTGCATACGGCCAAGTGGTTCCATGCTGCCGTTTGCGCATTTCTCGGCATTTTTGTGTTGTTCCACTTTGAAACCTCGGCCTATAGCCACTACGCCGCGGCAGGCGTCGTGGTGATCCTGATGGCAAGCGCGTCCATATCTTCGATATTACTGGGGCGAATAGTTCTCAAGGACCCGATCACCGCCAACGCGACGGTAGGCGCCGGTTTGACCATAGCTGGCATTGCCGTGATTTTTGGCGCCGACCTGGAACAAGGCTTTACGCTGCAAGGTGCAGTGCTCGCTTCGATCGGAGGCTGCGGTTATGGCGCATTTTCGGTTGCCATGAAGCGCATGGGCGTTTCCGGGGGACTGCATTTCACCCGGCAACTATTGTTTTTTGGCAGCCTCTACCTGCTGATGCCGGCTGCAACCGATGGGTTCAACATTGGCGAGCTGTCGCTGGTGGCGGTCATGGCACTGCTGGCGCTGGCCGCGTTGCCGACCATCCTCGGCTTCTTCTGTACCACCAAGGCCATCGAATACCTGAAACCCTCGCAAGTCCAGGCGCTGGAGCTGACCGAGCCGCTGTTTGCCGCACTGCTGGCGTTCGTGGTGCTCAATGAAGTACCGCGGGACACGTTGTACCTGGGGGCCGGGCTGATTCTCTTCGGCCTGTGCTTCTCCAATGAGCTGATCCGGCTGGGCAAGAAAGCGCCACAGCCGTCCAAAGCATGAAACGCGTGCGAGCAAGCACCTCAAGGCATGCATGCTCGCACGGCCGCATTACCAGATCGCAATATCGTAGGTCAGGTAGATCCGGTTGCTGTCGCGCCCTCGGGAAAAGTCAGAGCGGTAGACGTAGTTGCGAAGCTTCACACCCAGACCTTTCACAGGCCCGGATTGCACAACATAGGCAAGCTCCACGTCACGCTCCCACTCGCTGAGCCCGGCATCAGCCGAGCGACCGTTGTCCCCGCTCAGGTAGCGCGCCATGAAGGTCAGCCCGGGGACACCGGCCGCAGCAAAGTTGTAGGCATAGCTGGCCATCCAGGTTTTCTCTTCCTCCTCGATGAACTTGCCGATGCCAACGTTACTGAACGAGTAGACCGTCGCGCCGCTGATGTATGGCAGCCCTGCCTCGCCGTCGAGCACCTGGTAACCGGCACCGACAGTGTGCCCGGAGTGGGTATAGGACAGCTGCCCACTGAACATGTCATTGTCTATCTGACCACCATGAGCGGCCCCGCTGTCGCGGCTCTTGAAATAGCGCAAGTCGGTGGTCAATACACCGCCGGCCAACGGCAGGTCGTGGACCAGACCTAGGTAGTCCTGGCGATAGAAGTGTTCGAGCTGGCCGTGGAAATAGCTCAAGCGCAGCTGCTTGCTGGCGGCATATTCGGCCCCGGCAAAGCTGAAATCGCCAGACTCGCTGCCACTGTAACCATCCAGGAACAGGCCGGTGCTGTCGGAGGAGTCCCGCTGCTTGAAACGGTCCAGGTGGCCGGCGGTCAGGGTCAGGCCATCGACATCAGTACTGGTCAGCTGCGTACCCTGGTAGGTCTGCGGCAGCAATCGCGCATCGTTGTACACCAGCACCGGTGTCTTGGGCAGCAAGGTGCCATGCTTGACGATGGTCTGCCCCAGTCGCGCCTTGGCCGTCACACCGGCACTGGCGAACTCGTCCGCGGCACGGCCATCGTCATGCACCGGCAGCAAGCCGGTACCGCTGCGCCCGCGGCCCGAATCGAGCCGTACGCCTACAAGCCCCAGGGCATCGAGCCCCAGCCCCAGCAGGCCTTGGGTGAACCCTGATTGGTAGTCGAGCAGAAAACCCTGTGCCCATTCCACACGCTCGCTCTTTGCAGTTGCAGCAGCGCGGGCGCTCATGCCTTGTTCGTCGCGGAAGTTTTCGTTGAAGTAAACGTTGCGCAGCTGCAGCTTGAGCTTGCCGTCGTCGATGAATCCGGCAGCGCCGGCCACAGGCAGCCAGCCGCAGAGCAGGCCACAGGTGGCCCCACGGAAAACAGTTCGGGACATTTTCGATACTCTGTTGTTGTTCTTGGATGAGGTGGGCGCCAGCAGCGCCCGAGGCAGATCAGACGAAGAAGGACAAGGCACCCGTGACCAAGGCCAGTGCGGTGATGACCAGTGATGTCAGCACCGCCCATTTCACGGTGGCCTTCTGGAAGTCGCCGATGTCGCGATCGACCATGCCCACCAGCAGCAAGGTCGAGGCCACCAGCGGGCTCATCAGGTGCACCGGCTGCCCCAGCACCGAGGCGCGGGCGATTTCAACCGGGTCGATGCCGTAGGCGGCCGCAGCGTTGGCAAGGATCGGCACCACGCCAAAGTAGTAAGCGTCGTTGGACAGTACGAAGGTCAGCGGCATGCTGGTCAGCGCCACCACCAGCGGGAACCAGTGGCTCCAAGCCTCGGGAATCCAGTCGACCAGGGTCTGCGCCAGTGCATCGACCATCTTGGTGCCCGAGAAGATCCCCGCGAAGATGCCTGCGGCGAATACCAGCAGTACCACTGTCATGGCGTTGCCGGAGTGGGCGAGGATGCGCTCTTTCTGCAGATCCAGTTGCGGGTAGTTGATCATCAGCGCTGCGACGAAACCGATCATGAACAACAGAGCAGAGTGCATGACGCCCATCACCAGCGCCGTCATGACGGCAATCACCAGCACCAGGTTCACATACGCCAGGCGTGGGCGCTTGTGCGGGTTGTCGCCGAGGATTTCGTTGATGTAGCAGTTGCCGCCACCCGACTCCAGGGCAATGTTGCCGATGCGTCGGCGCTCGGCACGGCCCAGCAGGAAGGCGGTGAACACCACCCAGGCCGCACCGCCGATCACGGTCGGCAGCATCGGTATGAAGTACTCGGTCGCATCCAGCCCGAGCGCGGCAATGGCCCGGGTGGCCGGCCCACCCCAAGGGCTCATGCCACTCATGATGCTCAACGACAGCATGGATACCGTGGCCAGGATCATCGGGTTCATGCCGATGCGCTTGTACAGCGGCAGCATGGCCGCGCAGGTAATCATGTAGGTGGTGGTGCCGTCACCGTCGAGCGCCACCAGCAGCGACAGCAGCGCGGTACCGATGGCGATCTTGACCGGGTCGCCATTGACGCGCTTGAGGATCTTGCGGATCAGCGGGTCGAACAGGCCGGCATCGATCATCAGGCCGAAGAACAGGATGGCGAACAGCAACAGCGCTGCCGAGGGCGCCACCATTTTCAAGCCATCGAGCATCATCTTGCCCAGTTCGGGGGCGAAGCCACCGATCACAGCGAAGACAATGGGTACCACGGTGAGCGCAACGATTGGCGACAGGCGTTTGCTCATGATCAGGTAGGTGAAGGTCACCACCATGATCAGGCCCAGGAGTGCGAGCATGGTCTTTTCTCTTGTTTTTATTCTATTGCGGCCATCGGCAAGGCAGACGGCCCCCTACCCCACTCGGCATCGCCAGGATGCTGAGTGGAATTTTAAGTCAACAATGGGAGATGGAAGAGGCTTTCAGCTGTGATGCCGAGGCTCGGCAGACCAGTCGGCCTGCGCAATATCCGCCTCGTCCGGTGCAGCCGGAATGCCGTTCAGGCGGCGCAGCAAGGTTTCCCGTTCACAGGCATTCTCCGACAGCGAGATGACCACGGTGGCCACGGCGTTGCTGGCCAGGCTGGTCAGGGCACGCGCCTCGGACATGAAGCGATCGATGCCGATCAGCAAGGCAAGCCCTGCCAACGGAATGTCGTGAATCACGGTCAAGGTCGAAGCCAGTGCAACGAAGCCACTGCCGGTCACACCCGCTGCGCCTTTTGACGACAACAGCATGATCGCCAGCATCGTCACCGTCTGGCCCAGGCTCAGGTCGATGTTGCAGGCTTGAGCGATGAAGACTGCCGCCAACGACAGGTAGATGGCTGTACCGTCGAGGTTGAAGGAGTAACCGGTTGGCAATACCAACCCGACCACGCCTTTCTTGCAGCCCAATTTCTCCAGTTTCTCCAGCATGCGTGGCAGCACGGGCTCGGTGGACGAGGTGCCGAGCACCACCAGAAACTCCTCGCGGAAATAGCGCAGCAGCTTCCACAGGCTGAAACCATGGGCACGGCAGATACCACCGAGCACCACCAGCACGAAGAACGCACAGGCGATGTAGAGCGTACCGACCAGCTTGGCCAGTGCCCCCAGGGACGTCACGCCGTACTGCCCGACGGTAAAGGCCAGCGCACCGAAGGCACCGACCGGGGCGAAGCGCATCAGGTAGCCAAAGATGCGAAACACCATGGTCGAGGCAGATTCCAGCACATCGAGTACCGGCTTGCCCTTCTCGCCCATGGACGACAGGGCAAAACCGCTGAGCACCGCGATGAACAGCACCGGCAACACTTCGCCCTTGTTGAACGCCCCGATGAAGGTGTCGGGAATGATGTGCATGAAGAAGTCGACCACGCTGAGCTTTGCCGCAGACGCGGCGTACTGGCCGAGCCCCGCGGTGCTTAGCGTGGCAGGGTCGATGTTCATGCCGACACCTGGGCGGAACAGGTAAACCGCTGCCAGGCCGATCATCAGGCTGATGACGGTCAATACCAGGAACAGCAGCAAGGTCTTGCTCATCAAACGCCCGAGGGAGCGCTTGTCGGTCATCCCGGCGATACCGGTGACGATGGTGCAGAAGACCACCGGCGCGATCATCATCTTGATCAGCTTGATGAACGCATCACCCAGGGGCTTGAGCGCAACGGCCTGTTGCGCCCAGAAGTGACCGACCACCACGCCCAGCAGGACGGCGCAGAGGATCTGGAAGTACAGCGATTTGGCGAGTCTCATGAGGCATCACCCATTGTTGAAATTGTGCGGATGCGCTTGTTGCGAATGTACAGGTCTGGACTACCGCCTGGGCCTACCCCGCCAACCTGCGGAATGTAGGCGCGTAAACGAAGCCTGAGAACAGCCGCCGGGCGGTTCGCACCACAGAGGCCTGAATCGTCTTGCCATCGGCGCCGCTGCGTGACAGCGCGACATCGATACCGCCGCTTGGGTGTTCCAGGCGTACCTCGGCCAGTTGCTCGGCGCCCTCGCCCAGCAGTTCGCCGATCACCGTACCTGGGCTGACGCAGGCAGTCGCCAGCCCTATCGCTCCGGTGATGGCCAAGGCGCGGTGGCAGTTGTGCGGCATGAAGTAGCGGACCTGCAACGTGCCGTCATAACGGGGCTTGGACACCAGAACAGGCTTGGGGATGACCATACCGCTGACATCACCCAGGCCCATGGCCTTGCCGGCTTTCAGCCGCAACGCCTCGAGGCGCTCGAGCAGTTCGCCGTTGGCGTCGAGTTCGGCCGGGGATTCCGAGCCGGTGACGCCCAGCTGGCTGGCCTCCACCACCATCATCGGCATGGCCATGTCGATGCAGGTGACCGCAACGCCGTCGATCACATCCTTGGCCTTGCCAGTCGGGAACAGCTTGCCGGTCTTGCTGCCGACCGCATCGAGGAAGGTCAGGTGCACCGGAGCGGCAGTGCCCGGTACGCCATCGATCGCCGTGCGGCCTTCATAGCGCACGATGCCGCCGGGGGTTTCCACCAGCGAATTGACGAAAGTGCCGGTGTTGAGGTTGCGAATACGCACCAGCGTCTTGCCGTCCTGACCTTCGACAAGACCTTGCTCGATGGCGAACGGGCCAACGGCGCACAGCATGTTGCCGCAGTTGGGCGCGGTATCGACCCGGCGCTGGGCGACCATGACCTGCACGAACAGGTAGTCGACGTCGGCGTCGGCATGCAGCGAGGGGCTGACAATCGCTACCTTGCTGGTCTGCGGGCTACCGCCACCGATGCCGTCGATTTCCAGTTCATGCCCGGAACCCATCAGGTTGATCAGCAATTCGTCGCGTTCGACCACATTGGCAGGAAGGTCCCATGCGTGGAAAAAGGGGCCCTTGGAGGTGCCACCGCGCATGAGTACGCAAGGAATTCGTTGCATGATTTCGCACTCTTGTTGATCAATGGACATCATTGATGCTGTGGACAAAAGATTGACAGGGATGGATAAATCAATCCAATGCAAATATCGTAGCTATTATTGCGATCCAAGCATCAATTCAGAACTGACTGCCAAGAGCGATCCGAGATGGAATATGAGCTGCAAGACATACGATCTTTCGTGAAAATCGCCGAACTCGGCAGCTTCCACGAAGCCGCAGAAGCGTTGCACCTGTCGCAGCCCGCCTTGAGCCGGCGGATCAAGAAGCTCGAGGAAGGCTTGGGCACTTCGTTGCTGGAACGCACTACTCGTCGCGTCAGCCTGACCAGCGTCGGGCGGGACTTCCTGCCCAAGGCAAGGCGCCTGCTGGATGACTTCGAAGACTCGATCCTGAGCATTCGCGAACTCGCAGAACGACAGACCGGTCAGGTAACCCTCGCCTGTATTCCGACTGCAGCGTTCTATTTCCTGCCGTCGGTGATCCGTGACTACAACGAGCAATACCCCAAGATCCGCATTCGTCTGCTGGACCTCAGTGCCAACGACGGGCTCGAAGCCGTACTGCGCGGTGAAGCCGATTTCGGCATCAACATGATGAGCGGCCAGCACCCGGACATCGAGTTCGTCTCCCTGGTACAGGAACATTTCGTCCTGGCCTGCCGCAGGGACCACAAGCTGGCGAACCGTGAAGCCGTCACCTGGACAGAACTGGCCGACTACCGCCTGATTGGCGTAGGCCGGCTTAGCGGTAACCGGATGCTGCTGGACCATGCCCTGTCCGGTCTCAACCTGCGGCCCAAGTGGTTCTACGAGGTTCAGCACCTGTCCACCTCGCTGGGCATGGTCGAGGCCGGGCTGGGCGTGTCGGCCATGCCCAGCCTGGCCATGCCCAGCGCCGACCACCCGACGCTGGTCAGCGTGCCGCTGATCGAACCCCAGGTAACCCGTACCCTTGGTTTGGTCTACCGCAGAGGGGCGTCGCTGTCGCCGGCAGCGGAGAAGTTCGTGTCGATCCTGCTGGACAAGTGGCCCAACCGCTGAACGAAATGCCTTGCTTCCGGCTCGGCACGGCGCGGGGGAAATACGGGCTGAGTTCATGGTTCACTCCCCGCCCAGGCCCAGCTTGTTGGGGCGGCGCTTCTCGATTGCAAACTTGAGCAGTGCCGCGCTGCGGAACAGGCCATGGGCAAACTTGCCATAGGGCAGCGTGATGAACAGCGCCATCACCGTCCCCAGGTGAAGCGCCAGCACGATCGCCATCGCTGCGGTATCACGCAGCCCCAGCAGGGCAAGGCCTGTGGCGCTGACCAACAGCAGAAGCAGGATGAAGGCCCGGTCCATGGGGCGCTGGGCCACATCGCCCTGCTCCGGCGCCCTGCGCAGGTTCAGCGCCAGCAACCCGGCCGGCCCGACAATCAAGCCAATTCCGCCCAGGGTTCCGAGCAACACCGGTGCGCTCAGCAGCGGGTACGGCGCCTGCTGGCCCAGCAGATAGTGATACCCGGTGGCGACCACCGTGGCGGCAAAGCACAGCATGAAGCCGTAGAAGGTGAAGTGATGGAAGCGACGGCGCCAGAGCGTGTAGCGATCATCGGCGTTGTTGCAACCTTGGCCGTGCCCGCCGTCCAGGTATTTCAGGGTCAAGGCCGCGCTTGATGCCTCAAGCACAGCCCCTTTTGCCGGTTGCGCCAGCGCCTCGGCAGGCGAGACCGAACGCCAGAAGCGACGTACCGCCACCGCCAGAGCCAAGCCTGCAGCGACAAAGACGCTACCGAACATCAGCGCCAGGGTGTTGTGCGGGAAGACCGCATAGAAATTGCCCGCCAGCCGACCAGGTAGCAGCGTGCCATTGACCCACAACGCCAGCAGCAGGAACAGCGACAAGGCCACTGCCAAGGCACTGGCAACATAGGCGCCGTTGTGCCGATACAGCCGGCCGAACAGGGCCGGCCATGCGTACTCGGCGTAGGTCTGCCCGCGCACCTTGGCCATCGCCTGCGGCACGTTGACGGCGAATTCGTGGGGCTGAGCGTACTGGCAGGCATGCAGGCAAGCGCCGCAGTTGTGGCACAGGTTGGCCAGGTAATGGATGTCGGCCTTGCCGAACTCCAGCCTGCGGGTCATTGCCGGGAAAACTGCGCAAAAGCTCTCGCAGTAGCGACAGGCGTTGCATATCCGCATTTGCCGGTCCACTTCCCGCTCCTCGACGTTCAACACCGGGATCAGTTCGAGGGCCGCCCCGGCCGCATCAGGCTGGCGTGGTTCAGGCAGTTGCGCAGTCATGGCGATTCTCTTTTTCTGGATGTTCGTAACCCGCCGCTGCAGCGGCGCTGGTCCCGGCGATACGGCCGAAAGCGGTGCCGATGGACATGCCGACACCTGCGGTGTAGCCCTTGCCCAGTACATTGCCCGCCATCATTTCACCGGCAACGAACAGGTTCGGGCTGGGACGCCCGTCGAAATGGACGGCGGCGGTTTCATCGGTGCGCAGCCCCAGGTAGGTGAAAGTCACGCCAGGGCGCAGCGGGTAGCCGTAGTAGGGAGGTGTATCGATCGGGCGCGCCCAGTGGCTTTTCACCGGTTCCAGGCCAACGGTGTGGCAGTCGTCCAGCCGGGTGTGGTCGAAAGTGCCCACCTGGCAGGCTCGGTTGTAGGCATGCACGGTTTCGAGGAAGGCCTGCACAGGCAAACCGAGCAGGCCGGCCAACACCTCAAGGCTATCGGCGGTGGCGCCCGGGAAAACCGGTGGCATGAAGCGCCCGAGGGCTTTCCGGTCGATGATCGAAAACCCCTCCTGCCCTGGCTGATGCGCCACCAGGCGCCCCCAGATGGCATAGCGCTTGGGCCAGAAATCCTCGCCTTCATCGTAGAAGCGCTGGCCATCGCGGTTGACCACCACGCCCAGCGACACACAATCGATGCGCGTGCAGATGCCGCCGTCGTATAGCGGTGCGCGGGCATCGATCGCCACCATATGTGCCTGGGTCGGGTCGCCAATCGTGTCGGCGCCCTGTTCGATCATGCGGCGCAACAGCACACCATCATTGAAACGCGTACCACGGATAAGGAAGTTGTCCGAAGGCCACTCCCCTCGCTCGTTCTGCCCCCACGCCTCGCGCAACCATTGGCGGTTGGACTCGAAACCACCGGCGGCAAGCACACAGGTACGCGCCTCGATGCGCTCGGCGGGCAGGTGTCGCCCCTGAACCTCGCGTGCCGGCACATGGGCCGCAACGAAGCGTCCGTCCCGCAGTTCAATGTCGGCTACCGGTGTGTCGTAGCGTATCTGTACGCCAAGGTTTTCGGCGCTGCGGAAGTAGGCATTGACCAGCGCCTTGCCGCCGCCCATGAAGAAGGCATTGGTCCGTGCGGTGTGCAGCGCACCAGACAATGAGGGCTGGAAATGCACGCCATGCCGGCGCATCCACCCACGGCAGCTGGAGGATGCGCGAATCACCAGGCGCGCAAGCTTTTCGTTGGTCTGGCCACCGGTGACCTTCAGCAGGTCCTGCCAGAACTCCTCTTCCGGGTACGCCTCGAGCAGTACGTCCTGGGGGCCATCATGCATGCACCGCAGGTTACGCGTGTGTTGTGAGTTGCCACCACGCCAGGCGCGGGGTGCGGCCTCGAGCAGCAGCACGCTGGCTCCGGCCTCTCGCGCCATCAGCGCGGCACAGAGGGCGGCATTGCCCCCTCCGATGACTAGCACATCGATCATTTCGCCTCCAGATCACGAAGAGCCGAATGTTCGGCTGCTCCTCGTGACAAGGGACTTTAATGAGAGCCTGGAGGGCGCGAAACGCGATCGTCGAGGGGAGGCATTCAGTTTTTCTAAAGGGGCTGGATGAGCGTACCCAGAATCCGGGTCAAAGCAGCCGGGCCCCAGGCCATCGGCCCTGTTCCACCAGATCCCGGGCGACCTCCTGCAGTACGATTCGTGTTGCCAACGCTGCCGGCGAGAGCTCGTCATCGGTCAGGCTGACAATTACGTTGCGACGCTGCGCCTGTGCTTCATCGATGGCAAACACGCGCAGGCCCGCCTGATGCGCCCGGGCCACCGTCGCGCCGGGCTGGATGGTGGCGGCATGGCCCGCACACACGCAATCCATCAACAGCGACAAACCATCGACTTCCATGACGATGCTGGCCTCCAGCCCTGCCCGCTCGAAAATCGAGCGCAACGTCGTTCGCAGACCGTGTTGAGTGCTTGGCATAACCAACGGCAGCGTCGCGATCTGTTGCAACGTGAGCGACTCGCCCCAGCCATCCTTGACCAGTGGCGCGGGAACCAGCACGAACAGCCGCTCCGTCAGAAGCGCCCGTACCTCCAGCCGCGGCCCCGTCTCTGCCTGGAACAGCACCGCCAGGTCGAGGTGCCGGGCATTGAGTTGGTTCATCAGATAACCAGACAGCATTTCCACCAGGTGCAGCCGGATGTCGGGATAGCGTTCGCGCATCCTGTCGATCAACGCCAAGCCAAGGATCGATGCAGTGGTCGGGGCCAGCCCCACGCTGGCATAGCCGCTCATGCGACCACTTTGTGCCGCCAGGACAGCATGCTCCGCCTGACGAAGCGCCAGGCGCGCATGGTATTCGAAGGCCAGCCCAGCCGCCGTCGGCGCGACGCCGGTGCTCGAACGTGTCAAAAGCCGGGTACTCACCTCGCTCTCCAGCTTCGACAACTGCTGGCTCAGTGCCGAGGCGCCAACCCCTAGCTCGACCGCAGCCCTGCCAAGGCTGCCGTACTCCAGAACACTCAGGAAATAGCGAAGCTGACGTAACTCCATGCGAATCTCTTTCAACGATGGGGGCGGGCCTGGAGCATGTTAAACGTATTTGCACAGCCTTGATCGACAGAACGCTACCGTGCCTCATCAAGTTGACAGGGACCCTGTGGGAACGGCCTTGTGTCGCGAAAGGGCCGCAAAGCGGCCCCAGGTTTGATGCGCAACAGTTGAAATTGCTGGGGCTGCTTTGCAGCCCTTTCGCGACACAAGGCCGCTCCCACAGGGATCGCGCCAGCTTTGGGAATTGAGCAAGGCCGTTGCTTTCACAAGGTGCGCAGAACAGATCCGGCGGCCTTGCAATACATTCGAAAATCCGTATATTCGAAAAAACATATACGTTGAATACCCCGCCATAGGCACCAGCTGCCCGCACCGAGAACACCCATGACTGACTCGCTGACCCCGACCCAGGTCTTCAAATGCCTCGCCGACGAGAACCGCATTCGGATGATGCTGCTGATCACTCGTGAGGAAGAGCTGTGCGTCTGTGAACTGATCTGCGCCCTGGAAGAAAGCCAACCCAAGGTTTCTCGCCACCTCGCACAACTGCGCACCTGCGGCCTGCTTGAAGACCGCAGGCAGGGCCAATGGGTTTACTACCGCCTTCATCCAGAACTGCCCGCCTGGGTACGCGATGTCCTGGTAACCACGCTGGAAGCCAATCGCGAATGGTTGGGCACCAGCGCCAAACGACTGGACACCATGGGTGACCGCCCTCAGCGCGTCGCTGCCTGCTGCTGACCACTGCCGAGAAAAAGGCATTTCTCGCATTGCCTTTCGAACAACCGGATGCCGCCCGGCTCAAGGCCGAGCTGGCGATCATCGGAACGCTCCGACGTTCAGGGAGAAACACCATGAGCAAAAGCCGGCTTTCATTCCTCGACCGCTACCTGACGGTCTGGATCTTCCTGGCCATGGGCCTGGGGATCGCTCTCGGCAGCCTGTTCCAGGAGTTGCCAGCGTGGCTGCACAGTCTGTCGGTGGGCTCGACGAACATCCCCATCGCAATCGGCCTGATCGTCATGATGTACCCGCCATTGATGAAGGTGAAATACGAGGAGTTGCCACAGGTCTTCAAGGACAAGCGCATCCTCGCCCTGTCGCTGATCCAGAACTGGGTGATCGGCCCGGTGCTGATGTTCGGGCTGGCAGTAGTGTTCCTTTCCGACAAGCCCGAGTACATGACCGGCCTGATACTCATCGGCCTGGCGCGTTGCATCGCCATGGTGCTGGTATGGAACCAGATCGCCGGCGGCAATAACCAGTACGTGGCCGGCCTGGTCGCCTTCAACAGCATTTTCCAGATTCTGTTCTTCAGCGTGTACGCCTGGATCTTCCTGGGCCTGCTGCCGCCACTGTTCGGCCTGGAAGGTAGCGTCATCGAGACCAGCTTCCTCGAAATAGCCCAATCGGTGCTGATCTACCTGGGTATCCCGTTCCTGGCCGGTTTCCTGACCCGCAAGACCCTGATCAGCCGTAAAGGCGCCACCTGGTACCAGAAGCACTTCATTCCGAAAATCAGCCCGCTGACCCTCGTGGCGTTGCTGCTGACCATCGTTGCCATGTTCAGCCTGAAAGGCGACATGGTGCTGCAACTGCCGCTGGACGTGCTGCGCATCGCCATCCCGCTGACCATCTATTTCGTGGTGATGTTCTTCATCAGCTTCTGGATGGGCAAGCTGCTGGAGGCCGACTACCCCCGCACCACTGCGCTGGCCTTCACTGCGGCAAGCAACAATTTCGAACTGGCCATTGCGGTGGCCATCGCCACCTTCGGCCTCGCCTCGCCGGTCGCGTTTGCCACCGTCATCGGGCCCTTGGTGGAAGTGCCGGTACTGATCTCGCTGGTTGGCGTGGCCTGGTGGCTGAAGCGTCGCTGGTTCGATCAGCCATCTGGCGCCTTGTCCCAGGAGTGAAACCATGACCGAACACCCCATTCCCAACATCGACAACGACCTGGTCGATCTGCCGACAGCCGAGAAACTGGCGATCGAGCAGCAGTCCACCCACAAGCCTCGCATCTTGCTGCTGTACGGCTCGACCCGCGAACGCTCCTTCAGCCGCCTGCTGACCGAAGAAGCCGCCCGCCTGCTGGAGCACTTCGGTGCCGAGACGCGAATCTTCAACCCGTCCGGCCTGCCATTGGCGGATGACGCGCCGGATGACCATCCGATGGTCAAGCAGCTGCGCGACCTGGTGCTGTGGTCGGAAGGCATGGTCTGGTGCTCCCCGGAACGTCATGGCGCGATGACTGGTGTGTTCAAGTCGCAGATCGACTGGATTCCCCTGAGCATGGGCGCCGTACGGCCGACCCAGGGCAAGACCCTCGCGGTCATGCAGGTATGCGGCGGTTCGCAGTCGTTCAACGTGGTCAACCAGTTGCGCGTACTTGGCCGCTGGATGCGCATGTTCACCATCCCCAACCAGTCGTCCGTACCCAAGGCCTACCTGGAGTTCGACGAAACGGGCCGCATGAAACCGTCCCCGTACTACGACCGTGTCGTCGATGTCATGGAAGAGCTGGTGAAGTTCACCCTGCTGTTGCGCGACCGCGCCGACTACCTCGTCGACCGCTACTCCGAGCGCAAGGAGTCGGCCGAGGAACTGTCCAGGCGTGTCAATCAACGATCCATCTGAAGTCACAACTCGAGAACAAGACCATGGCAATCAAAGTAGGCATCAATGGGTTTGGTCGTATCGGTCGCCTGGCGCTGCGCGCGTCCTGGGGCTGGCCGGAATTCGAATTCGTCCAGATCAATGACCCGGCCGGCGACGCCGAGACCCACGCCCACCTGATCAACTTCGATTCGGTCCACGGCCGCTGGCAGCGTGAAGCCGAGGCGGAAGGCGATTCGGTGGTGATCGAGGGCAAGCGCATCAAGGTCACCGCGAACAAGAACATCGCGGACACCGACTGGTCGGGCTGTGATCTGGTCATCGAAGCCAGCGGCAAGATGAAGTCGGTAGCCGTGCTCCAGGCCTATCTGGATCAGGGCGTCAAACGTGTGGTCGTCTGCGCTCCAGTAAAGGAGAAAGGCGCGCTGAACGTGGTGATGGGCGTCAACCAGCACCTGTTCGACCCGGCGCAACACCGTATCGTCACCGCCGCTTCCTGCACCACCAATTGCCTGGCCCCGGTGGTCAAGGTAATTCACGAGCACCTGGGCATCCGTCACGGCTCGATCACCACCATCCACGACCTGACCAATACCCAGAGCATCCTCGATACGCCGCACAAGGACCTGCGTCGCGCCCGTGCCTCGGGCATGAGCCTGATCCCGACCACCACGGGTTCGGCTACCGCAATCGCCGAGATCTTCCCCGAGCTGCGCGGCAAGCTGAATGGGCACGCCGTGCGTGTACCGCTGGCCAACGCCTCGCTCACCGACTGCGTGTTCGAGGTGGAACGTGAGACGACGGTTGACGAGGTCAATGCGCTGCTGAAAGCCGCTGCCGAAGGGCCGCTCAAGGACATCCTGGGCTACGAAGAACGCCCTCTGGTGTCCATCGACTACCGCACCGATCCACGGTCTTCGATCATCGACGCGCTGTCCACCATGGTGGTCAATGGCACCCAGGTGAAGATCTACGCCTGGTACGACAACGAGTGGGGCTACGCCAACCGTGCAGCTGAACTGGCACGCTTGGTCGGCGCAGCGGAGTAACCGGCAATCATGAAGGCGTTGTCAGCCCTGCCTGCACAAGTGCGTCAGTACCTGCTGGTTACCGGCAACTACTGGGCCTTCACCCTCACCGACGGTGCGTTGCGCATGTTGGTGGTACTGCACTTCCATACGCTGGGCTACACGCCGCTGCAGATTGCTGCGCTGTTCCTGTTCTATGAGGTGTTCGGCGTGATTACCAACCTGGTGGGCGGCTACCTCGGCGCCCGCCTGGGGCTCAACCGCACCATGAACATCGGCCTGGGCATGCAGGTGCTGGCCTTGCTGATGCTCACGGTGCCGGCAGCCTGGCTGACAGTGCCCTGGGTGATGGCGGCACAGGCGCTGTCCGGCATCGCCAAGGACCTGAACAAGATGAGCGCCAAGAGTTCCATCAAGCTTCTGGTGCCGGATAGCCAGCAAGGCACCCTGTACAAGTGGGTAGCCATTCTCACCGGTTCGAAAAACGCGCTAAAGGGTGTGGGCTTCTTCCTTGGTGGTGCCCTGCTCGCCCTGCTCGGCTTCACCCTGGCGGTGCTGGCCATGGCGGCGGTACTGGCGTTGATCTGGATCGGCAGCCTGATCCTGCTGAAGAAAGACCTGGGCAAGGCCAAGGCCAAACCGAAGTTCCGCGACATGCTGTCCAAGAGCCGGGCCATCAACATTCTCTCGGCCGCACGGCTGTTTCTCTTTGGCGCCCGTGACGTCTGGTTCGTCGTGGCTTTGCCGGTATATCTGAGCACGGCTTTTGGCTGGGACTTCTGGCTGGTCGGCGGCTTCCTGGCTGCATGGATAATCGGCTACGGCATCGTCCAGTCGCTTGCGCCCCACATCACTGGCAAGAAACGCGGCCATGTGCCTGACGGTCGCGCAGCCTTCATCTGGGCGATTGCCCTTGCCGGGCTGCCGGCGCTTATCGCCCTGGGCCTGTCGGCAGGCTGGTCGGCGCAGGTGGTGCTGCTGGGCGGGCTGATGCTGTTCGGCGTGCTGTTCGCCGTGAATTCGTCGCTGCACAGCTACCTGATCGTCAGCTATGCCAAGGAAGACGGGGTATCGCTGGATGTGGGCTTCTATTACATGTCCAACGCGCTAGGGCGGCTGGTCGGTACGCTGCTTTCCGGTTGGGTATTCCAGGCTTATGGGCTGGGAGCCTGCCTGTGGATTTCCACAGCGTTTGTTCTGCTGGCTGCCCTGATTTCTATCGCATTGCCAAGGCATGCTGCCGGGGTGCTCCAGGCTAGCGAAGAGAAAAGGTAAAGGGGTGATCCACAGCTGCCCACAATCGATCCTTGGCTGCCGGTGAGCCGAACAGCAATCTTTGTAGGAGCGGGCGCGCCCGCGAAGAATCAAACGCGAAGACTGGCACCGGCTACGCCGGTGTTCGCGGGCACGCCCGCTCCCACAGAGTGCGCATAGCACTCACGACAGCAGTTTTTTTCGCGTCTGCTCTGGGTCGGTAGCTGTCTTTCGTGACATACGACCTCCATACGGGGTTCACCTCCTGCTCTGTTTCCGGCCCTCCCGCCATGGGCGTACACATCGCCCGTTTCTCGCCTAACCACCTCCGGTAACTGCACGATCGATTCCCCAGGCCTGAGCCATCAGACGTCAACCTGTCTTTGCGCATGGGACAGCGTCGCACACCGTGCTGACGGTGTTCGCCCACAGCATGATGGGCACCGTTCAACCCGCCTACCCTGCCTCCCTGCCAAAGGCGTAATCCTTGAAAACTAACCACCCGATCCCATGGGAGCACTGTACATGCCTATCGACTTCAGGCCCGCTCAAGCCTCGGACGCGCACGATATTGCGCGCTTCTTTCAACTGACATCGGAGGGCATGGCCGATTACATATGGAGCAAGCTTGCCGCTCCTGGAGAAGCATTGCTGAGCGTCGGTGCGTCTCGCTATGCCAGGGAACAAGGCGACTTTTCCTACAAGAACTGCCTGATGGCCACTTTCGAAGGGCGTGTCATCGGCATGATGCATAGCTATGCCTTGCGCGAGACCCCTGACAGGCCTGTCGAGACAGACCCGGTCCTCGCGCCTTATTCCGACATGGAAATACCCGACACCTTGTACATATCCAGCCTGGCCCTGGATGAGGCCTGGCGCAGCCAGGGGCTGGGCGTCCAGTTTCTTCGCCACGCCCAGCAGCGCGCCGAGGAGTCGGGCCTGAATGGGCTATGCCTGATCGATTATGCAGAAAACCACGGTGCACGCCGCTTCTACGAACGTCACGGTTTTCAAATTGTTAAAACCTGCCAGATCGTTCCGCACCCGATGCTGGGCGTAACCGGTGAAGCCTATTTGATGTATCGCCCTAACCAAAACGTGCTCGAGAAAAAGCCATGAACAAGAAACTGACCGTGTTCCGCGAACTGGATATCCAACCGATACGCGACCTTCCCTTTTTTGAAGAGGTGGTGGAAGGCACCCCTCATACGCTGACGTCCAAGTACTATCACGATGAACAGCAAGGTCGCATTTCCGGAGAATGGGAAGCCAGCACCGGAGCGTGGCGCATCGACTACAAGGTTTGGGAGTTCTGCCATGTCCTGAGTGGATGCTGCGTCATCGAGCTTGAGGGTTGCGCCCCCGTCAAACTCGCCGCTGGCGACACGTTCATCATCGAACCGGGCGCCAAGGGCAAATGGACTGTGCTGGAAGACATGAAAAAGAACTTCGTGATCCTCTTGCCCGCAAACTAGGCGCGGCAGGCCACAACAGCCCTCTACCTCATGGCTGCGCTCTCGCGCATGGAACAAAGCCTTTGTGGGAGCGGCCTTGTGTCGCGAAAGGGCCGCAAAGCGGCCCCAAGCAGGTAAAGAAAACAGCGTAACCGCCTCGGCGGGATCAGTCGTCGTGGCGGTGTTTGTTGCGCCAGCCGTAGTGATTGCCACGGTCGTGGCGGTGACGGCGCCAGCCCCGATCATCGTCATCGTCGTCATAATCACGATAGCGATGCCCGCTCTCGTCATCGTATTCCCGGCCCATGTGGTTGCCCAAGGCACCACCCACACCGCCACCGGCTGCTGCGCCGATCATGCTGCCAGTGGTGCCGCCCATCTTGCGACCCACCACGTTACCGCCAGCTGCACCCAGTGCGCCGCCAATGGCCGCCTCGCCACGGCTGTGCTTGTCGGCACCCACCGCACCACCGGCCGCGCCACCCAGGCCGGCGCCGATTGCAGAGCCGGTGCTGCCGCCGATCGACTGGCCGACTACCGAGCCCAATACTCCACCCAATGCGCCACCTATACCTGCTTCGGTATTGCCGCCTGCCGACGCAACGCCGCTCAGCAGGCCAAGTGACAACAAGAGAATCGAGGAGTACTTCATATGTGAAAGCCTCAGAGGGATACGGAGGCGATCCTGAGGCTCTGCACAGGGCCTTACAATGGAAATCCGACGAGTGACACGACTTGGAGAAATTCTCCAAGTTACTGTTTTCCCAACGGAAACTTTAGGGATTTTCGCTGGTCACAGGCTGATTGCGAAAGGCCTTTCCAGTGTCGCGCTGGATGCTACCTGCTGGCCCTGTAGGAGCGGCCTTGTGTCGCGAAAGGGCTGCGAAGCAGCCCCAGCAACTTATGCGTCTGCACCGAAACCCTGGGGCTGCTTCGCAGCCCTTTCGCGACACAAGGCCGCTCCTACACAGCGATAAGTCCTGCCCCGTCAGCTGTGCCTCTACTCCACAAACACTACTTTTCTACCCCAAAGCTTGCGTGACCCAAACCACTGGATCAACAAGGTGAAAAGTGCGCCGAGCAAAGCCAAGGCCATGTCCTTTTGCGCATCCCAAGGGTCTTGCTGGGTCGCGAGAAAGGCTTGTGCCCGGTCATCGCCCAGGTATTGGCCGCCTATCCATTCCAGCAGTTCGTACAGCGCCGATGTCGCAAGCACGAAAGAAACAGCGCACAACGCCAACCAGCCGCCCCGCAAAAGGGCCTGGCGCTGGAGCAGTTCCCTGATCGGCAAGACGAACAGAAGGCCGTAGCTCAGATGCACCAGACGATCGAACTGGTTGCGTTGCCAGCCCATCCAGGCATTCAGAGAGTGATCGGTAAGCGCACGCAGCCAAGCGTCATAGGGAACCTTGGCATAGGTGAAATGCGCGCCTAGCTCATGAATCGCCAGCATCATCACGATTGCCAGGTAGGCATGCCACGAAAAGCGCCAATAGCGGCTGGTTGCAGCCAAGGTGAGCAGGAGTGCCAGCGGCAAAACGTTTTCCAGCCACCAATCTGCACGGTCATGCGGCGCAACCCCCGAAGCAAGCACCATCAACGTGGCCGATGCCAGCAAGCCCGCAACCTGCCTTGGCGTGGCCGACGGGGCAAAGCTTGTTTGCGACGCTGGATTATTGTTCATGGCTTTACGCTCGGCTTGAGCACGGTTGAGCCTGACAGGGCAGCTAAAGTTTCCTCCGGTAGCTGTTTTCAGCTGATGCCATGTCACCCCAACGACTTCGTTACGTTGGCTGGGGCCAGTAGCACTGAAACTTGCCACTGGATGATTCCAGCTGAACTTTACCTCTCCCCTTGGCTTCCCCTGCATAGACCACCCGGACCCGCCTCTGCAGGAGATGAACCAATGAGAGCACTGACATACCACGGAACCCAGGACGTCAGGGTCGACAATGTCCCCGACCCGATCATCCAGGACGAGGACGACATCATCCTCCGGGTCACCGCTACCGCCATCTGCGGCTCCGACCTGCACCTCTACCATGGCAAGATTCCACAGACCGAGCCGGGTGATATCTTCGGCCACGAGTTCATGGGCATCGTCGAAGATACCGGCCGCGGGGTGACCAACCTGCAGGTCGGTGACCGCGTAGTGATTCCCTTCGTGATCGCCTGCGGCAGCTGCTTCTTTTGCCAACTCGACCAGTTTGCCGCTTGCGAAACCACCAACACCGGCCGCGGTGCAATCATCAACAAGAAAGGCATCCCGCCCGGGGCCGCACTGTTCGGCTATAGCCATCTGTATGGCGGCGTGCCCGGCGGCCAGGCGGATTTCGTGCGGGTGCCCAAGGCCAACGTCGGCCCGTTCAAGGTGCCTACCGCCCTGCCGGACGACAAGGTGCTGTTCCTCTCGGATATCCTGCCAACAGCCTGGCAGGCCGTTACCAATGCGCAGGTCGGCCCCGGCTCGACAGTAGCCATCTATGGTGCCGGGCCAGTCGGCCTGCTGAGCGCAGCCTGCGCGCGCATGCTGGGCGCCCAGACCATTTTCATGGTCGACGACAATGACTACCGCCTGGCGTTCGCTCGTGACGCCTACGGTGTGGTGCCGATCAACTTCGAGCAGGATGATGATCCGGCCGACAGCATCATCCGCCTGACCCCAGGCATGCGCGGCGTGGACGCCGTCATCGATGCGGTCGGTTTCGAGGCCAAGGGCAGTACCACCGAAACGGTACTGACCACGCTGAAGATCGAGGGCAGCAGCGGCAAGGCGCTGCGCCAGAGCATCGCCGCGGTGCGCCGGGGCGGCGTGGTCAGCGTGCCTGGAGTCTATGCGGGTTTTATCCACGCCTTCATGTTCGGTGATGCCTTCGACAAGGGCCTGACGTTCAAGATGGGCCAGACCCACGTGCAGAAATTCCTTCCTGAACTGCTCGAACATATCGAGGCCGGGCGCCTGGAGCCGGAACTCATCGTCACCCACCGTCTGGCTCTGGAAGAAGCGGCGTTGGGTTACAAGTTGTTCGACCAGAAGCAGGACGACTGCCGCAAGGTCATCCTCGTGCCGGGCGCTGCCGCCGGTACATTGGGACCTGACCATGCATTCGGGGGGATACAGCGATGATCGAACTGCCCATGACTCATTGAATTAGCAGGGAACCTGTGGGAGCGGCTTTAGCCGCGAACACCGGCGCAGCCAGTGCCATGCACCGCGTTGAATTCTTCGCGGCTAAAGCCGCTCCCACAGGTTACGCGGACCGCTTGCGTTGCGTTTCATCACGAGCTGTTTTCTGCGCAGTGGAATCATGGGGCGTGCCAGTTGACCCATCAGGACGCTGCGCGTCATTGTCCCGTTCCTCTTCACCTTGGGTTCCGCTGCGAGGTGTCTCCGATCCTTTCTTCATTTCCCCTCCTACCCCTTGCTATGTTCAGGCGACGACGGCCCGGTACCGCGTTTGATTCCACGCGGCCCAAGCACGCCCCAGATGGCAAGGCCGACAATGGGCAGCGCCAACAGCAACAGTGCCCACATCGCCTTCGTCACGTCGCTCTTGTCACTGCGGAAAACACTGACGATGGCCCACAGATCGAGCAACACAATAATCGCCGCCACCGCGATCCAGAAATACGTCACAGGCTCGGTCATGATCACTTCTCCTCCGGTTGTTCCGGCGCAGCGCGTGGCCCGCGCTACCACCCTCCTACCCAGAGGAAGCCAGTAAGCGGAATAAAGTTCAGGAAGCTTTCCCCGCCATTGATCGGTGGCACACAAGCAATGAACCAATCCCGCAGGAAACACGTCCACCAAAAAACAACGCACGAGTGACCGGCCATGACGACCGACCCCGTACTCGAGGCCCTTGATTACCTCAAGGCCCACAAGCTGGTACTGACCACCGCAGAATCCTGCACGGCCGGTGCCATGGTTGCGCTGCTGGCAGCAGTGCCGGGGACCGGCGAGGTTCTGGAAAGCGGCTACGTGGTGTACTCGCCAAGTGCCAAGAAACGTCTGCTCGGCGTCAGCCCGCAGACTATCGAGCGCTACGGCCTGACCAGCGAGGCGGTAGCCTGGGAGATGGCGCTCGGCGCTTTGAAAGACAGCGACGCCACAGTCGCCATCGCCAGCACGGGTGTTGCCGGGCCGGAGCCGCAGGGTGCCATCGCCCCGGGCACGGTGTGCTTTGCCTGGGCCTTTGCCGGCGAGCCCTTGGCCGTGTTCACTCGCAGCCAGCGCTTTTTTGGCGAGCGCGCGGAGGTAATCCGCCAAGGCGCGCTCTACGGGTTGTCGCACCTTGCCCATTACCACCAACGCTGGCTGCGCGGTGAGCGCGCCTGAGGGCTACGTGAGGGGCTACGAGAGGGGCTACGAGCATGGACGAAGACGAGCTGGCTTCAAGGCACCACCCCGTCGAAGAAGACATGCGAATGCAGCAGCGGGTCTGGCGTTTCGAACGGGTGGGATGGTACGCGCTGGTGCTGGTCGTGCTGCTGGGCCTGGCCGGGTTGTTCGGCAACGGTCCGCTCAGTGACGCCCAGGTCATGAGTGAGGACGGCCGGGTGCATGTGGAGTATCAGCGCCTCAGCCGCAGCGGCACCACCGACAACCTGCGCATCACGGTTCGCGGTACTGCCGGGGAGCCTGTGATGTTGTTGCTCGGGGGGACCCTGCTACGCGAAGCCAGCATCGAAACGCTGCAGCCAGAGCCGCAAGTGTCGCGTTCCCATGGCAGGTCGCTTCTGCTCCAGCTCGGCACCAGCAAGGAGGGTATCGCCACCCTTTACCTGACCCTGCGCAGCGAATACGTCGGTACTCTCGAAGGTGTTGTCAGCGCGGGCCCGGACAGCACAGTGCATTTCTCGACCTTTCTTTACCCGTAGGAGCGCGACATGGACTCCATTCTCCGTGCGACAGGCATGTACATCGCGCTGATGCTGCTGTTTCGCGTGGCTGGCAGGCGCTCGCTGGCAGACTTGACCACCTTCGACTTCGTCCTGCTGCTGATCATCGGCGAAGCAACCCAGCAGGCATTGCTCGGCGAGGACTTCTCGTTCACCAACGCCATGCTGGTGATCGCCACACTGATCGTCCTGGATGTCGGCCTTTCGCTGGCCAAGCTCAACTCCAGGCGCCTGGCCCGGCTGGTCGACGGCCACGCGACACTGGTCGTGGATCATGGGCGCTTTCTCCACCACCGAATGCGGCGGGCGCGGCTGACCGAAGACGACATTCTCGAATCGGCGCGGGACAGCCAGGGCATCGAAAGCGTCGGGCAGATCAAGTTCGCCATCGTCGAGCGCAACGGCAAGATCTCGATCATCCCGCAGGAGTGACCCTGCCGGGCCGGTGCAACCTGCGTGGTTCCTTGTGGGTGCAGCCTTTCGCGAAACCAGTACGTTGATCATCCGCTTTGAACCTTGGCGCGCGGGCCCTACTCCATCGAAGGCAATCGTGATTTTTCCAGCCCCTAAGAGGTGTTGCATGAACGCTATCGATTTGTTGATCCAGGACCATGAGCTGGTGAAGAAGCTGCTGGAGGAGTTGTCCTCCACCACTGAGCGCGCAGTGAAGAAGCGCGCCGAGTTGCTCGAACGCATCAAGCAGGAAGTAAGCATCCACACCGCCCTGGAAGAAGAGCTCCTGTACCCGGCCATCAAGCAGGCCGGCGGCAAGGAAGAAGCGAAGATGTATTACGAAGCCAAGGAAGAGCACCGCACCGTCGACTCGCTGGTGTTGCCGGACCTGCTGCAAACCGAGACCGGTACCGTCGAGTTCGCCGGGCGGGTCAAGGTGATGAAGGAACTGTTGGAACACCATATCGAGGAGGAAGAAAGCGAGCTGTTCCCGACCGCCCGCAAGCTGCTGGGCAAGCAGGAACTGGATGAGCTCGGCCAGGCCATGGAAGCGCAGAAGAAACTGCTCAAGGGCGAACAGCGTGCCGCGTGATGGAGGCCTGGATCGACTTTCTTGAATGGCCCGCCATGGTCCTGACGGTACTTGCCGCCTGGTGCATCGGCTCACGGCGCCCAGGCCGGCGCAAGCTGGGTTTCTGCTGCTTCATTGCCAGCAACGTGCTGTGGGCCGCCTGGGGGTGGCAGGCGCAAGCCTGGGCGCTGATCCTCCTCCAGGGCTGCCTGTGCGCCATGAACCTGCGAGGCTGGAAGAAAAACACTGCCGTGGAGTCGGGTTGAAAGCCCGGTTCCATGCCTGAAAGCCCAACGGCGAGGAGCCAGACCATGATCGAACCCAACTCACCCGACCCGTACGTGGACGAAGTACCCCACAACCCAGGCGAGCCTGTGCCTGAACAGGAACAGGAGCAGGAAGCGCCCGACTGGCCCGAAGGCCAGGTGCCGCCAGAGGAGCAGTCCGACGGCTGAGGCTCACCTGACGAGTGGCGTTGCCTGCTTCGCCGGCAATGCCGCTCCCCCAGTCACCCAATCCTGCGCAAGGAGGCAAGTGTCTCATGAGTGATCGCATCATCGCCTTGTTCACCGATACCACACTGTTCGGAGTTTCCGTTCTCAATTTGTTGCTGGCACTGACGGTAGCGCTGCTGACATTCCTCGTGGCGCGGGCGGCCATCAGTTTCATGCTGCATCGGGTCAGGCGCTGGTCCGAGCGTGACGGCGCGCTCAGCCAAGTGCTGGCCAAGGTGCTCGCCGGGACCAGCAATTTTCTGCTGTTCCTTGCCTCGCTGCTGGTGGGCCTGAGCATGCTCGACCTGCCCGAGCGCTGGCTGACCCGCGTCGGTAGCCTGTGGTTCGTGGTCGCGGCGTTGCAGATCGGGCTGTGGGCCAACCGCGCCATCGGCCTGGGCCTGAGTCGCTACTTCGCCCGGCATCGCACCGACGGTTTGAACCAGGGTAGCGCGCTGGCCACGCTGTCGGCATGGGGCGCGCGGGTGCTGTTGTGGTCAGTGGTGCTGCTGGCAATGCTGTCCAACCTGGGCGTGAACATCACCGCCTTCGTCGCCAGCCTGGGGGTAGGCGGTATCGCCGTTGCACTGGCGGTGCAGAACATCCTCGGCGACCTGTTCGCCTCGCTATCCATCGCCGTCGACAAACCGTTCGAAGTGGGCGACTTCATCGTCATCGGCCCGCTGGCCGGCACGGTGGAGCACGTGGGGCTGAAGACCACACGCATCCGCAGCCTGGGCGGCGAGCAGATCGTCATGGCCAACGCCAGCATGATCAGCAGCACCATCCAGAACTACAAGCGCCTGCAGGAACGACGGATCGTGTTCGAGTTCGGCCTGTCCTACGACACGCCAACCGAGGCCGTGAAGAAAGCACCCGCCATTGTCGAGGAAGCGATCAAGGCACAGCAGCAGGTGCGCTTCGACCGTGCCCACCTGCGCGGCTTCGGCAAGGAGGCGCTGGAATTCGAGTGCGTGTATATCGTCAAGGACCCCGGCTACAACCTGTACATGGACATCCAGCAAGCGATCAATTTCCACCTGCTCGAGCGCTTCTCGAAGGTGGGTGCAAAATTCGCCGTACCGATACGCGCGATCAAGGTCACGGCCTTGCCAGAGGAATCGAAGCGCGGGCCTCAAAGTATTCACGTGGGGTAAACCGCCCCCGTGCATGTCGGCGCTCCAAGCATTCCGTCGCTTTCACGGCACGGCCGTGAGTGATGCAGGCCGAACAGAAGGTGACCAACCCGCAACGGAGTATCGCCATGAAGATCATGAAGCCTCATTCGTTACTGCTCGCGCTGTACCTGGGGGTCAGCGCACCTGTGGTGCTGGCAGCCACCGACCTGAACGATCAGCGTGCTCCTGGCACGCAGCCGCATGACAGTGGGCACATGAACGGCCAAGGCGGAGCGACCGGCTCCGGCACGCCTGCGGATGCCATGGGGTCGGGCTCTGGCGGCACCGATAGCAATGATACTGACAATACCGGTGGCGATGGCACTACCGACCGATCGGGTAGTGACAGCAATGGATCGGAACGCGGCAACGGGACCGGAGTCTCCGGTGGTTCGGGCTCCAGCGGTAGTTCCGGTAGTTGAAGGTTCGCTCGAACTGCCCTACGGCCGACGACGCGTGCTCAGCTCGATCCAGACTGGTGCATGGTCGCTGGCCTTGGGTTCGTTACGCACCCAGGCATCGACACCAGCCCGCTTCAGGTAAGGCGCGAGCTCGGGGTTGAGCAGCAGGTGGTCGATACGCAACCCGGCGTTGCGGGCCCAGTGGTTGCGGAAATAATCCCAAAAGGTATAGATGCGTTCGTCCGGATACAGATGACGAATGGCATCGACCCAGCCTTGATTCAGCAGTTTCTGGTAGCACGCACGTGATTCAGGCTGCAGCAGCGCGTCCTTCATCCAGGAGCGCGTGTTGTAGATATCCATGTCGGTAGGCACCACATTGAAATCACCCGCCAGCACCGCGGGATGACCACTGTCATGCAGCCCTTTCACATGGGCGATCAGGCTTTCGAACCAGCGGAGCTTGTAATCGAATTTCGGCCCCGGTTGCGGGTTGCCGTTCGGCAGATACAGGCATGCCACCAGCACGCCCTGCACCGCTGCCTCGAGGTAGCGGCTCTGGTTGTCGTCCTCCATGCCAGGCAGGCCACGACGTACTTCCAGTGGTTCGCTGCCCCGCGCCAGAATGGCCACGCCATTCCACGAAGGCTGCCCTTGGTAGAGGCAACCATAACCCGCCGCTTCGAGCGCCTGGCGAGGAAACTGCTGATCCGCCGCCTTGAGTTCCTGCAGGCAGGCGATGTCGGGCTTTTCCCGCTCCAGCCAAGCCAGCAGTGCCGGCAGCCGGCTACGAATGCCGTTGATGTTGAACGTGGCAATCTTCAGCGCTTTCATGCGTCGGGGTCGCTGACGTGGGCCTGCACGGCATCTTCCAGAGCACGCACATGGGCGTCATCGGCCAATGCCTTTAGTGCCAGCCAGTCGTCCCAATCGATGGCGCCATCGTCACGCAAAGCCTCGGCGGTGCGCAGCAGTTCATGGTGGTAGGCATCCGGCGACTCACGGCGGTAACTGATGTCGTCGTACTGGGCGTACCAGGCCTCGAGCTCAGGGATGCTGCGTTCAATGCTCATAAGGGAGCCCTCACGATGTCCTTTGCATTAAGAGCCTCAACCATGCAGCGACGTTCAAATCCGACGCTGATCGCTACGTTCAATGATCAAGCGGATCGATATCCTGGATCACTGAGCATCGTTTTTCATTGAATCACCGCGCCGTCACCATTAGCTCCACAAGCAACATCTGGAGCGGGTACATGGCCTCCCCCATTTTCAACTCAATGAGACAAGGCGCTGATGCAGCGGACCTTGGCGATAGCGTTTCCATCGTTTCTTGCGCGGCCATCGACACCCTGGGGCTTGCACCATGAACTGCGGCCCATTCTGGGTGATCGTTTTCTTCGTGCTCATCAACAACGGCTGCTCGCTGCTGGGCTTCGGTGAAGGCTCGGTGGGAGGTGTGGCGCGGAGTATCGAGTCGCGAACGGAAATCACCATCGCCACCACGCTGCAACGAGCGCAAAAAACCAATGCAGGCGGCCTGCCGCCTGACGATGGGCAACTGCTACCGGCGATATTTCTATTGGTTCGCGCCTGAGCCGTCAGCGGATGGGGAGAACAGCACATAACTCATTGAATCAACGGGGACTCTGTGGGAGCGGCTTTAGCCGCGAACACCGGCGCAGCCGGTGCCATGCACCGCGTTGGATTCTTCGCGGCTAAAGCCGCTCCCACAGGGTACGCGTACTGCTTGCGGATTCAGCTCTCTACGCGACAGCGCAGCCCAAAGGACTGGGCGATCTCCCACAGAACTGCACGGGACCTTGTGGGAGCGGGCGCGCCCGCGAAGAGGCCAGATCAGGCGACACATCACTTCGGGCCTTTACCAACCGCCAGTCGAACCGCCCAGACGCTGCGCATGAAACGAGCTCGCCGCGAACCAGGTTTCCCGGTTCGCGGCGTAATTGAAGCGTTACTCAGGCAATCAGGTAGGAATGCCAGCCAGTCGCCAGACAGGCGCCGGAACCGGTTCGGCCTGGCTGCGGTTGCGTGCCCACTGGGTCAGGGCAGCCATCATGGCAAAGCCGAGCAGGATCAGTACCGGATAAGCCAGCAGCAACTCGGTCAGCGAGTATTTCCAGGCCAGTGGCCGGCCAACGCCCAGCATCGCCGCATACAACCAGGACACACCCGACAGTGCGCCGGAGAACAGTGCGAACATCCGCACGCCAAAATTAAGGTCCAGCAAGTTGCCCGCTTTGAGCAGGGCAGGCAATACATAACGATGCAACAGCATGCCATTGAAGGTCAGCAACATGACAATAATGACCTTCGCTTGAAGTTTCGGATTGGCAAAATAGTTCATACCTTTATCAAGGTAGTCAATTCCAATCACTGCGGCGCCCGTGAGCCACAAGAATATCAGGGCATTGGCCACGGACTTCTGCAAGCTCGTCATATGCTTACTGTCATGCCCGGCCTCTTTATGGCCTTTCAACAAGTTCCTGACCATCTCGGCGTCACTGGCGAATACCAGGCCGATGGCAATGCAACAGGCCAGTAAATGAACGTAAATCACCGACAACCGCACCAGCTCCATGGATTCTTTCTGCCCGAACAGGCTAATAATTGTATTAATCTCCACGACGTTTTCTCCACGTAATGCGTTAGCGCTAGATGACCTTGCAATAGGCGTGCGAACGATTTAATCGCAGCGGCAAAGCCAAATTCGAATCGTTAAATGAAAAAGCAGATCATTATTCAATACACACGGTGGCTCACCCGAAGAGCCTCGGTTGGGCATGGCATTGCTCCACTATTCAGGAAAAAAAAAGCCCCATGAGCATCCCTGCGATGCCGATGAGGTTGAACGTCCATAAGTTCTGGGGGAAAGGCGCGAGGTGCAATCACATTGAAGGCACCTGCTGGCAAATAGGAGTCAGCGTCGCCCAAATCGTTCATTTCTCGAGCAAAACGACCGACAGGCGGTACACTAAATCAAGTTAGTTAGTTTGCTAAGTTGTTGTAATTTGACCGAGTGGAAAGTTTTATCGACAACTGGATCCAAACTTCGCAAGTGACTTTGAATGCTCTATTCCGCAGTTTCGCAGATCTCGTTTTGCAGGTGGCCGTGGCTGAAGTGCCATCAGTCAGGCCAAGACCAGACCCATTCCGATCGCTTCGCGCGGCCAGCAGCCCGTCTGTCGCCTTCAGCCTGCCAACACCCTCAAATTTGTCCTGGGTGATGGCAGGCAGCGCAAATACCCTCAATGACTGCCCAATGCCGCAGACGCCACGCGCCCCGGCACCTCCTCATCGATCTGCGCCATGCTCAACCGCGATGTCTCGCGCAGCATGAGCGAGCACACCGCGACCAGTACCAGTGCCCCCGCACCATACAGCGCCACGCCCAACGGGTCATGGTTGGTGAGGATCAGGATTGCCGTGGCGATGCTCGATGCGGTGCCGCCGCCCAGCGCGGCGCCAATCTGGTAGCTGGCCGAGATACCCGAGTAGCGCATGCTGCGCGGGAACTGCTCGCCGAGGAAGGCCGGGATAGGCCCTTGGGTCGCGCCCATTAGCAGGCCGGTCAGGCTGTAAGCGCACAAGGCGATGGCGAAGCTCTTCATGCCCACCAGGGAAAAGAACACGAACAGCCCCACGGCCATTGCCACTGCGCCAAAGCACATCACCGTGCGCCGCCCCAAACGGTCCGACAGGTAGCCGAACAACGGCGCAGACAGCACGATGGCGACCGACATCGCCAGGTCGAACATCAACGCCTCGGTGCTGCCAAAGCCCACCTGTGTGGCGTAAGTCAGGAAGAAGGTGCTGCCGATGTAGGCGATGGTGCAGTAACCGAAGGCGATCCCGGTGCACAGCAACAGCTGCCGCGGACGTTGGCGCAGGGCCGCGGCCAACGGTGCATGTTCAGGTTTGGTCACGGGCGTGGTGGCCGCTGCCGGCGCCTTCAGGCGCGCGTACAGGCCGATCAGCACCAAGCTGCCGCCCAGCCAGAACGGGATGCGCCAGGCGAAATCGACCAGGTTGTCGTCAAAGGCCGCGCTGACGATGGCGAACACCCCAGCCCCGAGGATGCCACCCACGCCAATCCCCATGCTTGTGAAGCTACCCCACAGCCCGCGCCGCCCCGGTGGCGCAGACTCGATGCCGAACAGCGCGGCACCACCCCACTCCCCGCCAGCAGCAAAGCCCTGGACCAGGCGCAGCAGCACCAGCAGGATCGGCGCGGCCACACCGACGCTGGCATGGCCGGGCAGGCAGCCGATGAGGAAGGTGCTCATGCCCATCAGCAGCAAGGTGGCAACCAGTACCTTCTGCCGGCCGATGCGGTCACCGAAGTGGCCGAACACCAGGCCACCCAACGGTCGGGCAAGAAAGCCCGCACCGAAAGCGCTGAAGGCCACCAACGTGGCTGTCAGGTGGTCCATCTGCGGGAAGAACACCTGGGGAAACACCAGTGCGGCGGCGGTGCCGTAGATGATGAAGTCATAGAATTCCAGCGCCGTCCCCAGTCCGGAGACGCAGAAGGTTCGCAAGGCGGAACGGGATGACGCAGGGCGGGAATGTTGCGCATGCATTGTTGTTGTTCTCGTTCAGCGACGCCGCCTTGAGCTGGCGGCACCGGGTTGGCTCAGAAAGTGTCGAAGCCGGCTTTGGCAAGTTGCACAGGCGTACCGGCCACGTACTGCAGGGCACAGCGTTCGGTGTCGATGCCGACGCTGAGCAAGGTTTCCCAGCGCTCGGTATCGGGCATGGCCATGTCCGGGTGGAAGCAGATCGGCGCCCTGTCGCCCTCGGCGCCGCACATGGCCTCGGCCCGGGCACGCAGGTCAGCGCTGGCCATCTGGCCGACCACCTGCTCGAGGTGGCCCAGGCGGCATTGGGTATCGGCACGGTCGACGACCTGCTCGCCCAGGCTCAGCTCTGGGTCGAGGAAGTGATTGGTGTGCAGCAGCCAGCCGTCTTCCCGTGGCAGGACCAAGGCGGTGCGCGCGGGGCTCAATTCGATGCTGGCCGCGCGCGGGCTGCGGTCCTGGCGGGAGAACACTGTCAGCACGGTGGAGGCACTGACCCGCGCCGAACGGGCAAGCTCGATGGCCTCCTCGACACTGCTGGCCTCCTCCAGCAGACGCCGGGCGATGGCGTGCACCGGCACACCACCACTGTCGTTGTCACTGGTGTGGTGGAGGATATTGAAGTGCAGGCCGAGGCCCGCGCTGTTCACACCAAGCTTGGCGAGCATGCCGAACTCGCAGAACAGCTTGACGTTCATGCCGCGCTCGGTGTGCAGCGCCAGCATCAGACCATGGGGGCACAGGCTGTCATGCCAATCCCAGGTCTGCAGGGTCTGCGGCGCACGTGCGCCACGGGGTGCATGCACGGTGGTGGAGCATTCGCTGTGGCGGGTTCGGGCCGCCAGTACTTCAGTGCGGGCGTTCAGGCTCGCCAGCTGCCACAGCGGCAGCTCGGCACCGCTGGCCATGCCGACCACTTCAGCGGCCAGGCCCGGGCTCCAGGCTTCCAGGGCTGCCAAGCTGTTTTCGCCGATGCGCTGCGCCTCACTCAAGGGCACGCCAACCCGCGGGAAAAAGCCCAGGTACAGTGCGGTGGTGGTACGGATCTGCTCGGCGAAGCGCGCACCTATCTGGTGGCCACGCTCGAGGGGGTTGCGGATGTCGCTGACATGGGTGTGGATCTTCAAGGCGGGGAACTCCTGGTACAGGCCGCGGTGGTCAGGCAAGCACCGCTAGCCTAACGAGGCGTCCCCCAATCGATCATCGCCACAACCCGCACAACTTTTGTGCCCCGATGGAAAAACTCAGCCCCGTGCCAGCGCCTGCGCGCCCTGCCCGTGCAGGTGCACATGCAGCAAGGCAATGAACGCCTGCACCTTGCGGGTATTGCGCCGGTGCGGCAGGTAAAGCACGTGCACCCAGGGGCCGAACGCGCTCAGCGCCCGCCAGTAGCCGGGCATCACCTCCACCAGCTGCCCGTTGGCCAGGTAGGGGGCGGCACACCAGGTGGGTACGAACTGCAAGCCCTGCCCATCGAGCAGGCAGGCCAGCAGGAAGTCGAAGTTATCGCTCACCAGTCGAGGGGTGGGCTGACGCACACGCAGCGTCTGGCCGCCGTGTTCGATCCACCAGAAGCTGCGGTTGAGCAGCGGGTGGCGCAACAGCAGCCAGTCGTGTTGGGCATAGTTCTCCAGAGTGATCGCCTCGCCGTGTCGGGCCAGGTAGGCAGGGCTGGCGCAAAGGATCACGCGGTTCTCGATCAGCGGCTGGGCGATCAGCTCCGGCTGGTCGGTGGGGCCGTCGCGCAGCGACAGGTCGTAGCCGCCATCGATCAGGTCTTCGTTGGCATCGTTGAGGTTGACCTCCAGGCGCACCTGCGGGTGCTCGCGCATGAAGCGGCAACACACCTGGTTGAGAAACGCGGGGCCGAACGACGGTGGCGCGGTAATGCGCAGGGTACCGCGCAGCGCGTGCTGCAACTGCTCCACTTCCTCGGTCACCCGTTGCAGGTGCATCAACGCCTGGCGCGCGCCTTCCAGGTACAAGGTACCGGCCTCGGTCAGCGCCATGCGCCGGGTGGTGCGTTCGAACAGGCGCACGCCCAGTTCGCTCTCCAGGTGCGCAACAGCCTTGGTGATGGCAGACGGCGTCTTGCCCAGCTGCTCGGCCGCACGGCTGAAGCTGCCGTGTTCGGCGGCAGCGACGAAGATGGTCAGGGCCATCATCTTGTCCATGGTTTCTTCCTGTTCGGCACAAACGGTGGGAGTGATGCGAGGGTGGCGAGTATCTGCCCCTCCTATCAAACCCGCAAATGCCGGCGATTTGAATAGGCACGGCAAGGTCCGCTGCTTGCAGCCTGGCAAATACGGGCTCGGGATTCTTTCCTCATCACGAAAAAAGTTGTGCCTGCCCTCGCCTTTATCCGCCCTGGCCCCCCTGGCTAGGCTGCGGCGCCATCACGACAACAACGAGGCACAGCATGAAGCAGCTCCTGAAGATGGCAATCAGCGCCGGCCTGGCCTGCACCTGCATGCCGGGTTTCGCGGCAGTGGACCTGATCCTGCACAACGCCAAGGTCTACACCGCCGAGCCCGGCCAGCCCTTGCAGCAGGCCGTGGCTGTCGAGGGCGAGAAAATCGTCGCGGTAGGTTCAGATCAGGCCGTGCTACGCCTTAGGGCCGAAGGCACCCGGGTCATCGACCTGGGTGGCAAGGTGCTGATGCCGGGCATGCTCGATGCCCACTCGCATGCCATAAAGGGTGGCCTGCAACTGGTGCTGGCCGACCTCGCCGGCGAGCAGGTTGCCCTGGACGAACTGGAACGGCGCCTGCGCCAGTGGCGCAGCGACGGCAAGGCCGTGCGCGGCGAGTTCCTTGTCGTCGGTGGTGTACCGGGCACCTACTGGAATGACATTCCGGCGCTGGAACAGCGCTTCAACCACGGCGAATGGGCCGAGCAACCGATCCTGTTCGCCGCCAACGACATGCACACCGGCTGGGCCAACCAGGCCATGCTCAAGCGCGCCGCAATCGATGCCGACACCATCGCTGCCCTGCCTGCCGAGGCACGCAACACCATCGGCCAACACCCGGACGGAACCCCAAACGGTTTCCTCGCCGATGCCAGCTACTACCCGGTGACCGACCTGCTGCCCGCGCTGCCCCACGCCACCCTGCTGAGCGCCGGGCGCATGGCCCTTGACCATTACAAGCAGCTGGGCGTCACCGGCTGGATGGACCCGCTGGCCAACGAGCTGCCGGGGGCCGATGTGAACAACCATTCGCTGGGCGTGCTGCCGGTGTACAAGGACCTCTCCGCGCGCGGCGAGCTGACCGCCCACGTCGCCGCCCTGCTGATGGCCGATTCCAGGGCACGCCCTGCCGACCTGGACGAACTGGACAAGGTACGCCGGCAATTTCTCGGCGTGCACAACCTCACCCTGCCAGGCATCAAGGTGTTTGCCGACGGCGTTGCCGAAGCGCCAGCGCAAACGGCGGCGATGCTCGAGCCCTACAGCAACTCTGGCAAGCACGGCGAACTGCTGCTGGACCCGAAGCACTTTGGCGAGCTGGTCAGTGCCGCCGACGCCCGTGGCTGGCTGGTGCACGTGCATGCCATCGGCGACCGCGCCGTGCGCGAGGCGCTCAACGGCATCGAGCAGGCACGGCGTGATCGCCACAGCGGCATCCCCCATTCCATCACCCACTTGCAGATGGTCAACCCCACGGAATACGCCCGTTTCAAGCAGCTTGACGTGATTGCAGCAATGCAGCTGTACTGGGCCAGCGCCGACCAATCGAACATGGAGCTGGTCAAGCCGTACGTGAACGCCATGGCCTTCATGCACACCTTCCCGGCCCGTTCGCTGCTCAAGCATGGCGCCACCCTTGCCGGCGCCAGCGACTGGCCGATCACCACACCGGACCCTTGGCAGGCGATCTACCAGGCCATCAGCCGCAAGGGGCCCAAAGGTGTGCTCAACGCTGCTGAAGCCATCGACCGCCAGGTGATGTTCCAGGCCTATACACTCAACGCCGCCCGCACCATGCGCCTGGAGCAGCAGATCGGTTCGCTCAAGGTCGGCAAGCAAGCCGACATGATCGTGCTTGACCGCGACGTGCTCGACGTCGATGCCGAAACGCTGCGCGATACCCAAGTGCTGCAGACCTGGTTTGCCGGGAAGCTGATCTACGCGCGCTGACCTGCGGGCCTCATCGACGCGGTCTATCAGCTCATCCATTCCATCGATTTGACCGCGTCAAATTGCCTCATGTAGCTTGCCGCCCTCTTCGCCGCTGGCCCAAAGGTGCGCGTTACACCTTTGCGCCAGCTGCGCAGCCTACCCCGTACTGATCAAGCCCCACCACGGCGTGCCTGCCAGTTGCGTCGCCGTCACTGTGTTCGAGTTTGCAAAATGTCCGTCAACAGCCCCACCCGTATCACCGAGCTCGTCATCGAGAGCGGCGTCAAAAAAGCCCATCTATCCACCCATGCGACACTGGTCCTGGGGTTTCTCGCAGGTGCATTCATTTCGCTGGGGTTTCTCCTGGCTATCCACGTCAGCACTATGATCCCGATACAGTGGGCCTCGTTCGGCACACTGCTGGGCGCCGCGGTATTTCCCATCGGCCTGATCCTGGTGATCCTGGCCGGTGGCGAACTGCTCACCGGCAACATGATGAGCCTGCCCTTGGCGATGTTCGCCCGGCGTATCGGCCCAGGCGCCGTGGCGCGCAACTGGCTGCTGGTGACCGTCGCCAACCTGTTGGGTGCACTGTTCGTTGCCGGGTGCTTCGGGCACCTGCTGGGCCTGACCGAGGGGGCCTACCTGAACAAGATGTTGGCGGCTGCGACCAGCAAGACCAACGCCGACTTCCTCCACGCCTTCGTGTCCGGAATCGGCTGCAACTGGCTGGTGTGCCTGGCAGTGTGGCTGTCGTATGCCAGCCGTGAAATGAGCGGCAAGATTCTCGGCATCTGGTTCCCGATCATGGCGTTCGTCGCCATCGGTTTCCAGCACGTGGTTGCCAACATGTTCCTGATTCCCGCAGCGATCTTTGCCGGCTACCTGAGCTGGGGGCAGTTGGTGGAGAACCTGGTGGCCGTGTTCCTGGGGAATGCGGTGGGTGGGGCGATCTTCGTGGGGTTGGCGTACTACGTGTCCTACGGTGTGCCTTCGCAGGAAGCGTGCGAGGTGCAGTGAGGCATTGCGCAACCGCGGTGTCTGGCACCGGCTTGGCCGGTGTTCGCGGCTGAAGCCGCTCCCACAGGTACAGCGCAAGCCTTGCGCCAGGCGCGGTTCTGCAAGCTGCGCGTATCGCCTACCGTTGCTGACGCAGTCGGGCTGTAGCCTAATGCCGGTCGTTTAGGCAATTGGGGCCGCTTTGCGGCCCTTCGCGGGCTTGCCCGCTCCCACAGGTTTTCATTCGGGCGTACCAGTGCCGATCTAGAAGGGCAACAGGTAGCGCAACGTCAGCTGATTGCCCTCGGATCGGTTCCTTGCACCTTGCTCTACATAGAAGTTGGCGTAGAACGCCTGCTTGCCTCTGGTGTACATCACGCCAGGCCCCAGGGCCAGCACGCGCTCCTTGGACGCTGACTGCCGGTGGCCGTCGATCCGGTCGGCCGATATCTGCTCCAGGTGATAACCGGCAAGGCCCACCCGCCAGGCATCGGAGATTGTGTAAGACACCGAGAAGTTGCTGTGCACCGCCTCGCCGGGCTGGATGTCGTCGGCCTGCAATCGCCTGGCAGGGTCTTCGTTGCGGCTCGACCAGGCGTAATGAAGGCGCCCACTGACCTCGAGCCGGTCGGTCAGCTCCCAGGTAAAGGCGTAATGCGGGCTGACCACCCAAACGTTGCTGCCGACGTTGATGCTGGCATCACGGTCGTAATCCCCGGTGGGCGCGGTGATTACCAGGTTCAAACGCTGCCAGTACGGGCGCCCGAACAGTTGCACCGGCGCCCATTGCAGGAGCAACGGGCTGAAGATCAGGTCGCCCTGGCGCGTGCGTGAACCGTCCGGGCCGTTGTCGATATCGACTTCCAGGTGCACCAGCGGCAACAGCACTTCCATACCGTAGTTGGCGCCCAGCAGCTTGTGCTCGGTGATGTAGGCCAGGTGCGGCAGCACCGTGGTGCTGTGCACTTTCTGACGCCCCGGCACCGCACTGCCGTGGCTGTCCGTGGCGTCCTGGGCGCGATAGTGCTGGATCGGCAGTTCGAACAGCATGCCTGGCCGTACGACCCCATCCAGGAAGCTGGTGTTGCCCAGCGGCAACGGCGGCAGGCTGACAGCATCGGCCACGACTTCTGCGCTGCCCAGTGTCGTCGCCAGCGACAACAGTGCAGCGGACTTTCTATAAGGCCTCATCCAAATCTCCTGTGGGCATTCATGTTTCAACGCCAATCTGGAAACGTTAGTGCTCTCACCCTGCATGCGCTAGAGCTGATAGATTGGCCACAGAGTTCCATCTGGTGAACGATCGAACATGGAAGACCTGAACGATCTGTATTACTTCGCCCAAGTCGTCGAGCACGGCGGTTTCGCGCCGGCCGGGCGGGCACTGAACATCCCGAAATCGACACTCAGCCGGCGCGTCCTGCAGCTGGAGGAGCGCCTGGGCGTACGCCTGCTCCAGCGTTCCACCCGACACTTTTCGGTGACCGAGACGGGCCAGGAGTTCTTCCAGCATTGCAGGGCCATGCTGGTGGAAGCGGAAGCGGCCCGATGGGTGGTCGAGCGCACCCGCGCCGAGCCCCAGGGCACCGTCCGCATGAGCTGCCCGACAACCCTGCTGCATTACCGGGTTGGCGGGCTGGTCAGTCGATTCATGGCCGAAAACCCGAAAGTGAAGGTGCACCTGGAACCCACCAACCGCCGTGTGGATGTATTGGGCGAAGGCCTCGACCTGGCGCTGCGGGTGCGCTTCCCGCCGCTGGAGGACAGCGACCTGGTCATGCGCACACTGGCCAGGAGCCCGCAGCGGCTGGTCGCAAGCCCCTCGCTGGTGGAGCGGCTGGCGCTGCAGCTGCCCGTCGAACCAGAGCAGCTGGGTGAGCAGCCGAGCCTGGATTGGGGGCCACCCAGGGACCACATCTGGCAACTTGAAGGGCCCGACGGCGCGCATGCCGAAATCCGCCACACGCCGCGCTACATCACCGATGACATGAGCGCACTGCGGCAGGCGGCGCTTGACGGTGTAGGCATCGTGCAATTGCCGTTCATGGTGGTTGACCAGGACCTGGAGAACGGCCGCTTGGTGGAGCTCAACCCGCAATGGGAACCGCGCTGCGGCATCGTCCATGCGGTGTTCCCTTCCCGCCGCGGCCTGTTGCCCTCAGTGCGCAGCCTGATCGACTTTCTGGCCGAACATATTTGGGAATGACCGGCGCTATGTCGGCGCCTGGCCGATGTCAGGCCGGGGCCGCCTTGCGGCCCTTCGCGGGCACGCCCGCTCCCACAAGTTCGGCTGCGCTGTCGCGTAGAGAACTGAATTCGCAAGCAATCCGCGTCACCCTGTGGGAGCGGCTTTAGCCGCGAAGAATCCAACGCGCTGCATGGCACCGGCTGCGCCGGTGTTCGCGGCTAAAGCCGCTCCCACAGGGGCCCTGCTAATTCAACGAGTTATGTGCAGTTCTAGGAGAGCGGGCTTGCATGACCAAGCATCATCCCTTCAGCGGGCCTGTGCGTCGTCGCCAACGCACATCACGCAATCAGAACAGGCTGATCGGGTAATCGACGATCAGGCGGTACTCATCGGCACTGGAGTTGCCGCGGGTATTGCCGGGCGCGGTATAGCCATCACCCTCGCGGTGCGTTGCCCAGCGCAGGGTCAGCGACAGGTCCTTCGCCGGGCCGGCTGGGACCTGGTACTTGAGGGCAAGGTCGCGTTCCCAGTGCTTGGCGTGCTTGCCGTCCGGGTTGTAGATATAGCCATAACCGACGCTTGCTGGGTCGACACGGGTGAGGTCGGCCTCGCCCCGGGTATAGGCCGCGATGAACTGCAGCGCAGGCGCCCCCAGCGGCGCCAGGCTGGTTTCGTACTGCAGGCGCCAGGACTTTTCACCGGGGCCGTTGAAATCGGCAAATTGCTGGGAGTTGCTCAGGTAAAGGAAGACACGGTCGTTCTGCGTGATGTAGTCGAACGGCGTTCGGCCGTCGACCTTCTGCAAGCCCAGGGTCAGGGTCTGGCCATAGGCTGTCGCCGAGATGCCGGCGCTGTAGGTGTCGTTATCGATGTCACCCAGCTGGCTGCGCCCTTGGTCCCGGGTCTTGAAGTAGTGCAGGTAGGGTTTGAGCAGCAGCGCATCATTGACCCGAAACACCTGCGAAACCCCCAGGTAATACTGATTCCAGATGTCTTCCAGCTGGCCGCCATAAACGGTCAGCTGCAACCCTTGCGGCCGGCCATACACCGCGCCAAGCCAGCCGGTATGAGGGCTTTCGCGGTCCGCCGCCACACCCGCGCTGTTGCGCGCGCCATAGGCGGTGACCAGGTGGGAGTGGCCGCTCTGGTTGCGCAGCCGGGTAGATTCCACGAACCCGGCATCCAGCCACAGGTCGTCGATGCCATGGTTCTTCAGGGTGACGCCACGATACGTCTGCGGGAACAGGCGGCTTGTGCCGCTCGCCACCACCGGGTTCTCGACCAATTGGTCGCCGGCCTTCACCAAGGTGTCGAGGTACCTCAGCTTGAGCGCCGCGCCGGCACTGGAAAACGTGTCACCCGGCTTGAGCGATGAGTCCAGCGGGAGCAAGCCAGCGCCGCCACTTCCACCGCCGCCATCGAGCTTGATGCCGAGGAAGGCGTGCGCATCCACGCCCAACCCGACAGGCGTATCGGTGAAGCCCGAGCGGAACGAAAACAGAAAACCCTGGGCCCATTCGGTCGGGTCGCGGGGTACCAGGTCAGAGTGGTTATCGCGCTGGAAATAGTAGTTCCTCACCAGCGCATCCAGGCGCGCGCCTTCGACCAGCCCGGGCGGGATGCCCAGTTCCACGGCCTGCCGGTCATTGACACCGGTGAAGATGTTGTCCTTCTGGCCCAGGGCGTTGTCGGCCTGGGCAGGCGCCGCAAGCACCAGGCCAAGCCCCAACGGGCAAAGCAGCAGGCGCCGATTCGCGTCGAGGGTCGCCATCGTCGTGCACCTCATGCCCGCCAAGGGATGGTTGGCGCAGTCAGGCGCGGCCCGTCAAAGCCAACCACCTCGCCGAACCTGGCACTGCCCTGCTCCCACTCGCGCTGGGCCTGGACGATCTCGGCCTTGCTGTGGCCGACGAAGTTCCACCACAGGAAGATCTCTTCCTCGAATGGCAAGCCGCCCAGCAAGATGGCACGCGCGCCGGCCGCAGCCTGCAGATCGAGCACATCCAGGCCACGGCCCAGGTAGGCCAGCTCATTGGCGCTGTAGTCCTCACCGTTGATGCGCCATTCGCCGGTCAGCGGCAGCACGCCGTATTCGAAGCGGGTATCGAGCTCAAGCCTGGCGTCCACCGCTACATCGGCAGCCAGGTCCAGCCCCAGCAATGGCGAGAAGATGCAGGTGGGTGCCTTGTAGGCCCCATATGCCCCGGCCAGCAGCGTCAGGCACAAGCCATCCGACTGCCAGCGCGGCAAGCCGGCGTGGTGGGTGAAAGCCGGCGGGCGCTCACGCGCGGCCTCGGGCAGTGCAATCCACAGCTGCACGGCATGCAGCCGGTCCTGCCCCGGGAGCGACTCCTCGCTATGGGTGATTCCGTAGCCCGCGGTCATCAGGTTAACCTCGCCCGGGCGAATCACCTGGGTGTTACCCAAGCTGTCGCGGTGCAGCACTTCGCCCTCGAGCATCCAGGTAAAGGTTTGCAGGCCGATGTGCGGGTGCGGCCCGACACGCAAGCCATTTTCCGACGCGAAGATCGCCGGGCCGGCGTGGTCCAGGAAGCACCAGGCGCCAATCATCCGCCGCTGGCGCGACGGCAACAGCCGGCTGACAGGGATGCCACCGCCAACTTCGGCACTACGCGAGGTGATCCGCTGGATCGCCCGCACGCCGTCGCTGATCGGGCAATCCCTGGACAGCGACAGCTCACTGTGGGTCTCGTGTGTACTCATGTGCTGCTCCTCTACCGGCAGCTGGCAGGCGCAACGCTGCGCCTGGCCTCATCCAACCAGCTTGCTGGCGATGATGATTTCGCCGCTCAACACCTTGTGAATGGGGCAGGCATTGGCAACTTCCAGCAAGCGCGTGCGTTGCTCTTCGCTCAGCGGCCCGCTCAAGCGAATGTCACGAGCGATCTGGATCCGAGGTTCGCGCCCCAGTTGTTCCTGCTCGATGCGGATATCCACATCGATGGCTTGCAGCGGCATTTCCTTGCGCTGTGCGTACATGGCAACCGTGATGGAAGTGCAGGCGCCAAGGGATGACAGCAACAGCCCATGGGGTGACGGCCCGACATCCCCGCCGCCTGCCGCCGCATCAACATCGCTGGCCCACTGGTGCAGGCCATCTGTCACGTTCACCTGGTACGCCACGCCTGCAAACGAAGCGCGGATTGCTCGCTCTGACATTGAAACTCCTGATTGACGATTGCCTGTGGCCACCCTGCTGCACAGGCTGCAAAGCTTGAATGATAGGTGCACGACGCAACGGACGGTAGGTGATGAAATGCGCCGCAGCGTTCTGCCTGGTGAACGCTGCGCCCGGTCAAAGGCGCTACGCCGACCGCTCGAACGCCACCGCAAGAAAGTCGATCAACTCCCGCACCGCAGGCGTCAGCCCCCGCCGCGAAGGAAACAGGGCGATTACCTCGCCCATCCTGGGTACCCAGCTCTCCAGCACGTTCAGCAAACGCCCGGCGGCCAGGTCATCCTTCACCATATCCGCTGGCAGCAGCACCACGCCCACGCCCGCGAGCGCGCCCTGGTACAGCACCGCGATATCGTCGGAGACCAACCGTGGGCGGAAGCGAATGGACGCCACCCCGCCTTCGGGGCCGTCCAGGTCCCAGACGTACTCCTGAACATTCGCCCCCCAGCCAAGGCTGGGCAGTTCAAACAGGTCGGCAGGCTGCAGAGGGCGGTCGTACTGCGCCAGCAAGCCGGGCGAAGCCACCAGGCACTGGCGGCTCTGTGCCAGTTTGCGCATCACCAGCTCGCTGCTTTCCAGCGGTTGATGGCGCACGCTCAGGACCAGGTCGAAGCCCTCGCCGATCACATCGACCCGCCGGTTGTAGCTCTTCACCAGCAACTCCACCGCCGGGCATTGCACCATGAACTGCCCAAGCATCGGCGCCAGCCGTGCATCCAGCAGCGAGGTGCTGCAGGCCAGCCGGACAATGCCGCTGGGCACGGCGCGGCTGCGCTGGATAGCGTCCTCGGCAGCAAATGCCCGATCGACCATCGACATACAGTGATGGTAGTACTCCAGCCCCACTTCGGTGACCGCGAACTGCCGGGTGGAGCGCTGGATCAGGCGCACTCCCAGGCGGTCCTCCAGATTGGCGACTCGCCGGCTCAGCCGCGACTTGGGCAGGCCGAGCGCGCGCCCGGCCGATGCGAAACCGCCACACTCGACCACCTTGGTATACAGGTACAGCTCATTCAAATCGAACATCATGCTCATCGCCCACCCCCAGCTATTCGAGAATGGTCACGGTGGCAGTGGTCCCCGCACGCAAGGGTGGCGCATCGGCACTGCGCTCCAGGCGCAGCCGTACCGGGATCCGCTGGGCAAGCTTGACCCAGGTGTAGCTCGGGTTGACGTTGGCCAGCAGGCGGTTGCCCGGCTGGTTCTCGCGGTCGGTAATGGCATAGGCAATGCTCTCTACCGTGCCCTCCAGCACCTCGCCACTCATCAGGGCGATGCGCGCACGGCTGCCCACCTTGATTTTCGGCAACTTGGTTTCCTCGAAATAGCCACTGACGTGGAACGACGAACTGTCGACCAGCGCCAGCAGCGGCATGCCCGGCTGGGCATAGTCGCCCTGGCGGGTCAGCAGGTTGGTCACGTAACCGCTGACCGGGGCGCTGACCCGGGTGCGTTCCAGGTCGAGCCGGGCCTGCTGCAGCGTGGCCTCGGCGAGTTGCACGTTGGCCTGTGCCAGGCCGAGGTTGGACTGTTCGCGCAGCAGGTCGGCCTGGGCCACGGCCACGTCGGTGCCGGCCTTTTCCCATTCTTCGGCAGAGATTGCCGACATCGATTGCAGCTTGCGTCGGCGTTGCTCTTCGCTGCGCCGCTGCTTGAGCTGCGCCTCGTTGGCGACGATGGCGGCCTGCGATTGCCCCAGCGCCGCACGCGCGACTTCGACGGCTCGCACGGCATGCAGCACGGCCAGCTCGTAGCGCGCCGGGTCGATCTGCAGCAGCAGGTCGCCCTGCCTGACGAACTGGTTGTCCTGCACCGGCAGCTCGATGATGCGCCCTGCCACCTCGGCCGACAGGGTCACCACATCGGCCCGCACACGGGCATCACGGGTCCAGGGCGCACGGGTGTAGTAGTCCCAGGCAAACCAGCCCAGCACCACCGCAAGCGCCAGCACCGCCAGGGTCACGGCCTTGGCAAGAACAGGTTTCAACACAGGCATATTCAGGCACTCGCTCCCATCGACAACACCAGCGCCGCGCAGATCGCGGCATACAAGGCGCCCTGCAACAGCGCCGGGTGCCACACACGCGCCAGCACGCCACTGCGCCGCAACAGGGCGTCCAGCACCAGGAACAACAGCAACCCCAGCAACAACGCCTGGGCAATCGGCGGCAGGTAGACCCCGCCAAACTCGAAATCAACGGGCATAGGCGCCCTCCTCCTCAGGCAACGTCTGCGCTGCCAGCACCGGTCGATAGCGCTGCAGCAGCTGGCCGGCAACCGATAGCGCGACCCGCAGGATGAACAACTGCCGCAGCGTCTCGCGGCCCGCCTCGGCTTGTGCCTGGTGCAGCGCATCGAGGGTTTCGGCAAGCTCGGCCAGCTCGCGCAACAGCCCGTCCACATCCACCCGCCGGCGTGCACCGATCAGATCTGCCATCTCCTGCAACCCTAGGCGCAAACGCGCCCTCGTGCCTTCAGGCAACACCGTGAGGTTGACGCACTGGGCATGCGCCTGGCCCAGCGCAATGGCCAACGCCGGGCACACCAGGCTGCAATCGAACAACTCCCGGGAGCGCGCATCAGTGGCGGCGGGCAACAGGCCGATCATCGCCGACAGGCGGTCCAGCATGCGGCTCTCGAAATCGAACTGACGCGCCACGCTGGCAGGTGCCGTCACGTACTCATGCACATCCTCGCGGGTCTGGCGGAACAGCCGGGCCATGCGCTTTTGCGGGTTGAACGGGAACACCAGGGCGAACACCACCATCGCCAGCCCGCCAGCCGCCGCATAGCCGCCGGCAAACTCGAACCACTGCATGGCACTGTTGTGGTAGGCGCCGACATTCTGCGGCCCGATCATCAACAGGCTGATCAACCCGATGCCCATGCCGATGCCCGCGGTCATGGGGCTGGCCAGGCCGACGGCCGCCAGGTACAGCAACGGCACCAGGCACACGGCAAGCATTTCGAAATCGGTGAACATCGGCAGCAGGGCAAACTGGTACACGGCTGACAACAGCAGCGCGACCAGCAGGCCACGGTTGTAGTTCTGGCTGGCCAGCAACGGCCGCGGCAGCGTCGCCATCAGCGAGCACATGACACCGATCAGGATCACCCCGGAACGCGCGCCGTCCCAGGCCGTTTCGATCCACAACCAACCGGCGAGAAACAGCGCCAGGAAGGCCCGCACGGCGTTCATGCCGGCCAGGCGGAAGTCCAGATGCAGCGCGCTGGCCTGCCCTTGGGCATGGGGGCAACTGGCGCCCCTGCCCTGCTGGATCGCCTCGTTGAGCTCGATCAGTTCATTCAGCTGCTGCAGCAGGCGCGCCTGCTCCCAGCGCAGGGCCCAGGCCAGCGAGCGCATGCGCGGGGGCAAGGGCTCGTCGAGAAACTCGACCCGGTCAGCGGCGGCGTCGAAGCGCTGGTACAGGTGGTGGATCGCTTCGCGGCGCTGCGCCGACAACTTCACGCCGTCACGGGCCAGTGCCTCCAGGTTGTCCAGCTCGTCCTGGCGCAACAGCTGGATTTCTTCTGGCAACGGCCCTTGCCAGTGCTGCTTGATCAACTCGCGCTGTTGGCGCAATACCAGCAGGCGCGACACCAGCAGCACCAGTTGGTTGGCCAGCAGCTGCACCAGCCCATCGGCGTTGCGCAGGTGCGGCGCATCGAAATAGAGATGGCGGCGCAGGCCTTCCAGCGCACTGATCTCGCTGATCAGTTGCGCCTGCCGCTGGTGCAGCGCGGCTTCGTCCTCTTCGCTGCGCACCACCTCGGCGGCGTGCCGGGCGATCAGCTTGACCAGGCTATCGACCTTGCTGAAGTAGCCCTGCGCCACTGCCTGTGGGCGCGCGCTCAACAAACTGACCACGGCCACGCAGGCCACCGCCAGCAGGGTTTCGGTCAACCGGGTGATGGCCAGCAGGAGGATGCCGTCCGGTTCCGGCACGGCCAGCATCGCGACCACCACGGCGGTAAACCCGCTGAGGACGAAGGCATGCGAGTCTGTATAGCGCAGCAGCGTGCCGCCCGCCGTGCAGAACGCCAGCCACAGGGCCAGGCAGACGATGAAAGGCATTGGCGCCTGGGGGAACAAGGCCATGATCACCACCGCCATGGCCGCCCCCGCTGCAGTGCCCAGTACCTGGGCGAAACTGCGCTTGAGGGTCATGCCGGCCAACGGCAGGCTGATGATGATCACGGTCATCAGCGCCCACTTCGGTTGTTCCAGGTCGAAGATGAACGCCAGGTAGAGGCACAACAGGCCTGCAACGATGGTACGCAGCGCGAAGAACAGCACCCCACGGCCAGGGTTCAAGGCCATCTTGAAATAGGAAATCAGTGGAGCCATCCGGCACCTCGGGACACGGCCAGGGAGCCGCGCATGGGCGCATGGCATTCCGGGCCGGGTTGATTCATGAGCTGGAGGCGTCTCTGCGCATCCGCGAGCACACCCACATTACCGTTCAAGTGCGCGAGTCGAGCAACCGTAAGATATATAAGCAGATTAACTGACGACAGGTTGGGTACCGCCCTGCTCGAGGCGCAGGCACCGGCGGCACAAAACTGATGTGTGACACCAGCGATCGGGGAGCCATGCACGCGCATGGCGCCCCGGCCGGATTACTTCGACAGCTTGCTGAAGCTGGTCATCAGGTTACGGTAGTCCGGGATGTGGTTGGAAAACAGCGTGCCCAGGCCTTCGATGTCGTTGCGCCAGTCGCGGTGCAGCTCGCAGGCCACGCCGAACCAGGTCATCAGCTGCGCGCCGGCGGCTTCCATCCGGCGCCAGGCCGAATCACGGGTCAGTTCGTTGAAGGTACCGGAGGCATCGGTGACCACGAACACATCGAAGCCTTCCTCCAGGGCCGACAGTGCCGGGAAGGCCACGCAAACCTCGGTCACCACACCGGCGATGATCAGTTGCTTCTTGCCGGTGGCCTTGACCGCCTTGACGAAGTCTTCGTTGTCCCAGGCATTGATGTTGCCCGGGCGCGCGATGTACGGCGCGTCAGGGAACTGCTCCTTGAGTTCGGGCACCAGCGGGCCATTTGGGCCGTTCTCGAAGCTGGTGGTGAGGATGGTCGGCAACTTGAAGTACTTGGCCAGGTCCGACAGGGCCAGCACATTGTTCTTGAAACGGTCGGGTTCGATATCCCTTACCAAAGAGAGCAAACCCGTCTGGTGATCCACCAGCAGTACGGCGGCGTTATTCTTGTCCAGTCGCTTGTATTGAAAGGCCATGATGTTTTCCTTACTCGGGTTGGATGCGTTTGGTATGACTTCGCCCAAACAATGGCGCCCCGGTAAGATAACCAGCCAGGCAGAGCCGTGACAGGCTGACATCCGCAACACAGCGTCCCATTTCGGGAACAGCCACCCTGGCACTGCGCGAACCCCTGTAGGAGCAGCACAAGGCTGCTCTCATAGAACTGCACATGACTCATTGAATTAGCAGGGCCCCTGTGGGAGCGGCTTTAGCCGCGAACACCGGCGCAGCCGGTGCCATGCACCGCGTTGGATTCTTCGCGGCTAAAGCCGCTCCCACAGGGTACGAGGATCGCTTGCAAATTCAGTTATCTGTCGCGCAAGGCCGCGGGGTTGGGGCTTCAGCCCAGCAACTGGCTCAATACCGCACGCAACTTCCCCGGTTTGACGGGCTTGTTCAGCAACGGCGCACCGAGCTTGTTCAAGGAGCGTCGGCACTGATCACTGCGGTCGGCAGTGATGATCACCGCGGGAATGGCGGCGCCGAAATGTTCACGCAAGTGCCTGACCACCTCGCAGCCGACAACACCGTGGTCCAGGTGAAAGTCCGCCAGGATCAATTCCGGTGCCCGCCCCTGCAAGGCCAGCAAGGCCCCGGCCTGGTCGGTCGCGGTAACCACTTCGCAGCCCCACTGCCCGAGCAGCGCGCCCATGCTCTCGAGGATGCTCACTTCGTTGTCCAGTACCAGCAGGCGGCGGCCCGGCAACGGGTTGCCGGCGCCCGGCTGCGGCGCGGCCTGGTGGATAGGCAGCGGCATGGATTCGCCGATCGGCACGTCGATGCTGAACATCGAGCCACGCCCCGGCCACGAACGCACCTCGATGCGGTAGCCGAGAATCTTGGCGATCCGCTCGACGATGGCCAGCCCCAGGCCCACGCCCTTGCGGTCAGCGGCGCGGCCTACGTCCAGTTGGTTGAACTCGAGGAAGATGGCCTGCAGCCGATCCGCCGCGATGCCCCGCCCGGTATCCCACACCTCCAGGCGCAAGTGATCGCCGCGGCGCCTGGCCCCCAGCAGGATCCTGCCCTCGTCGGTATAACGGCAGGCGTTGCTGAGAAAGTTGCGCAGGATACGCGTCATCAGCCGCAGGTCGGTACTGATGGCGTAGTCGCCAATGCGCGCGCGCAGCTTCAGGCCTGCCGCATCGGCCACCGTGCGAAACTCCGAGACGAGTGGCCCGAACAGTTCGTCGAGGCGGTACAGCGCCACGTCCGGCTTGACCGCCGCCTGGTCGAGCCGGGAAATGTCCAGCAGGTCGGTCAGCAGGTCTTCGGCACCCTCCAGGGCCTGGTGGGTACGCTCCACCAGCACCTTTTCCGCGTCTGGCAATGGCCTTTCGCGCAAGGTCGAGATCAGCAGCCGCGCGGCATTCAGCGGTTGCAGCAGGTCATGGCTGGCGGCAGCGAGGTACTTGTCCTTGCTGCGGTTGGCGGTTTCCGCAGCGTCGCGGGCATCGCGCAGGGCGCGGGCAATCTGTTTGCGCTCGGCAATCTGCTGTTGCAGGTTGCGGTTGGCCTCCAGCAGTTCATCGGTGCGGGCGGCCACCCGTTGCTCGAGTTCGTCATTCAGTTGCTGCAGGCGCTGCTGGGCCAGCTTGCGTTCGGTAATGTCGGCGACAAACCCTTCCACCAGCCCTTCCTGGCCGGGCTTGAGCAACAGGTTCATCAGCACATCGAGGTGGCTGCCATCCTTGCGCCGCAAGCGGGTTTCATAGCCGTGCAGGCTGCGTTCACGGGCGAGGGTCGCGGTGATGGCGTGCAACTCTTCGGCCCCGCCGACAAACAGGTTGGCGGCAAGGTCCGTCAGCGGAAACAGCAACGCTTGCGGGTTGTCGTAACCCAGCATGCGTGCCAACGCCGGGTTGGCGGCACGCATGCCGTCTTGCAGGCTGGCCTGGAAAATCCCGTGCACGGCGTTTTCGAACAGCCACTTGTAGCGGTTGCGTTCGGCCTCCAGTTCGTCCAGGCGCGCCGCCAGCTCCGGGTAATGGCTCTTGCGCGCCGAGTGGTCGCCCAGCCCCAGCAGCCCGGCCAGCGCCCGTTGCTGCTCGTCAGAGGGCCTCGCCATAGACCACCTCGACATCACGCTGGCTCGACGCACGCGGGTTGGTGAGGATGCACGGGTCATCCATCGCATGTTGCGACAGGAACGGGATATCGGCCGTGCGCACCCCATGCAGGCCCAGGGTTTCGTGGAAGCCGATGGCATGCTTCAGGGCGATCAGGTGCTCCACCAGGCGCGCGCAGATCTGCCGGTGGTTGAGGCCGCGACAGTCGATACCCAGCACTTCGGCAATCACCTTGAAACGCTCCGGTGCCGAGCTGTAGTTGAACGCCACCACGTGCTCCACCAGCACCGCATTGCACAGGCCATGCGGCAGGTCGAGGAACCCGCCCAGGCTGTGCGACATGGCGTGGACCGCACCCAGGATCGCATTGGAAAACGCCAGCCCCGCCTGCATGCTGCCCAGCATGATCTTCTCGCGCAGGGCGATATCGGTGGGGTTGGCGATCATTTCCACCAGGTTGCCGTTGATCAGGCGCATGGCCTCCAGCGCGTGGGGGTCGGTCAGCGGGCCGTGGCCGGTGGAAACGAAGGCTTCGATGGCATGCACCAGCGCATCGATACCGGTGCAGGCCGACAGGAACGGGTCCATGCTCAGGGTGGTTTGCGGGTCGATCAGCGACACGTCCGGCACCACCGCCTTGCTGACGATGGAGAACTTCATGCGCTCCTGCTGGTTGGAAATGATCACGAACTGCGACACGTCCGCCGAAGTGCCGGCCGTGGTCGGGATCAGGATCAGCGGCGGGCTGGGCACGCGGATCATGTCCACGCCTTCGAATTCGAGGATGCTGCGCCCGTGGGCGACCACGATGCCGATGGCCTTGCCGCAATCCATCGGGCTGCCGCCGCCGACCGCGACGATCACATCACAGTGGTTCTGCCGGTATATCTCGGCACCGAGCATCACCTCTTCGACCCGTGGGTTGGGTGATACGGCGCTGTACAGGCAGTAGTCGATGCCCTGGGCCTGCAGGCTGGCCTCCACGTCTGCCACCCAACCGGCGGCAATCACACCGGGGTCGCTGACCACCAGCACCTTGCGCGCACCGAAGGTCTTGGCGTAATTGGCGACATTGTGCCGGCAGCCGGCACCAAAGATGATCTCGGGTGAAACGAACTTGCGAAGCGGGCTGAAACTCTGGCTCATCGGTAAGCCTGTTCTTATTGTTCTGGAAGGTAACCGCCAGCGTAAAGCATCCCGTAGCGAAAGCAACCAGACCAAAGCGTGACCACGGCTCATTCGATCCAGTACTTGGCACGGGCCACCTCCAGGAACGCCAGGATGTCCTCGTCGAGCCCCGGCACACCGGGGAAGCGCTGTGCCAGGCGGTCGATGACAGCCGCCACGCTGCGCTGGCCGTCCAGCAACTCGAGCACCCAGCCGGCACTGGCATTGAGCTCGATGATGCCCTCGGGGTACAGCAGCACATGGCACGCCTGACGCGGCTCCCAGCGCAGGCGAAAGCCCTTGCGCAAGGCCAGGGCTTGTTCGCGATCGATCAGGTTCACAACAGGCTTGCTCAGTGAAGAACCGGCCATCGCGGTGATGGCCGGACAGGCATCAACGATTGGCGAAGTACATCGTCACTTCGAAGCCGATGCGCAGGTCGGTAAAGGCGGGTTTAGTCCACATGGGGCATTCCTCTTCTTGGTGCCGGGCGATTCCGGTAGAGGCATTAATGCACGAGGGGCGGCGGGGCCGAATGCTACTTTGGGACAGGTTTGCGGGGTGCGTTGGTAGGAAGGCAGCGACAAGCCGAGGAGTAATGTGTTGCTGTGCTGGCCTCATCGCCGGCAAGCCAGCTCCCACAGGTACTGCACAAGGTTCAAGGTCCATGCAGTACCTGTGGGAGCTGGCTTGCCTGCGATGGGCTGCAAAGCAGCCCCCGAGGCCATCCCAGGTTTTAGAAGAAGCCCAACGGGTTGATGTCGTAGCTCACCAGCAGGTTCTTGGTCTGCTGGTAGTGATCGAGCATCATCTTGTGCGTCTCGCGGCCCACTCCGGACTTCTTGTAGCCACCGAACGCGGCATGCGCCGGGTACAGGTGGTAGCAGTTGGTCCAAACGCGCCCGGCCTTGATCCCACGGCCCATGCGGTAGGCACGGTTGATGTCACGGGTCCACAGCCCCGCGCCCAGGCCAAACTCGCTGTCGTTGGCGATCGCCAGGGCTTCGGCTTCGTCCTTGAAGGTGGTCACGCCCACCACCGGGCCGAAGATCTCCTCCTGGAACACGCGCATCTTGTTGTTGCCCTTGAGCAGGGTCGGCTGGATGTAGTAACCGCTGGCCAGGTCGCCGTCGAGCCGCTCGGCAGCGCCACCGGTGAGCAACTGCGCGCCCTCCTCCCGGGCAACCTGCAGGTAGGAAAGGATCTTGTCGTATTGCTGCTCCGAGGCCTGGGCACCGACCATGGTCGCGGTGTCCAGCGGGTTGCCACGGGTAATCCTGGCGATCTTCTTCATCACCTCGGCCATGAACGGCTCGTAGATCGACTCCTGGATCAGCGCCCGCGACGGGCAGGTGCACACTTCGCCCTGGTTGAAGAACGCCAGCACCAAGCCTTCGGCTGCCTTCTCGATGAACGCGGGCTCGGCCTGCATGATGTCTTCGAAGAAGATGTTCGGCGACTTGCCGCCCAGTTCGACGGTGGACGGGATGATGTTCTCGGCCGCGCACTTCATGATGTGCGAGCCCACCGGGGTGGAACCGGTGAAGGCGATCTTGGCGATGCGCTTGCTGGTGGCCAGGGCTTCACCGGCTTCGCGGCCAAAGCCCTGGACGATGTTCAGCACGCCTGCCGGCAGCAGGTCGGCGATCAGCTCGGCGAAAATGGTGATCGACAGTGGCGTCTGCTCCGCCGGCTTGAGCACCACGCAGTTGCCGGCGGCCAGGGCCGGAGCGAGCTTCCAGGCGGCCATCAGCAGCGGGAAGTTCCACGGGATGATTTGCCCGACCACACCCAGCGGCTCGTGGATATGGTAGGCCACGGTGCCTTCGTTGATCTCGGCGGCGCCGCCTTCCTGGGCGCGGATGCAGCCGGCGAAATAGCGGAAGTGGTCCGCCGCCAGCGGCACATCGGCGTTGAGGGTTTCGCGCACGGCCTTGCCGTTGTCCCAGCTTTCGGTAACGGCCAGTACTTCGAGATTCTGTTCGATGCGGTCGGCAATCTTCAGCAGCACCAGGGCGCGGTCCTGCACCGAGGTCTTGCCCCAGGCCTCGGCAGCGGCATGCGCGGCGTCCAGGGCCTGCTCGATGTCCTGGGCGCCAGAGCGCGGGAACTCGGCAATCGGCTGGCCGTTGACCGGCGAGCTGTTGGTGAAATACTGGCCGCCCAGCGGCGGCACGAATTCACCGTTGATGAAGTTGCCGTAGCGTGGCTTGAAGGACACGATGGCGCCTGGGGTTCCGGGTTGTGCGTAGATCATGCTGAGCCTCTGCGGGTCGATGCCTGTCCGGCGACAGGCGATGGGCCGATGGTAAAAAGCCCCGCCTGCCGGGCGAATGCATCGTTGGCAGCGGGGCTCTCGTCATTTGGTAGTAGGGCCGCTTGCCGCAGGGTCTGCTGCAGCAAGCGGCGGGTTATCGGCTTAGCGACTGGCGCTTGCCGTTTGCAGCTGCTTGGGCAGCTTGAAGGTCCAGAGCATGCCGCCCTGGTTGAAGTCCTTGACCCGCTTGGCCACTTCGCCGCCCCACAGCGGCACCGCGCCGCCCCACCCGGAAACCACCGAAACGTACTGTTCGCCGTCCATTTCCCAGGTCACTGGCGAGCCGAGCACGCCGGAGCCGGTCTGGAACTCCCAGACCTTGTCGCCGGTCTTGGCGTTGAACGCCTGCAGGAAGCCTTCCGGCGTGCCGGTGAACACCAGGTTACCCTTGGTGGTCAGCACCCCGCCCCACAGCGGCGCGAAGTTCTTGTGGCGCCATACTTCCTTGCCGCTGACCGGGTCGATGGCGCGCAGCACGCCGATGTAGTCTTCGTTGAGCGGCTTGATGGTGAAGCCGGCGCCAAGGAACGCCGCGCCCTTCTTGTAGGCGATGCCTTCGTTCCAGATGTCCATGCCCCACTCGTTGGACGGCACGTAGAACAGCCCGGTGTCCTTGTTGTAGGCCATCGGCATCCAGTTCTTGGCACCGAGGAACGCCGGCGCCACGAACACCGAGCTGCCCTTGGCCTCGCTACCCGGCGCCCCCGGCCGGCTGGCCTCGTTGTAGATCGGCCGGCCGTCCTTGTCCAGGCCGGTGGCCCAGGTGATCTTGTCGACGAAGGGGAAGCCGCGGATGAACTTGCCGTTGGTGCGGTCCAGCACGTAGAAGAAGCCGTTGCGGTCAGCGGTGGCGGCGGCCTTGACCTCCTTGCCGCCGTCCTTGTAGTTGAACGAGATCAGCTCGTTGACGCCGTCGAAGTCCCAGCCGTCGTGCGGCGTGCTCTGGAAGTGCCACTTGATGGTGCCATCGTCGGGGTTCAGGGCCAGGCGCGACGAGGAATACAGGTTGTCGCCCGGGCGCAGGTGCGAGTTCCACGGTGCCGGGTTGCCGGTGCCGAACAGGATCAGGTTGGTTTCCGGGTCGTAGTAACCGCCCAGCCAAGGCGCCGCACCACCGGTCTTCCACAGGTCGCCGGGCCAGGTCTTGCCTGCCTCGCCGCCGGAAATGCCGTTTTCGATCGCCTTGCCGTCCTTGTACACGTAGCCCATGTGCCCTTCCACGGTCGGGCGCATCCACAGCAGCTCGCCGTTTTCCGGGTTGTAGGCCTGGATCTTGCCCACCACGCCAAACTCGCCGCCGGCAACGCCGGTGATCAGCTTGCCGTTGACGATCATTGGCGCGGCGCTGATGGAGTAGCCTTCCTTGTGGTCGGCCACCTTCTTGCTCCATACCACCTTGCCAGTGTCCTTGTTCAGCGCCACCAGCTTGGCATCGAGGGTGCCGAAGAACACCAGGTTGCCGTACAGCGCCACGCCGCGGTTGATCACGTCGCAGCACGGGCGAATGTCATCGGGCAGGCGCGCATCGTATTGCCACAGCTTCTTGCCGGTACGGGCGTCCACGGCGAACACCCGCGAGTAGGAGCCGGTCAGGTACATCACCCCGTCCTTGACCAGCGGCTGGGCCTGCTGGCCGCGCTGCTTCTCACCACCGAAGGAAAACGCCCAGACCGGCCGCAGGTCCTTGACGTTGTCGGTATTGAGCAGGTTCAGCGGGCTGTAGCGCTGGCCCTGCACGCCCAGGCCATTGGTCACGATCTGCTGCGGGTTCTTCGGGTCCTGGAGAATTTCTTCATTGCTGACAGCGGCGTGGGCTGCACCGGCAAGCAGCATGGCGCTGAGCACCAGGCTCAAGGCGAACACGGGACGACGTGTGGATCGGGTCATGACGGCTACCTTTGGTTTTTTTGTTGTATCCGGGAAAACTTCCCGGTGTGTCGGGAATTCTTGGTCCCGACCTGCTTGCCAACAATTGCCCGCAGTGCGGAATTTTCTAGTTCCTTGGTATCAGTGAACTTGCGCGGCCCCCTGTAGGAGCGGCCTTGTGTCACGAAAGGGGCGCGAAGCGGCCCCAGGATTTGTGCCCATGGCTGAAATTGCCGGGGCTGCCTTGCAGCCCTTTCGCGACACAAGGCCGCTCCTACAAGGACCGTGTCAGCCCTTGCTGTCCACGCGCCGCAGCTGTTGGCGTTCGTAGCGGGGGTACAGGTGGCTGACACTGCGAATCAGCTCGTATCGGGTCAGGCTGATATCGGCAAACCGCTCGGGTATCGGGCTGCGGATCATCTCGGCCATGTCATCGCCACGCACCGCGCCGTCACGCATCAACCCATCCAGCCAGCCCAGGTAATCACGCATCTGCGCAAACGGCCGGGCATCGCTGGCCAGCGGTCCGTGACCGGGTACCAGCTGCTTCCAGGGCAGCGCTTGCAAGGTGTCCAGGTCCTTCAGCCACACCTCCAGCCCCGGGCTGTTGGGCGTGGTCAGCGCGCGCTCGTGGAACACCAGGTCGCCGGCGAACAGCACGCCGGTGTTTTCATCCAGAATCGCCAGGTCGGCACCGGTATGCCCGCCCAGCGCCAGCAGCCGCAGGCGGTGGCCACCCACCTCGTGAATACCCGGCTCCAGCACCCGGGTCGGCAGCACCACCTCGGTACCGCGCATCCAGTCGCCGACCAGGCGGTACATGTTCTCGGCCATGGCCTCGCCCTGCTGGCGCAACAGCTCGCCGGTACCGGCCAGGGCGCCGATGGGCACATCGGCAAAGGCTTGGTTGCCCAGCACATGGTCGGGGTGATGATGGGTCAGCAGCACTTCGACCACCGGCTTGTCGGTGGTGGCGGCAATGGCCTGGCGCAAGACTTCGCCGTAGCGTTTCGACGGCCCGCTGTCGATCACCACCACCCCGCTGTCGGTGACGATGAACGCGGTGTTGACGATATTGCCGCCGTTGTCCTTGGCGAAATTGTCGGTGCTGCCCTCCAGCAGCCAGGTGCCCTCGGCGACCTGCCGGGGCTTGAGCCGATAGTCCAGGTCTGCCCAGGCCGGCAGGCCCAGGCACAGCAGCAACAGCAGAATGCAACGCATGACGGGCGCCTCTGGTCAGGGATGGAGTCGGGCAGCGCGTTCAGGGCACTGCTGCCTCGAACTGGTTGCCGCTGTTGTCCTGCAACACCAACCGGGTCGGCCCGGGGCCCTGGATGTCGAAGCCCAGGTTGGGGTTTTCGCTGACCGCCGGGTACAGTTCCAGGCTGGCCAGGCGCTGGCCGTCCGCGCCTTGCAGCTCGGCATGGTTGAGGAAGAATTCGGGAATGCCGCTGACCAGGCCGTTGTCCATCGGGTGGGCCACCTGCAGGCGCAAGCGGCTGCTGTCGCCGCGCGGGTAGCGCCCGCCCAGGACTTCACCGAGGTGCTCTTCCCAGCCGGGCTGGGTACGTACCACGCTGGGCGCGGTACAACCGCCACCAGCGGCATCGATCAGGGCCGAGCCGACGTGCCACAGGCCGTCGCGCGTCAGCACCGCAGCGCGCAGCGGTGTGGCCTGCTCGATGCGGATGCGGATCGACAACCATGGCAGCACGCGCTCGCCGGGCTGGAAGTCGACAATGCGCGGCAGCGGGTTGAGTTCGGCCCAGGCGAGAATCCGCACCACCTCGCCGCTGAACGCCCGGGCGTCGATCTCCAGCGGCACCTGGCGGGCGTCCTCGGCAAATGGCGGCGCCAGCAGCTTGACCCGGTCATCGAATACGAATGCGGCCTGGCCCAGCAGCTGCTTGTGGTAGAAGTCCCACATCACCGACGGCACCGGGTCCTTTTGGCTACCTGGCTCGCTGGCCAGGGCTTGTGCGGCCCAGGGCACCCAGCAGGCCAGCAGGAAAGTCGCTCGCCAGTTCATCACCTACTCCTTTTGATCAACGCAAACCTGGCTGACAGTGCACGGTCCTTGTGGGAGCGGGTTCACCCGCGAACACCGGCGAAGCCGGTGCCATATACCGCGTCGCATTCTTCGCGGGTGAACCCGCTCCCACAGGGGGATGTGTTGCTTTTACAAACTCACAAGCCTGCGAAGCTTGTTACTGATACATCTCCGGCACCTGGTAACGCAGGCCGTAACTGGCATAAATCGCCTTCATCCGCCCATCACGAATCAACACCTCAAGCGCTTCCTCCACCGCATAGGCCAGCTGCCGGTTACTTTCATGCACCGCCATGCCGATCTCCCAGGCCTGCTTGCCAAGGTTCGGGTAGGCGTTTTCCGCCAGGGCCAGTTGCGGGTCGGCGGCTTGGTGCAGTTGCCAGTCAACCTCGCCGCGCATCGCCATCACCGCGTCCACCTGGCCGGCCTGCATGGCACCGAAGGCCTGCTGCACATTGGGGTAATGATGGGTCCTGGCGCTGAGCATGCCGTTGAACACGGAAGTCAGGTAGAACGACGGCACGCTGTCCACCTCGACCCCGATCGGGTGCTGCTGGAACACCGCGACACTGGCCACCGAGGCCAGGCGGCGACGATCGTAGGCGACCTGCCAGCGCTCCTCCTGATAGGGGCCGAACATCACCACCTGGGCGTTTTCCAGCTCGCCCACCTCATTGCGCCGCTGCGCGTAGGCATGGTCGTACGGCACCCGCATCATCAGGTCGGCCAGTTGCTGGTGGCGCAGCGGGCTGCCACGCCAGATATAGTCGCGCAGATCGTCGTCGAGCTTCTCCCCAGGTGGCGCCCAGATCAGCTGCAAGCGCACCCCCAACGCCGTGGCCAGGGCCTGCGCCAGTTCCACGTCGACACCGCGCGGCTGGCCGTGGTCCTCGAAGCTGTAGGGCGCAAAGTCCTTGTACACCGCCACCTTCAGTTCGCCAGCGGCGATGATCGCGTCGTAGCTGCGCACCTGCGCCTGCGCCGCTGCGCAACACAGCAGCAGGCCGCTCAACAGCACCGCCAACAGACGCATGGCCGTCACTCCTCGACGTGCACGCTGTCCAGGTAGGTGCGCACCGCCCACAGGGCCTCCTGGCTCAGGTAGTCGGCCATTTTCGGCATGTACACCCGGCCGTCGCGGACCGCACCATGGCGTACACGCTCGACGAACCATTCATCCCCGGCCTCGCCGGCATCGAGCATGCGCAAATCCGGGGCGATGCCCCCGGACTTGGCCTCCAGGCCATGGCAGGCGGCGCAGTTCTGGTTGTAGGCCGAGGCACCGATTTCCACGGCCTTGTCGTGCTCGGGAGAGCTGCGGTACGGGTTGACCGCCGCCCAGCCATCGCCGTCCAGGGTTACGCCAGCGTCCTTGATCGGGGTCAGGCCCTGGGTTTCCACGGCCTGGGGCACCACATTGCCATGTGCCCAGGCCGTGCCGGTCAGCACCGCACTGGCAAGCAGCCCGGCAGCCAGCAAGACGTTGCGTTTTGTTGTCATTTTTATGCCCTCACGATTGCACGCAAGGCCTCAACCACAGAGGCCGTGGCGCCATCTTAGAAACAGCCCGCAAGCGGCCGAATGCTGCTTTGGTGGCCGCGCCTTACTCCCTTGGTAGTAGGGCTTGTGGCGAAGGGCCAAATGAGGTGCCCTGCGGGAACTATTCCCGGCAAGGGCGGGACATTTTCCGTATCCGGCGACGCCCGCCGCGTCCCACCCTGTGCAGGCCAAAACCTCCACTGGGAACTGCAACCATGACAACAAGAACGCTACCCGCCCTTTCCCCTCTGGCCCTGAGCGTGCGGGCCTTGCTGCTGGCCGGTAGCCTGGCCCTGAGCAACGCGGCCATAGCCGCCACCGCCCCAGCCGCACCTGCCGGCAAGAACGTGACCTGGGAAGACATCGCCAACGACCACCTGACCACCCAGGACGTGCTGCAGTACGGCATGGGCACCAACGCCCAACGCTGGAGCCCGCTGGCCCAGGTCAATGACCAGAACGTGTTCAAGCTGACCCCGGCCTGGTCCTATTCCTTCGGCGACGAAAAGCAGCGCGGCCAGGAATCCCAGGCCATCGTCAGTGACGGTGTGGTCTACGTCACCGGCTCCTATTCGCGGGTGTTCGCCCTCGATGCGAAAACCGGCAAGCGCCTGTGGACCTACAACCACCGCTTGCCGGACAACATTCGCCCCTGCTGCGATGTGGTCAACCGTGGCGCGGCGATCTACGGCGACAAGATCTACTTCGGCACCCTCGACGCGCGGGTCATCGCCCTCGACAAGCGCACCGGCAAAGTGGTGTGGAACAAGAAGTTCGGCGACCACGCCGCCGGCTACACCATGACCGGCGCCCCGGTGCTGATCAAGGACAAGACCAGCGGCAAGGTACTGCTGATCCACGGCAGCTCCGGCGATGAATTCGGCGTGGTCGGCCAACTGTTCGCCCGCGACCCGGACACCGGCGAAGAGGTGTGGATGCGGCCCTTCGTCGAGGGCCACATGGGCCGCCTGAACGGCAAGGACAGCACGCCGACCGGTGACGTCAAGGCACCGTCCTGGCCGGACGACCCCACCACCGAAACCGGCAAGGTCGAAGCCTGGAGCCACGGCGGCGGCGCGCCTTGGCAAAGCGCCAGCTTCGACCCCGAGACCAACACCATCATTGTCGGTGCTGGCAACCCCGGCCCCTGGAACACCTGGGCGCGCACCTCGAAAGGCGGCAACCCGCATGACTACGACAGCCTGTATACCTCGGGGCAGGTCGGCGTCGACCCGAGCACCGGTGAGGTGAAGTGGTTCTACCAGCACACGCCCAACGATGCCTGGGATTTCTCCGGCAACAACGAACTGGTGCTGTTCGACTACAAGGGCAAGGACGGCAAGCTGGTCAAGGCCACCGGCCACGCCGACCGCAACGGCTTCTTCTACGTAGTGGACCGCAGCAACGGCAAACTGCAGAACGCCTTCCCCTTCGTCGACAACATCACCTGGGCCAGCCACATCGACCTCAAGACCGGGCGCCCGGTGGAAAACCCCGGGCAGCGCCCGGCCAAACCGCTGCCGGGAGAAACCAAGGGCAAGCCGGTGGAGGTCTCGCCACCCTTCCTTGGTGGCAAGAACTGGAACCCCATGGCCTACAGCCAGGACACCGGCCTGTTCTACATCCCTGGCAACCAGTGGAAGGAGGAGTACTGGACCGAGGAAGTGAACTACAAGAAGGGCTCGGCCTACCTGGGCATGGGCTTTCGCATCAAGCGCATGTACGACGACCACGTCGGCACCCTGCGCGCCATGGACCCGAGCACCGGCAAGCTGGTGTGGGAGCACAAGGAGCAGCTGCCGCTGTGGGCCGGCGTGCTGGCGACCAAGGGCAACCTGGTGTTCACCGGCACCGGCGACGGCTTCTTCAAGGCCTTCGACGCCAAGACGGGCAAGGAGCTGTGGAAGTTCCAGACCGGCAGCGGCATCGTCTCGCCGCCAATCACCTGGGAACAGGACGGCGAGCAGTACATCGGCGTGACCGTGGGCTACGGCGGCGCGGTGCCGCTATGGGGTGGCGACATGGCCGAACTGACCAAGCCGGTGGCCCAGGGTGGTTCGTTCTGGGTGTTCAAGATCCCCAGCTGGGACAACAAGACTGCACAGCGTTGACTGCATGAGTTGACGCATCACTGGGGCTGCGATGCAGCCCATCGCCGGCAAGCCAGCTCCCACAAGTACAGCGCAGGTCTCAAGGGTTGCGCAGTTTCTGTGGGAGCTGGCTTGCCGGCGATGGGCCGCAAAGCGGCCCCAGGGTGCATACCCGACTTCACATTGAGAGCCTTTCGCCATGAACTACCTGCCACTTGCCTTGCTGATCGTGCTGGCCCCTGCCATGGCCGAGAATGCCGACGACGCTGGCAACGATACCCCCCTGACCATCAACGGCTGCGTGATTGCCGAAGCCAGCCAGTGCCCGGGGGCCGACCTGCGGGGCGCCAACCTGGCCAACCAGGACCTGCGCAAGATGAACCTGGCCGGTGCCGACCTGCGCGATGCCGACCTGCGCCATGCCCGGCTGGACCTGGCCAACCTGGAAAAGGCCAGACTGCAAGGCGCCAACCTGACCCGCGCCAGCCTGCAGCAGAGCAACCTGCGCCTGGCCGACCTGAGCCAAAGCCGGCTCGTGGCTATCCAAGGCTGGGGCCTGTATGCCCAGGGTGCGCAATTTGCCAAGGCCGACCTCAGCGCGGCCTACCTGCAGTTCGCCAGGTTGTCAGGGGCAAAGATGCAGCAGGCCAACCTGCGGGCGGCGGACCTGGAAATGGCCTGGCTGAGCAAGGCTGACCTGCAAGAGGCCGACCTCGGCGATGCCAACCTGCAGGAGGCCAAGTTTGGCCAGAGCAACCTGGCCCGCGCCGACTTGCGCGGGGCGCGGCAGCATTACGGGAATTTTCAGGAGGCCAACATGGAGGGGTGCAAGGGGTGCCCCGAGACTTGGGACAATTGAGCCCGATATCCTGCCTTGCGCAGGCCCCCCTGTAGGAGCGGCCTTGTGTCGCGATGGGCTGCAAAGCAGCCCCGACGATTGCTGCGTTGACGCTGAAGCCCCTGGGGGCCGCTTTGCGGCCCATCGCGACACAAGGCCGCTCCTACAAGGCTCTGCGCAGAGTCCAGATAGCAGAACACCTCACCCCGCCACCCGCACCACCCCCAGATCAATCCCCAGATGCACCAGCTCGGCATGGGAACTGACCTGCAACTTGCTCTTGAGCAAGGTCAGGTGGTTGGACACGGTCTTGGCGCTGATGCACAGCTGCTCGGCAATCCCCCGCACCGGTGTGCCCTTGGCAAGCATCACGAAAATCTCCAGCTCACGCTGGGTCATGCGCTGCAGACGCGGGTCGCTGGCATTGTGCTGTGAGGTGCAGGCCAGCTGGGTGGCCAGGGGCTGTTCGATATAGGCATGCCCGGCCAACACCCGCTGCACCGCCTCGATCAGCACTTCGGGCGCCGAGTTCTTGGTCAGGTAGCCCGAGGCCCCGGCATCCAGCGCCTGGCGCACCAGCGGCAGTTCGTCATGCATGCTGAAGAACAGCACCCGCAATTGCGGCAGGCGCTGACGCAGGCGCCGGGTGGTTTCCAGGCCGCTGATGCCAGGCAGGCCGAAGTCCATGATCACCAGGTTGGGCACCTGCTCCTGAACCCGGGCCAGCGCCTCTTCGCCACTGGCAGCCTCACGCACCTGTACTGTCGGCAGCACTGCCCGCAACAGGCTGGCATAGCCCTGGCGGACCACGGCGTGGTCATCGACCAACACGATATTCATCACACCTCCATGGGAATGTTCAGGTCCAGCGCCCAGCCGGCACCCGGGCGGCTGAGGATGCGCAGTTCACCGCCGAGGCTGCGGGCGCGCTCGGCCATCGAGTGCAGGCCTACCCCGGGGCGCTGGGGCTGGCTGGCACCGCGACCGTTGTCGCGAACCAGCAGGCGCAAGCCCTTGGCGCTGCGTTGCAGGCGCACCCGCACCTGGCTGGCGCCGGCGTGCCGGGCGACGTTGGTCAATGCCTCCTGCAGCAAGCGATACAGATGCGTCCTGCTCGGCCCGGGCAGTGCCGGCAACTGCTCGCCGACCCGCAGGCGGCAATCGATACCCTGGCTGGCCTGCCATTGGCTCACCAGCAGGCCAAAGGCTTCGGCCAGCGGCATGTGCTGCAGCGCCAGCGGGTACAGGTCGTGTACCAGGGCGCGGAAACCTTGCTGCAGGCGTTCGCAATCAAGCTCCAGGGTACGTGTCGTCTGCGCCACCACGGCGGGCTGGTCGGCGACCATGCGCAGCAGGCAGAGCTGGGCCCGAATACCCGCCAGGTATTGCCCGAGGTCGTCGTGCAGCGTCTGCGCCAGCTGGGTGCGCTCCTGCTCCTGCACCGCCAGCAGGGCCTGGGTGAGTTGGGTATTGTCGGCCCGGGCCTGCTGCAGAGATGCGGTCATGCGGTTGAAATGCTCGGCCAGCTGGCGCGCCTCCGGCAAGCCGGCCTCATTCAGGCGTGCGGTCAATTGCCCACCCGAGACCTGGCGCAAGGCCTGCAGCAGCTCGTCCAGCAGTCCCATGCCCCGCCGCACCGCCCAGCGGATGGTCAACAAGCTCAGCAACAACGCCAGGCCGCACAGGACCAACAGCTGCTGCAGCGAGTCGCGGACCTCGTCGATTTCATCCCGCGCATCCACGGCAATCATTACCCGGCGGCCGTCACCCAGCTCCAGCAGCCGGCTGCTGTCATGGCGCTGGCCAAGCAGTTGGCGGCCCAGCCAGGCATCCAGGCCGGTTTCTTGCGGCAGCCGCGCAGGTTCATCCGCCGCCAGCCAGTGCACCCGCACATGGCGCAGGCTTTGCGTCAGCCGTGGTTGCAGGCTCTGCGGGGCGCGTTCGGCGGTGTCCCCGAGGTACGCCACCACGGCTTGCGCCGATTGCAACTCCCGCTCCACATCAGCCACCGCCTGGCGCAGCAGCACCCCGGCACAGGCCAGCGTCACCAGCGCGAAGCAACAGGTGACCCAGAGGTTGATTCGCCACAGGGCCGACAGGTTGACAAGGCGCATGGGCAATTCTCCTCCAGGGGCTGCGGCTCATCGTAAAACCCGGCCCCGTGTGGTGAATTACTACCTTGGTACCGGCCGAGCGCTACTTTCTGCATATTTCCCCCTCCCGGCGGGCTTCCTATGCTGGCGCCATCTGCCGTGGAGTTGCCTTATGCGCCAGCCTGCCCACCTTGCCCTGACCTGCCTGCTGGCCCTGGCCGCGACGCTTTCTGCGAGCCCGGCGCCCGCTGCGCAGGCCCAGGCCGCAGAACCGTTGCAGGTGCGCATCGGCTACCTCGGCTATCGCCCCGATCCCGGCCCGCTGCTATCCAACATCCTTCCCGAGCCCACCGATGCCGGGCTGCAGGGCGCCGAACTGGCGATTGTCGACAGCAACAGCAGCGGGCGTTTTCTCAAGCAGGCATTCCACCTGGCCAATGCCAGCGTCGACAGCCCCGAAGCCCTGCTGCAAGCCGCCAAGGCCCAGCACAACCAGGGCCTGCGGCTGTTCGTGGTGAATGCCCCCGCCGCCAGCCTGCGCGCGCTGTCTGCCGCCCTGCCCGACAGCCTGCTGTTCAACGCCGGCAGCCCGGACGACAGCCTGCGCAGCAGCCAGTGCCTGGGCAATGTGCTGCACAGCCTGCCCAGCCGCGCCATGCTGGCCGATGCCCTGGCGCAATTCCTGGTACTGCGCAAATGGCAGCGAGCGCTGTTGATCGTCGGCCAGACCGACGACGACCGCGCCTACGCGGCGGCCCTGCGCCGGTCCATGAAGCGCTTTGGCATGCAGCTGGTCGCGGAGAAAGCCTGGACATTCGACAACGACCAGCGCCGCAGCGCCCAGGCCGACATGCCGCTGTTCACCCAAACCGCCGAGTACGACGTGGTGCTGGTGGCCGACGAGCGCGGCGACTTCGGCGAGTACCTGCCCTACCAGACCTGGTACCCGCGCCCGGTGGCCGGCACCCAGGGCCTGACCCCCACCGGCTGGCACAAGACCGTGGAAACCTTCGGCGCGGCGCAGTTGCAAAAGCGCTTCGAAGCCCAGGCCGGGCGCTGGATGAACGACCGCGACTTCGCCGCCTGGATGGCCGTGCGCAGCGTCGCCAGCGCAGTGAGCAAACTGCGCCAGGCCGAGCCCCGCGCCCTGCAGCAACTGCTGCTCAGCGAGCAGTTGCCGCTGGACGGTTTCAAGGGCCGCAAGCTCAGCTACCGCCCGTGGAACGGCGAGCTGCGCCAGCCAATCCCGCTGGTGCAGCCGCGGGCCCTGGTCAGCACCTCGCCGCAGGAGGGCTTCCTGCACCCGTTCAACGAAATGGACAGCCTGGGCTACGACAAGCCCGAAGTGACCTGCGGCTACCCCTGACCCGATAACCACAACAAAAAGGATTTCGCCATGCGTCGCTCCCCGTTTCACCGGGCACTGCTTTACCCCAGCCTGCTGTCGGGCGCCCTGGCGCTTGCCGGCGGGCATGCCGTGGCCGCCACCGCCTGGGTGTCGAACGAGAAGGACAACAGCCTCAGCCTGATCGACATGCAGACCCTGCAAGTCACCGAGACCCTGCCGGTGGGCCAGCGCCCGCGCGGCCTGCTGCTGTCCCACGACAACACGCTGCTGTACATCTGCGCCAGCGATTCGGACCGAGTGCAGGTGATGGACGTGGCCACCCGCAAGATCATCAAGGAGCTGCCCTCCGGCAAGGACCCCGAGCAGTTCGCCCTGCACCCCAACGACCGCTGGTTGTACGTGTCCAACGAGGACGACGCGCTGGTGACGGTGATCGACACCCAGACCGACAAGGTGCTCGGGCAGATCGACGTCGGCATCGAGCCCGAAGGCATGGCGGTGAGCCCGGATGGCAAGTGGGCGGTCAACACCAGCGAAACCACCAACATGCTGCACTGGATCGACACCAGCACCCAGACCCTGGCGGACAGCACCCCGGTGGACCAGCGGCCACGCTTCGTCGAGTTCAGCCAGGACGGCTCGCGGCTGTGGGCCTCGGCAGAAATCGGCGGCACGGTGACCATCCTCGACGTGGCCAGCCGCCAGGTGCTGAAAACCCTGAATTTCCAGATCAAGGGCGTGCACCCGGACAAGGTCCAGCCGGTAGGCATCAAGCTCAGCGCCGATGGCAAGTACGCGTTCGTCGCCCTGGGCCCGGCCAACCATGTGGCGGTGGTCGATGCCAAGACCTACGAAGTACTCGACTACCTGCTGGTGGGCCGGCGGGTCTGGCAACTGGCGTTCACCCCGGACCAGAGCCAGTTGCTGGCCACCAACGGGGTCAGCGGCGACGTTTCGGTGATCGATGCAAAAAACCTCAAGGTGCTCAAGTCGGTGAAGGTCGGCCGCTACCCCTGGGGCGTGGTGGTGACGCCATGAATACCCTCGAAGTCAGTGACGTGAGCTTTGCCTACGGCCAGCGCGAGGCGCTCAGGCAGGTCGGCTTCAGCCTGGCGCCCGGGCGTTTCGCCGCCTTGCTGGGCCCCAACGGCGCCGGCAAGTCGACCCTGATCGCCCTGCTCACCCGGTTGTACGACCTGCAGCATGGCGACATCCGCGTGTGCGGCTGCTCGCTGCGCAACGCCACACGCCCGGCCTTGCGCCAACTGGGCGTGGTGTTCCAGCAAAGCACCCTCGACCTTGACCTGAGCGTGGAGCAGAACCTGCGCTACCACGCCTCGCTGCATGGCCTGTCGCGGCGCCAGGGCAATATTCGGGTCGATGCCGAACTGGCCCGCCAGGGCCTCGATGAACGGCGGCGTGAGCCGGTCCGGGCGCTGAACATCGGCCATCGACGCCGAGTGGAGATTGCCCGCGCGCTGCTGCATGAACCGCGTTTGCTGTTGCTCGACGAGGCCAGCGTCGGCCTTGACCCGGCCAGCCGCCTGGCGCTCAACCAGCACCTGCGGCTGCTGTGCCGCGAGCAGCGCCTCAGTGTGCTGTGGACCACCCATCTGCTGGACGAAGTGCAGCCCAGCGATGACCTGCTGATCCTGCATCAAGGGCGCCTGGTGGCCAGCGGCACGGCCGACGCCCTGAGCCTGGAGCACGGCGGTGACCTCGACCATGCCTTTGCCCGCCTGACCAGCGCCCCCACAGGAGCCGATGCCCGATGAACGCTTACTGGCAGTGCTTCAACGGCATTCTCCTGCGCGAATGCCTGCGTTTCGTCCTGCAGCGCACCCGTTTTCTCAGCGCCCTGGTGCGCCCGCTGCTGTGGCTGCTGGTGTTCGCCGCCGGCTTTCGCGCGGCCCTGGGCATTGCGATCATCGAGCCCTACGACACCTACATCCCCTACGAGGTTTACATCATCCCGGGCCTTGCCTGCATGATCCTGCTGTTCAACGGCATGCAGGGCTCGCTGTCGATGGTCTATGACCGGGAGATGGGCAGCATGCGCGTGTTGCTGACCAGCCCGTTGCCGCGGCCCTTCCTGCTCGGCAGCAAGCTGCTGGCAACCTCGTTGATCTCCCTGCTGCAGGTGTACGCCTTTCTTGCCATTGCCTGGTTGTATGGCGTGCAGCCACCGGCTGCGGGCTTGTTGCTGGCGCTGCCGGCGTTATTGCTGGTGGCGCTGATGCTCAGCGCCCTGGGGCTGTTGCTGTCGAATGCGATTCGCCAGCTGGAGAACTTTGCCGGGGTGATGAACTTCGTGATATTCCCGCTGTTCTTCCTGTCCTCGGCGCTGTACCCGTTGTGGAAGATGCGTGAGGCCAGCCAGTGGCTGTACTGGCTGTGTGCAGTGAACCCGTTCACCCATGCCGTGGAGCTGGTGCGCTTTGCCTTGTATGAGCGCTTCAACCCGCTGGCGCTGGCGGTATGCCTGGGGCTGACCGTGCTGTTCACCCTGCTGGCGATCCTTACCTTCAACCCCCAGCATGCGGCGCTGCGCAAGCCGCGCTGATTGGCAGCTGTCTCCCTCCGGACCCTTCGCCGAACCCGTTGAAGGAACACGGTCCGTGTGGGAGCGGGTTTACCCGCGAAGAAGACAACGCGGTGCATGGCACCGGCTTCGCCGGTGTTCGCGGGTAAACCCGCTCCCACAGGGATCGCGCATGCATTCAGATATTGGGCAGGATCAGGCCAGAGGCGCCCGGCTTTCTACTACTTTGGTACTGCCTTTGCTGTCTGATCGTCGCATTCACAATGCACCGCCACTGGCATGTAATGGACCTATAACAAAAAGGACAAACCCCATGCCACGTGCCCTGCCCCGGCTGCCACGCCCATTGCTGGCGGCGCTTTCCCTGAGCCTGACGCTGGGCATCGCCCAGGCCGACACCACGCCGCTATTCTCCGCCGACGGCTATCGCACCACCCTCTACCGCAGCCCGACCCCACAACAGGTCGAGGGCGGCCAGGTCATCGACACTGCCACCCTGCAAGCCCTGCTGGGGCACACCCCAAGGCCGGTACTGATCGACGTCTACCGCCGCCAATGGCTGCAAGGCCGCTTCATCGAAGATGAACCCCACGCCAACATCCCCGGCAGCCGCTGGCTGGCCAACACCGGCGACGGTGAGCTGAGCCCGGCGTGGCACGATTACTTCGTGCGCAACCTGCAACAAGCCACCGCCGGGCGCACGGAGCAACCGCTGGTCTTTTACTGCCGCTCCGATTGCTGGTTAAGCTGGAACGCGGTAAAACGCGCGAAAGCCCTGGGCTATGAGAATCTGTATTGGTACCGCGACGGCCTGGACGCCTGGCAGCAGGCCAACCTGCCGCTGCAACCGGCGCAGCCAGAACCCTTCCCCTGAATTCATCGCCTGCAAACGCGTGCCCGCTCCATCCAATAAAAACGAGGTGAAAAGGCCATGTACAAAATTCTGATTGCCGACGATCACCCCCTGTTTCGCGAAGCTATCCACAACGTTATCAGCGATGGCTTCCAGGGCAGCGAAGTCATGGAAACTGCCGACCTGGACAGCGCTCTGGCGCTGACCCACGAGCACGACGACCTCGACCTGATCCTGCTCGACCTGAACATGCCCGGCATGCATGGCCTCAATGGCCTGATCACCCTGCGCAACGAGGCACCGACCACGCCGGTGGTGATCGTCTCGGCCGAGCAGGAAAAGCAGATCGTGCTGCAGGCCATCACTTATGGTGCGGTGGGTTTCATCACCAAGTCCTCGCCCCGCTCACAGATGATCGAGGCGATCGAGCAGATCCTCAATGGCAACGTCTACCTGCCGCCCGACATCATCCGTGCCCAGAAAAGCAGCACCAGCCGGCGCCTGAACGATGCCCCGAGCTTCCCGCCGGAGATGCTCCAGGCCCTGACCCGCAAGCAGCTGCTGGTGCTCGAGCGCATGACCAAGGGCGAGTCGAACAAGCAGATCGCCTACACCCTGGATATCGCCGAGACCACGGTCAAGGCCCATGTTTCGGCGATCCTGCGCAAACTCAACGTGCACAACCGGGTGCAGGCCATCCTCAGTGCCGGTGATATCGATTTCGGTGATTACCTGCGGCGTTGATACCGCTATCTGGGGGCCGCCTTGCGGCCCATCGCCGGCAAGCCAGCTCCCACAGGTACTGCGCAACTCTCGAGTCCTGCGCAGTACCTGTGGGAGCCGGCTTGCCGGCGATGGGCTGCGCAGCAGCCCCAATACCGCTGACTGTCTGGCATCGCGGCTAGCCCTGGCTGCCCAGCAAATGGCTCATCGCCGCCTTCAGCTTCATCGGCCGCACCGGCTTGTGCATCAGGGTGTGGCCCAGCTCGCGGATCTGTTGCTTGAGCTCGTTGCTGTAGTTGGCGGTGATCATCATCGCCGGCAAGGGCTGGGCGCGGCGGGCATTGATCCGCGCCACGGCGTCGACGCCATTGCAGTCGTTGTCCAGGTGGTAGTCGGCGATCAGCAGGTCGGCCTCGGCATGGTAGTTGTCCACCTGGCGCGCCAGGTCCTCCTCCGACAGCGCGGTGACCACCCGGCAACCCCACCCCTCCAGCAGGGTGCGCATGCCGGCGCAAATCGCCGCATCGTTATCCAGCACCCACACCCGCGCCCCGCGCAGGCGCTCGAGCATCGGTTCGCTGATCGCCAGGCTCGGCTGGGCCTTTGGCGCAGTGGCGCTCAGCGGCACTTCGACCGCGAATACCGAGCCTTTGCCAAGCCATGACCGCATCCGAATCCGGTGGCCGAGGATGCCGGCGATCTTTTCCACGATCGCCAGGCCCAGGCCCAAGCCACGGTCCTGGTCCGGGCGCTGCACATCGCCGCGCCTGAACTCCTGGAACATTTCTTCCAGGTGCTCTTCGGCGATACCGATCCCGCTGTCCCATACTTCGATCCGCAAGCCGCCACGCTGGCGCCGGCAGCCCAGCACCACGCGGCCGCTGCGGGTGTAGCGAATGGCATTGCTGAGCAGGTTGCGCAGGATCCGCGCCAGCAGCTGAATGTCACTGCGCACCACGGCGGAACAGCCCACGAAATGCAGCTCAAGCCCTTCGCTGCGCGCCACCTGGGCGTATTCGGCAGCGAGGTTGTCCATCAGTTCGCGCAGGGCGAACGGGGCGACATCGGCCTTGATCACGCCGGCATCGAGCTTGGAAATATCCACCAGGGTACCTAGCAGGTTCTCCACATCCTCCAGCGAGTTGCTGACATTACGCACCAGGTGAGCACTGTTGTGCGGCTCGCGGTGTTCGAGCAAGGCACTGGTGAACAGCCGCGCCGCGTTCAGTGGCTGCAGCAGGTCATGGCTGACGGCGGCAAGGAACTTGGTTTTCGACAGGTTGGCCTGCTCGGCCTCCCGCTTGGCCTCGCGCAAGCGCGATTCCACCCGGCTGCGCTCCTCGATTTCGCGCAGCAGCTGTTCGTTCAGGCTGGTTAGCTCGGCAGTGCGCTCGCGTACCCGTTGCTCCAGATGCTGATACGCCTGGTGCAGCGCCTGCGCGGTATTGCGCCGCTCGGTGATGTCGCGGATCAACACGAAGATGCCCACCACTTCGCCATTGGCCAGGCGGTTCGGCACGTAGGAGCGCAGCATGTAGCGTTCCTGGCCGTTGATGTTGGTTTCGGCAAACTCGAAGGTTACGCTCTCCCCTGCCAGCGCCCGCGCCACGTAGGCCTCCAGGCGCTGGTAATGCTGCTCGCTGTGGGCCTCGCGCAGGCTCTGGCCCAGCATCACGCCGCGAGGCCAGCAGTACCATTCTTCATAGACCTTGTTGGTGAATTCGTAGACCAGGTCGGCATTCAGGTAGGCGATCAGCGCCGGCACATGGTCGGTGATCAGGCGAATCTGGTGCTGGTGTGCCGTCTCGGCCCGCTGCCGGGCCTCGCTGAGCAGGTGGTTGACGGCCTTGAGCTCGGCCATGGCCTGGTTCAGCGCTTCGGTGCGTTCGCGCACCTGCTCGGCCAGCACCACCGAATGCTGGAACGCGGCATAAGGGTCGTTGCCACGCGTGACGCCGGACTCGATACGCTCGATCAGTGCGCCGTTGATACGCTGCAGCTTGTGGTTCTGGTGCTGCAGCCGGGCGACCTCGGCCTGCAGTTCAGCGACCGACAGGAGGCCGGTTGCGGGCAATGGCGACCCCGGTGAAGGTCTGGTTGATGTGCATGCCATTGAACTGTTCTCCGTAGGTGTTGAAGCCGATCACCCGCTGCTCGCGCAGGAACGCGCCGATCGGCTCCAGGCCGTGCCGGGCTTCGAGCTCCAGCCGCCGCAGGAAGCAATCGCAACCGATGGTCAGCAGCAGCGGGCCGAGGCGCTGCTGCAAGCCGTCGAACAACTGGTGCAGGTTCGGCAACAGCGGGCCCGGGGTCATGGCGGTGAGCACGATGCCGTTCTCCACCGCGCAGTAGAAACTCAGGCTCAGGTCCGGGTGCACTTGCTGGATCGCCCGCACGTAATACTGGTCATGGATGCGCACGGCCAGCGGATGTGCGGCGAACACTTGATGATCGAGCTCGGCCACCGGCACGCCGATGTGCCGGGCGTATTCCTCGGCAGCAGGCTCGGCATTCAATTCGAAGACCCGGCGCTGGGCACTGTCGGCACCGGTGACCACCAGCTTTTCCTGACGCGGCAGGATGTGGTGGGTGGTGAACACTTCGAAGTCGAGCCAGGTATTGACCAGCACCACCACCGCGGCGCCGTGGTGGAACGCGCCGCCGAAATACACGTGGGTGCGGGTCAGGTAGTTGTCGTCGCCGGCCGACCCGCCGAAATGCGGGATATCGCCCAGGGCCGCACTGAGGGCGGCGAGCACCATTTCCTCGCGGCTGGACAGGCCGTCGAGCAGGGTCAGGGCAAAGCTGTGGCCCTTGATCGGCGCTAGGTTATTGCTGCGACAGGTGCCGACCAGGCGCTCGACCATCTGCTGGGCGTCGATCAGGCTGAAGCGCTCCATTTCATCGATCAGCTCGGTGGCGATGGAAAAGTGCCGATGATCGAACCCGACTGCCGTTATGCAATTGCGGCCGTAGCCCAGCGGGGTGATTTCGCCGGCGCTGGTGCAACCGACCAGGCGGATGCCGCCAAAACCCTGCTCCAGGGCTTCGCCCAAGGCTTGCAGGTCGTATTCGGCGGAGCAGAAGAACAGCACGAAGCCCAGGTGCGGGTGCAGCAACTGCGCCGCCAGCTCCTGAGCTGCCTGCCGGGCGTCGGTTGCCTGGGACATGGCGCTGACCACACCGTCGTTGTGAGCCTGCTGCATCGTGGTCTCCGGCGCGGGGTGGCTGAGTGATGAGTGTACGAAGGCGATCATCGACGACGAATGCTACTTGGGTAGCGGGTGGGCGGTTCCATGGACGTAATATCACCGGCATGCGCGGGACCTTGTAGGAGCGGCCTTGTGTCGCGAAAGGGCTGCAAAGCAGCCCCAGCAATTTGTGCATCGCTGCTGAAATCCTGGGGCCGCTTTGCGGCCCTTTCGCGACACAAGGCCGCTCCTGCAATTGACCGTGTTGCCCGGTCTGGCAAGGCTTACCAGGTGAGCACCGCCCCCACCGCAAAGGTATCGGTGTCTTCGTTCTGGTCACTGGTTTCATGGCCGTCGATGGAAAACTGGTTGTACTCGGCAACCAGCTTGAGGTTGTCGTTGACGTCATGGAACAGCGCCACGCCGCGGGTCTCGTAATCCGCACCACTGCCCACCGCGCCGTTGCCATCGTCCTTGGTCTTGCCATAGGACAGCGCCACCCGGTTCTTGCCGACCTTGTAGGAGCCCTGCAGCAGGTAGCCATCGCTGTCGACATTGCGCAAGGTCGGTTCGCCAGCGTTGTTGGTGAAGAACGGGTTGATGCCCTTGGCCTGGAACCCCGAGCCGGTCAGCGACAGCCCCCCCATCTTCGCCTGCACACCGTAGCCGACACCTTTGGAGGTGACCGACTGCACCGCCGGGTCGGTGTTGTCGGAGGTCTGGTAGCTGCCGTTGACCCAGCTGTAGATCTGCGCCCCAGCCAGGTCGAACTGGTAGGTGATCTCGCTTTCGGTACGCGGGTTTTCCTGATAGGCCTTGCCGGTCGGGCTGCTGTCGTTGGTGTCCACCGGGTCCATGATGCCCACCGCCACCCGCAGGCCGTCCATCACTGGCGTGCGGTAGGTGATCTGCGAGGTGGGGAACGGGTACGGGTAGCCGCTACCGATGTTGCCGAACGATACCCCGCCGCCGTCCACCAGCCCCAGGGTGTCACTGACCTGGCCATAACCGGCCAGCAGTTCGTCGAGCAGGATATTGGAACGGGCGAACAGCCCGAAGTCCTTGCCAATCAGCACCTCACCCCACTCGGGGTTGGCCACGGTGCCGTAGAACTGGCGCACATCGATGGCGGTGTCGGTGCCGTTGGTTTCGCTGTCGTTGATGGTCACCCAGAACGAGGCACGCGCGCCGAGCTTCAGGTCATCCACCTGCTTGCCCATGTTGAAGCCCAGGTAGTTGGGCAGAAAGCCCATTTTCACCCGTGACTGGCGGCGATCGAACTGCTCGCCCTGCCGGTCGACATCGCTGTTGACGTAGAAGGCGTTGATATAGCCGTCGGTGGAAAACGTCGTCTGGTCCTTGTCGTACAGCATGATCTCGGCCTGGGCGAGGCTGCTCAGGCAAAGGGTCGAGAGGCTGACGGTAACAGCCGCCAGCAAGCGTGGGGACAGATTCTTATTGTTGTACATGGCGCGCTCCGAAACGGGGACGGGATGTCGGAGGCGATTATCAGAAGCTGGCAAACAGCCAGAAACGCTGCCTTGGAGGGGGCTGCCAGGTGCTTTTGGCCAGCGTGCGGGGCGTGATGATTCCGGCCCAGGACCGGGTTACACCCAGAGGCAAGACTTCTGGCGTAACCCACAGGAGCAGGCGAGGATCAATACGGCAGACTGGAGCGAGCCCCGGTCAAAGGTCCAGGGCACCACTGAGCAACGCGCCTAGCGTGCTTGAGGCATCAGCCCGTTGCTCGTCCAGCAGACACAACGGCAGGCCTTTCCAGGCGGGTGGCGAATCGGCCAGCCCCTCGCCAATCAAGGCCAGCGGACAAGCGATCTGCATTTGCAGCGAACGCAGGCGCCTGGCCAAGGCAGGGTCCACCGGCACCTGAACCTTGATCACCAGTGCCGCAGGCTGCATCGCCGCACATAGCATGGGGATTTCTTCCAGCGGCTGCCCGCACCCGAGTACTTCGATGCGTTGCTGCTCGCCGCTCAACAACAGGCCGGTACACAATACCTGCAGTTCGGCTTGCCCCTCGGTGCCTGCCAGCAGCACGCGCGGCGCATCGGCCTGGTTCATCTGCAGACGCAGCAGCAGGCGGGCGCGCAGGAACATGTCCAGAAACAGCCATTGGCTACGCTGGCCCGGCGCAATGCCTGAAGCCAGGCCATGCCAGACCGGCATCAGCACCTCGCGCAGCACGCTGGCCTTGGGCAGGATGGTGAACAACTGCCCGTGGATGGCTTCCAACGCTTGTGTATCGAATGCCTGGGTGGCGCGCTCCACGGCGAGGCGCCAGTCGTCGAAGCCCGAGTGCTGCTGCACCGGCGCATCTGGCTGACCTGCGAGGATGTCGCCTACCTTGCTGATGGGCACGCCATTGCCGGTCCAGTGCAAGATGTCGCGTATGCGCTGGACATCCCGGGCCGTGTACAGGCGATGGCCGCCCTCGGTGCGCTGCGGGCTTATCAACCCATGGCGCCGCTCCCAGGCCCGCAAGGTCACCGGATTGATGCCGGTCAGGCTGACCACATCGCGCATGGGTAACAAATCGGCTGGGGTGGCGTCAGTCATGATGAGGGTTTATCTGGGGGGTGGCACATTCTAAACCCATATGCACCTTCTGCGGCGAGCCTCGTTGGTTCATCATGCAACAAACGGCGCCGAGGCCTTCTGCACGCAGGCCAGGCTGCGCACTTCGCATACAAATGCCTGTAGGTGGGCCCCATGATCAACGCGAAACTCCTGCAACTGATGGTCGAGCATTCCAACGATGGCATCGTCGTCGCAGAGCAAGAAGGCGACGACAGCATCCTCATCTACGTCAACCCCGCCTTCGAGCGCCTGACCGGCTATCGCGCCGAGGAAATCCTGTATCAGGACTGCCGTTTTCTGCAGGGCGAAGATCATGACCAGGCGGGCCTCGACAGCATCCGCGAGGCAATCCGTGGAGGCCTCCCATGCTGCCAGGTGCTGCGCAATTACCGCAAGGACGGGAGCCTGTTCTGGAACGAGTTGTCCATCACGCCCGTGCACAACGAAGCGGACCAGTTGACGTACTACATCGGCATCCAGCGCGACGTTACAGCGCAGGTTTTCGCCGAGGAAAAGCTACGCGAGCTGGAGGCCGAGGTAGCTGAATTGCGCCGGCAACTGGGCCAGGCGGAGCGCTGACCAAAACCTATACAAGGTCGTTGACTTGTATAGATTTACGCTTAGACTTCAGCTATACCTGTACAGCAAGCCATTTCTGTACAGGATTTCCTGGAGCCCAGCATGTCAGCGTATCTGCAGCAATTCGCCGAGCATTTCAGCCGCCTCGACGGGGGCAACCTCGGCACCCTTGAAAAGCTGTACAGCGACGATGTCACCTTTCGCGATCCGTTGCATCAGATCCAGGGGCTGCCGGCTCTGCGAACCTATTTCGCGCAGGTGTACGCCAACGCTCACGATATCCGCTATGCCTTTTCCAGCGCCGACGAAGTGACGCCCGGGCAAGGTTACCTGCGCTGGACCCTGCAGTTCCGCCATCCACGCCTGGCCGGTGGTGAGCAGATCACCTTGCAGGGATGCAGTTACCTGCAATGGCATGAACGGGTCCATTTCCACCAGGACTATTTCGACGCAGCAGCACTGCTCTACGAACACGTTCCGGTCATGGGCCGTGCGATTCGATGGCTCAAAGGCAGGGTCGCATGAGCCGCTGCTGGCTGACAGGCGCAAGCAGCGGTATCGGTGCCGCACTTGCACAATGCCTGCTGGAGCAAGGCCACCAGGTTGCCTTGGGCGGACGCAATGCGGATCGTCTCGCGCCGTTGGCTGAACACTTTCCCGGGCAGGTGCTGCTGGCCATCGGCGACCTCGACGACCCTGTACAGGTATCCGGGATCGCAACCCGTATCGAGCAGGCCTGGGGAGCACTGGACCAGGTGATCCTCAATGCAGGCACCTGCGAGTACCTGGAACCGGGCCATTTCGACCCAGCCCTTGTCGAGCGCGTGGTCCGTACCAATTTCCTTGCCGTCAGCTACTGCCTGGCAGCGGCCCTGCCCTTGCTTCGCGCCGGTCAGCACCCTCACCTGGTAGTGATGGGCAGTTCGGTGACCTGGCTGGCCCTGCCCCGCGCCGGTGCCTATGGCGCGTCCAAGGCAGCCGTGCGCTACCTGGTGGAATCGCAGCGCATCGACCTGGCCCGCGAGGGCATCGCCGTCACCCTCGTCAGCCCTGGCTTTGTAGATACGCCATTGACCCGTCGCAACGATTTCCCCATGCCCCAGCTATGGTCGGCACAGCGCGCAGCCAGCCATATCGCCAGACGCCTTCCCGAGCGCCCGCTGGAAATCAACTTCCCCCTGCTTTTCACCCTGGTATTGCGACTGCTCGGCGCACTGCCCGCACGCCTGCGCCTGGCGCTAGGGCAACACCTTGCCCGTCATGAACAGGAATGATGATCCATGCGTATAGCAATAATCGGCAGCGGCATCGCAGGGCTATCCTGCGCTCATCTGCTGTCACGCAGGCATGAGGTTACGGTTTTCGAAGCCGAGCAATGGATCGGGGGCCACACGCATACCCTCGATGTGATCTGGCAGGGTGAACGCCATGCAATAGATACCGGCTTCATCGTATTCAATGACTGGACCTATCCGCACTTCATACGCTTGCTCGAGCACCTGAAAGTCGCCTCGCGGCCGACCGAAATGAGTTTCTCCGTGCATGATCCGGCCACCGGCCTGGAATACAACGGGCACGACCTGAACACCCTGTTTGCCCAACGCCGCAACCTGGTGTCCCCGGGGTTCTGGGGGATGCTAAGGGACATTCTGCGTTTCAACCGTCAGGCGCTCGCCGACCTGGATAACCAGCGTATCGATGCCAACGCTACCCTGGGCGCCTACCTCCAGATGCAGCGGTATGGGCAGCGCTTCATCGATCATTACATCGTACCGATGGGCTCGGCGATATGGTCGATGTCCCGCGCGGACATGCTCGGCTTCCCACTTGCGTTCTTTGTGCGGTTCTGTCGCAACCACGGCTTGTTGTCGGTCAACCAACGCCCACAGTGGCGCGTGATCGAAGGGGGCTCGCGCAGCTATGTCGGTCCGCTGTGCCGACCGTTTGCCGGGCGCATCCGCCTCGACTGCAAGGTTTACCGGGTCAGCCGCGACGAAGGTGGCGTCACCCTGATGAGCGCTGCCGGTACCGAACGTTACGACAATGTGGTGTTTGCCTGCCACAGCGACCAGGCCCTGGCGCTGCTGGAAGCGCCGAGCGTGCAGGAGCGGGAAGTGCTCGGCGCCATCGGCTATGCCAGCAACGATGTGGTGCTGCACACCGATACCCGTCTGCTACCCCGCCGCAAACGCGCCTGGGCCAGCTGGAACTACCGGCTCGGCGGGCCACAGCAGGCGCCTGCCGCGCTGACTTACAACATGAACATTCTGCAAGGCATCCAGGCACCGGCGACGTTCTGCGTGAGCCTCAACCAGACCGCGCTGGTGGATCCGGCGCAGATCATTGCCCGCTTCCAGTACGACCATCCGCAATACAGCCTTGCGGCGTGCGCCGCGCAGGCGCGCCAGGAACAGCTGCAGGGCTATCGCCACAGCTACTTCTGCGGCGCCTACTGGGGCAACGGCTTTCACGAGGATGGCGTGGTCAGTGCGTTGAAGGTGGCCGCGCATTTCGGAGAGCACCTGTGAACAGCAGCCTTTGCGTGGGCTGGGTCAGCCACCGGCGCCTGGCGCCGCGCCCCCACGCCTTCCGCTACAGGATCGGCATGTTCTACCTGGACCTGGACGAGCAAGCCTGGCTGACAGGCCTGTCACGTTGGCTGTGGCGCTGGCGTCTGGCGCCGCTCAGCTGGCACCCGGCAGATTACCTGCCAGCTCGGACCCGCCGCGGCGAGACGCTGGCCCAGGCTGCACGTTCGCTGGTGCACAACGCGACGGGAGAGATGCCTGAGGGGCCGGTGCACCTGCTCACGCAATTGCGTTGCTGGGGGCTGTCGTTCAACCCGGTCAGTTTCTATTTCTGCCATGACCGCGACGGACGACTGACGGCAATCCTGCTGGAGGTGCGAAACACGCCATGGCGCGAACGCTTCCATTACGTGCTGCCGGTCAGCGAAAACCTTGCCAGGCCCTTCACTGTCACCAAGGCCTTTCATGTGTCGCCTTTCATGCCACTGCACATGGACTATCGCTTGCACTTTGCCCTGGACGCAGAGCATGTGCGCATCCACATGGAGAACTGGCAAGCCGATAACAAGGTGTTCGAGGCCGACCTGGCCCTGCAGCGCCAGCCGCTGGATAAAGCCGCCGTGCACCGATACGTACTGGCCTTCCCCTGGATGAGCCTGCGCACCGTCGCGGCCATCTACTGGCAGGCACTGCGCCTGTTGTTCAAACGCACGCCCATCCATGACCACACGCCCAGCCAGAGTGACCTGGCGCTCGGCCATTCCTGCGAGGACCCTGATGATGTCGAACCCCACCCTGAGCGTTAGCAAGTTCGCCGGCCTCGGGCCGTTGTTCGGTGGCCTGGCACGAAACGCCGTGCTCGCCAGCCTGGGCAGGCTGCGCCATGGCCATTTGCGCCTGCTCAGCCACGGGCAGCAATGGAGCTTCGGTGACGCCGACAGCCCGCTGCAGGCCGAGGTGGAAATCCTTGATGACATCACCTGGAGCCTGATAGCCGGCAATGGTTCGATCGGTGCTGGCGAAGCCTACATCCACGGCTATTGGCGAAGTCCCGACCTGGCGCTGGTGACTCGCCTGTTTGTCGCAAACCTTGAGGTACTTGACACCCTCGAGGGTGGCCTGGCCCGCTTCGGCCGCCCTGCCCTGCGGTTGCAGCACAAACTCAACCGCAACAGCAGGCGCGGTGCCCGCCGCAATATCCTGGCGCACTACGATCTGGGCAATGCCCTGTTCGAGCGGCTGCTGGACCCCACCATGATGTATTCGGCAGCCCGGTTCGAACACCCTGAACAGACGCTGGAACAAGCTCAGTTGCACAAGCTGGAGCGCATCTGCCAGAAGCTGGAACTGTGCCCTGCCGACCATCTGCTGGAGATCGGCTGCGGGTGGGGCAGCCTGGCAATCCACGCCGCCACCCGATATGGCTGCAAGGTCACCACCACCACGCTTTCCGAGGCGCAGTACAGCCATACCCTGCAACGCGTTCAGGCCCTGGGGCTGGAGCAGCGCGTGAAAGTGCTTCGCGAAGACTACCGCGATCTTCAAGGCACCTTCGACAAACTGGTCTCGATCGAGATGATCGAGGCTGTCGGCCACCGTTACCTGCCGGTGTATTTCCGCCAGTGTGCCTCGCTACTCAAGCCAGACGGCCTGATGCTGTTGCAGGCGATCACCATCCGCGATCAGCGCTATGCACAGGCGCGGCGGTCGGTCGATTTCATCCAGCGCTACATCTTCCCCGGTGGCGCCCTGCCTTCGTTGAGCGTGTTGCTGGAAACTGCCAGCCGGCACACCGCACTCAACCTCTTGCACATGGAAGATTTCGGTCAGGACTATGCCCGCACCCTGCGGCACTGGCGAGAAAACCTGCGCCAGGCACGCGCTGCGTTGACGGACCTTGGCTACGACGACATGTTTCAGCGCCTGTGGGAATTCTACCTGTGTTACTGCCAAGGCGGTTTTGAGGAGCGCGCCATCGGTGTCGCGCATCTGCTCTGGGCAGCGCCCCAGGCACGGCGCGCGCCCTTGCCTGGCAGTGCCTGATGAGCCGTCGCTGGCTGCTCGCCAATGCCTTGTGGCTACAGGCTGGCTGGTGGCTATGCGTATTGGGGGCCGAAAAAACCTTCCTTTCGTTGCTTGTGATTCCTGGCCTGGCCGTGCACCTGAGCCTGTGCCCGGACGTCCACGCAGAGGTCAAGGCGCTGTTGCGCGTAACGCCGGTGGGATGTGTGCTGGACAGCGTGCTGGGCGCGCTGGGCGTGTTCGGTTTCGACACCTGGCCACTGCCGCTGTGGCTTGCGCTGCTGTGGCTGGTGCTGGCCAGCGGCATGCGCCACAGCCTGGCATGGGCCGACAGGCACTGGCGGCTCGGTGCGCTGGTGGGTGCAGTTGGCGGCCCTCTGGCCTATCTGAGCGGGGCGAGGTTGGCAAATGTCGACTTGCCCATGGGCACGCTGGAAACCGGCCTGTTACTGGTGCCGATATGGGCCGCTACCCTGCCCTTGCTCGCGCGCCTCGCGGTGCGGTGCTGACCTGCGGCATCGTTCGGAGCAGTAGCGCACCTGCGCCCAGCAACGCGCCCAGCGCTTGCGCCAGTTGAACGGCCGCCCACACACTACGCAGATCTTGCTGGGCAAAAGACCTTTTTTCATATCGGCTGCGCCGCATCGAGTTGTGCCAGCAGTGACTGGCCACGCTGCCACACGGCATCGCGACGGTCAGCCGCCATGCCATCCAGGCTTCGATAGACCAGCGCCAGACGCGGGTTAGCCGAAAGTTCCGAGCGATGGCGAATCAGAAAATGCCAATACAAGGCATTGAACGGGCAGCCATCCACCTCGGTCACGTGGTCAACCCTGTAACTGCACGCCTTGCAATGGTCGGACATGCGCTGGATATAACGACCACTGGCGCAGTAAGGCTTGGACCCCAGGTAGCCGCCGTCGGCGTACATCACCATACCAAGCGTGTTGGGCAGCTCGACCCAGTCGAAGGCATCCATGTAGACCGCCAGGTACCACTCACAAATCGCGGCTGGGGCGATACCGGCCAGCAAGGCGAAGTTGCCGGTGACCATAAGCCGCTGGATATGGTGAGCGTAGCCCAGGCGAAGGGTCTGGCCGATGGCCTGCTCCATGCAGCGCATGCGGGTGCGCCCGGTCCAGTAGAATTCCGGCAACGCTCGCTCGTTGCCCAGGTAGTTGAGCGCCGCATACTCCGGCATGCGCAGCCAGTAGATGCCGCGCACATACTCGCGCCAGCCGATCAACTGGCGGATGAAGCCCTCTGCTGCATTGAGCGGTACTCGCCCCTCGCGCCAGGCCTTGTCGACCTCCTCGCACAGGCAACGTACGTCCAGAAGCCCGATGTTCAGCGCCGCACTGATGCGCGCATGGAACAGGTACGGCTCGCCCTCGGCCATCGCATCCTGGTAGTCACCGAAAGCTGCCAGGCCGAAATCCAGAAAGTGTTGCCAGAGCTGCCTTGCCTCGGCATGGGTCACCGGATAGTCGAAACCGTCGATGGCTCCGTAGTGGTCGCTGAAGCGTTGGCGTACCAGGGCTATTACCGCTGCCGTGATCTCGTCCTGCTCGAAATGCGCGGCGAAGGGGCCACGCAGCTGGCGGGGCAAGGCCTTGCGATTGTCGCCATCGAGATTCCAGGTTCCACCTGCCGGGCTGCCGTCAGGCTCCAGCAGCAGACCGGTACGCTTGCGCATGCCACGGTAGAAGTACTCCATGCGCAGTTGGCCGCGCTCCCGGGCCCAGCGCGCGAAGGCTTCGCGAGAACAGAGAAATCGCGTGTCGCGATGCCACACAAGCGGCAGTGCGGCATCGCGCAACGCCTGCTCCAGGCGCCACTCTCCGCACTCGGTCAGGTGAATGTGCGTGGCTCCCAAGGCTTGCTGCCAGCGCCGCAACTCGCCAACGATGCTACCGCTGTTGCCGTCATCGTCGAGTTGCACATAATGCACTTGCCAACCGCGCTCACGCAGCGCCTGGGCGAAGTGCCGCATGGCGCTGAAGATCAGGACGATCTTCAATGGATGATGCGGCACATACCTTGCTTCCCCTTCCACTTCTGCCATCAGCACAGCATCGCGGGCAGGATCGAGGGCGTTGAGGCTGGCCAGATCGAAGGACAGCTGGTCACCCAGTACCAGACCCAGGCGCATCTTCAGGCTCCCCCTGGCTGGTCAGCGTTACCGCTATGCAGATTCATGGCATGTCCCCCAGCAGACGCTGACGCAGTTGTTGATCCCTGGCCCGTGGATCGAGCCAGATGGCGAAGAACGCCCGTGCAAAAACGGGGTCGGCGACCGCCCGGCTGAGTTTGCCATCGACGTAGAAACGGCAGCCCTGCCCCGGCATGTACAGGCCGGTGATGCGCATGCCAGGGCGTACATCCACGAACGCCTGCTGCATGGCCTGGGACCACGCCGCGCGCCGCTGCGGCGTCAGGCTATCAGGATCCAGGCGGTACATTTCCTCGAGGCTGGCCTTTACCAGCATGTCTCTGGACAGCGTTCGGTGATAGGCGAGTTCAAGGGCAAAAGGCCGGTTCCAGCCCTGAACCGGACCTGCTGCCCATAGCTGTGCGGTGTAAAGACGCAGGCCGAACCAGGTGAACTCACCGGAGCCCAGCCGTTGCGCCGCCGGGAGCTCCGCTCGCCAGTCCGCCGCCTCGGACAGGCCTGTCAGTAGCAGGCAAAGCCAGGTCCAACGAGCAGTGCGCCCCATGGTAACCTCGAGCACTCCAAAATACCTGTACAACATTGTTAATTATGTACAGATTTTAGCCATATTGTACAATTTTACGTGTCTACCCCGTAGCGACATGTCGGCGCAAGTGGCGAACAGGCGGACATACGGTGGTGCCAGGAAAGGAGGCAGTTCAGTGAGCCTTATCAATGACCTTCACTCTCCCGCCAACGTACTGGTCTGCGGAGCCAGCCAGGGAATTGGCCTTGCACTGTGCACGCAGTTGCTGGGGCGCGCCGACATCGGGCGGGTGTTTGCCGTCTCGCGACATGCCACCAGCAGCCCTGCGCTGGATGCTCTGTTCGCCGAGCACCCAAGACAGTTGGTTCGCATCGACTGCGACGCGTGTTCCGAAGTGGCACTGCAAACACTGGCGGCACGGGTGGGCGCCTGCTGCGACCAGCTGAACCTTGTACTGTGCACGCTTGGCGTGCTGCAAGAGGCACCCGCACGGGCCGAAAAAGCGCTGACACAGGTGGACATGGCTGGGCTGCTGGCCAGCTTCACGACCAACTGTTTCGCCCCTGTCCTGCTGCTCAGGCATTTGCTGCCCTTGTTGCGACAGCAACCGATGACCTATGTGGCACTGTCGGCGCGGGTCGGGTCGATCAGCGACAACCATCTTGGCGGGTGGTACAGCTATCGCGCCAGCAAGGCCGCGCTCAACCAGCTTCTGCACACTGCGAGCATCGAACTCAAGCGACTGAACCCTGCTTCCACGGTACTATTGCTGCATCCCGGGACCACCGACACCCGCCTTTCCCAACCCTTTCAGGGCAATGTACCGCCGGGAAAACTGTTCTCGCCGGCATTTGCAGCGACATGCATCCTAGCGCTGGTGAGCCGACACGGCCCCGACCAGAGCGGTACATTCTGGGCGTGGGACGGCACACCGATTGCCTGGTGACGCCAAAGCCAGCATGGCTTGGCTTCTCTTGTCAGCTGAACACCCAGAGCACGCGGGTGGGCTTGTCGGTGAGGTTGGCGTAACGAAAACTTGCGTGGGGTTGCAGCTGAAAACTGTCACTGGCGCGCAGCGTTACCGGCTCGCCGCCATCCAGCCATACGGTCAGTTCGCCTTCGAGCACGAAGCAGCCCTGCTCCGAGCTGTCGTCCAGGTACTCCTCGCCACTGCTGGCCCCAGGCTCCAGGTGGCTGTCGAGCATGGAGAACGCGCCCGTTATCGTGGGGGATGCCAGCACATCGGTGATGCCACCGGCCAGGTGAAGGGTACGACGCTCGTGAGGGCGGGTGACCCACTCGAGTTCGCGCGGCTGGTCCAGCTTGTAGAAATAGGCCGTGGAGACGCCGAGCTCTTCGCTGATAGCCGTGAGGTCGGCCACGGTTGGGCGGGATACGCCCCGTTCGACCTGGGACAGAAAGCCCACCGAACGGCCGATGCGCTGCGCCAGTTCGCCCAGTGTCAGGCCCTTGAACTTGCGCAGGTCGCGAATCAGTACGGCCAGGCCTTCGATCTCTTCGTGCACTTTCATGGTTGAATCGCGACTTTCGGATGGGAAAAATTGATGCCCTGAAAAGTACATGATTCATTTCACAAAGCAAGATGCTTCGCGGCATTGCACGAGCCGGCGAAGATATGCCTGGTCGGTTGACGCGGGCCCTTGTAGGAGCGGCCTTGTGTCGCGATGGGCTGCAAAGCAGCCCCAGGGTTTCAGCGCAGATGCACAAACTGCCGGGGCTGCTTTGCAGCCCATCGCGACACAAGGCCGCTCCTACACCTGACCGCGCAACCGGTCAGGTGGGGGCAACTGTCTCGCCCAGACGCTCAGCGAACAGCCTCGTACGTCAGGTCCAGGCACTTGCGAGCTTTTTCCACCAGTTCGTCGATCTCCTCGATGCTGATCACCAGCGGCGGCGCGATGATCATGGTGTCGCCCACGGCGCGCATGATCAGCCCGTTGTCGAAGCAGTGCTGGCGACAGATCATGCCGACACCTTTGCCTTCATGACGCGCACGGGTGGCCTTGTCCTTCACCAGTTCGATTGCACCGAGCATGCCCAGGCCGCGTACCTCGCCTACCAGCGGGTGGTCGGCCAGCTCGCGCAGGCGCTGTTGCAAGTACGGAGCGGTCTTGTCGTGCACCTGCTCGATGATCTTTTCATCACGCAGTATCCGCAGGTTCTCCAGGCCCACCGCAGCCGCCACCGGGTGGCCGGAATAGGTGAAGCCGTGGTTGAAGTCGCCGCCTTCGCTGATGACTTTGGCCACTTCATCTCGCACGATCACGCCGCCCATGGGGATATAGCCGGAGGTAAGGCCCTTGGCGATGGTCATCAGGTCGGGCTTGAGGTCGTAGTAGTCACTACCGAACCACTCGCCTGTACGGCCGAAGCCGCAGATCACTTCGTCAGCGACGAAGAGGATGTCGTACCTGGCCAGGATCTCCTTCACCTTCGGCCAGTAGGTCTGCGGTGGAATGATCACCCCGCCAGCGCCCTGGATCGGTTCGGCGATGAAGGCGGCAACGTTGTCCACGCCAACTTCGAGGATCTTCTTCTCCAGCTGTTCGGCCGCCCACACGCCGAAGTCGGCCTCGGTCATGTCGCCGCCTTCGCCATACCAGTACGGCTGCGGGATGTGCACGATATCCGGGATCAGCCCGCCCTGCTGGTGCATGCTGCTCATGCCACCCAGGCCCGCGCCGGCCACGGTGGAGCCGTGGTAACCGTTGATGCGGCCGATGATGACCTTCTTGCTCTTCTGGCCCTTGAGCGCCCAGTAATGGCGGACCATGCGCAGCACGGTATCGTTGCCTTCGGAGCCGGAGCCGGTGAAGAACACATGGTCCATGCCTCGCGGGGCCACATCGGCGATCGCCTTGGCCAGTTCCAGCGCGGGCGGGTGCGCGGTCTGGAAGAACAGGTTGTAGTACGGCAGCTGCTTCATCTGCTGGCTGGCGACGTCGGCCAGCTCATCGCGCCCATAGCCCACCGCCACGCACCACAGGCCCGCCATGCCATCGAGAATCTTGTGGCCTTCGCTGTCCCAGAGGTACACGCCCTTGGCCGAGGTGATGATGCGCGGGCCTTTCTCGGCCAGTTGCCGAACATCGCTGAACGGGGCCAGGTGGTGGTCGCGGCTCATGGCTTGCCAGGCGAGGGTCTGGGAATTCTGCTCACTCATTGACTTCACTCCATCAAGCTGCGCAGCCGTGCTACGCAGGTACTTTTTTGTAATTGGGATAGATCGCTGTCAGGCGGACTTCAACAGCATCTGGCGCAATACCGAGCGATGCCGGCAGGCCTTGCCAAAGGACTGGAAGATGGTCAGGTAATGTGGGTTGTCCATGACCTGGTACTCGGGGTGCCATTGCACGGCCAGGGCAAAACCCTTGCTGTTCTCGACCGAAATCGCTTCCACCAGGCCATCGGGTGCCAGCGCCTCCACCCTCAGCCCGGGGGCCAGTACATCGATGCCCTGGCCGTGGATGGAATTGACATCGATGACCGCCGGCAAGCCCATGCGGTCGAGCATGCCGCCGGGCTCTATATGCAGGGCGTGACGCGGGCCGTATTGCTTTTCGATGGGCTCACCCTTGCTTTCGCGGTGGTCCATGAACATGCCGGTCTCATGCACCTTCTGGTGCAGGGTGCCGCCCAGCGCCACGTTCATTTCCTGGAAGCCACGGCAGATGCCGAGCACCGGCACACCGGCGGCGATGGCCGCACGCATCAGCGGCAAGGTGGTGGCATCACGCAGCGGGTCGTGATGGGTGCCCGCTGCACTGGCCGGGCCGTTGTAGTGCAACGGTTCGATGTTGGACGGCGAACCGGTGAAGATCAGCCCATCCACCACGTCGAGAATATCGGCGCTGTCCATCAGGTCTGCGAGGCTGGGTATCACGATGGGCAGCCCGCACGCTGCCTTGGCCGCCGCGCGCGCGTACTTCTCGCTGATGGTCTGGGTTGCATGCAGCTCGATCATGCTGGTGCATGCGGTAATGCCGATAACGGGCACACGTGGCATATCTTCCTCCGGCAAATCCATATTGCGCGTTGTATTGAAACGGTAGAAAGGCAGGGGGCAGCGGCGCTGCCCCAACCCCGGCAGCTACAGGAACCAGCGGTATTCGCGGGCATCGATGTGGCGCATGAAGTCCAGTTGCTCCTGGTATTTGTTTTCGCAGTAGACCATCACGAATTCACTGCCCAGGCCCTCGTTCACCTCCGGGTGGTGACGCATGGCCGCCAGGGCACTGAAGGCATCCTTGGGGAACTCGATGCCGCTCTGGCGGTTGTCGTTCAGCGGGGCAATGGGCTCGACGCCACGTTCCAGGCCATGCTCCATCCCGGTCAGGATGGCCGCCAGCACCAGGTACGGGTTGGCATCGGCACCGGCGAGGCGGTGTTCGATACGCAGGTTGCGCGGGTCGGACTCGGGGATGCGAATACACGCATCGCGATCTTCGAAACCCCAGCTGGCCTTGCTCGCCGCGTTGACCATGGCGCCGTAACGGCGGTAGGCATTGTGGTTGGGGGCGAAGATCGGCATGCAGTGCGGCAGCAGCTCCAGGCACCCTGCCACCGCATGGCGCAGCTTGCGCTGGTCATCGCCGGCCAGGATGTTGTTGCCGGCGTTGTCGTACAGGCTGACATGCACATGCATGCCGCTGCCCGGCGCGTCGAGGTACGGCTTGCTCATGAAGCTGGCTCGGTAGCCGTGCTTCATCGCGATCCCGCGGGTACTGCGGCAGAACAGCGCCGACCAGTCCGCCGCGCTCATGGCATCGTCGCTGTGCGAGAAGTTGATCTCGAACTGGCCTGGGCCCAGCTCCGCGGTGATGACGTTCGCTGGCACGCCCTGCTCGTTGGCGCCATCGACCATCTCGTGCAGCACCGGTGCGAAGCGCGACAGCCGCTCGATGTGCATGTTCGGCTGGTCGTCGTGGTCGTCGGTCGCCTTGTCGCGTGGGTACTGTGGCAGGCCGTTATCGAGCTTGCGGTCGAACAGGTAGAACTCCAGCTCGAAAGCCACCACCGGGCGAATGCCGCGCCTGGCCAGGCGCTGGATCACCCGGGCCAGCACTTCACGGGGCTCGAACTCGATGGGCTTGGCAGTGCCGTCGGAGGTGATGAGCATCTGCGCGATCGGTTCCTTTTCCCAGCGCACCGGCTTGAGGGTACCCGGCACCAGGCGGCGGGCGGCATCCGGGTCGCCGTCGGCGAAGCAGTAGTCGCCGATCGGGTAGAGGCCACCCTGGGTGCCCAGCAGCACGCAGTTCTGCGGCAACTTCAGCGGCGCGCCGGCTGCGACTTTTTCCAGCATGTCCATGGGGTAGCGCTTGCCGTAGAAGTGCCCGGGAATATCCAGCGCAATCAGGTCGACATAACGTATTTCTGGGTGCTGCGCTCGGAACGAGCGCACTTCAGTCAGCAGATCCGGAAAGACGACACTCATCTTCTTGTCCTTGTGAGGTGAACGAATTCAGTTGAAGACCCAGAGCACGCGGGTGGCTTTTTCCGTCAGGTTGGCGTAACGGAACTGCGCGTGGGGGTGCAGCTGGAAGCAGTCGTTGGCCTGCAGGGTCACGGCGTCGCCGTGGTCCAGCCAGACCGTGAGTTCGCCTTCGAGCACGAAACAGCCCTGCTCGGAACGGTCAGTCAGGTACAGCTCGCCACTGCTGGCGCCTGGCTCGAGATGGCTGTCGAGCATGGAGAACGCGCCGCCGATGGTGGGCGAAGCCAGCACATCGGTAATGCCCGACTCGAGGTACAGCGTGCGCCGCTCGTGGGGGCGCGTGACCCAGCTGACGCTGCGCGGCTTGCTCAGGTTGTAGAAGTACGCGGTGGATACGCCGAGCGCTTCACTGATGGCGGTGAGGTCGGCCACGGTAGGGCGCGAAACACCGCGCTCGACCTGGGACAGGAAGCCGACCGAGCGGTTGATGCGCTCGGCCAGTTCGCCCAGGGTCAGGTTCTTGAATTTGCGCAGGTCGTGAATAAGGATCGCGAGGGCTTCAACCTCTTCGTGCATCTTCATCGTTTGAGACTGCCGTGAAATTTTTAGAGTTATTTTTCATGAAAAATTACATGAAAAATTTCACGAGTCAAGCCGAAGCTGAAAATGGGAAGCCGCGAATGGAGGTGGGGGGCAACAAGTAGCGAAGAGGCGTAACGAGAAAAGTACCTTGAGGCCCTCAGGAAGCGAGGGCCTGCGAACGCTGCCGTACCGGCATTTCATAGCGGTGCGGTTGCTGCCAGGCCAGCTGTGCCTGGACATCGACCGCCGCATCCATCACTTTCTGCGCCCAGTTGTCATCCTTGGGGCACACCACCACCACGCGAAAACCGTGGTCGACGCCTTCCAGCCGCACGCCCTCGGAATCATCGACATGCAGGTCGATATCGAAGGCCGACGGCAACTTCGAAGGCGAATTCTCAAGCCCGTTCACGGCCAGGATATGCTGGTGCCGGTCACTGTTGACCACGCCATCGACGCGGATACCGTAGAGCATCAACCAACGGCGGATGTAGGACGGCGTGCGCCCCGACGAGGTGTAGATCCAGATGCTGCAACCCTGGCGGCGCAGGTCGCGAATCAGCGAGCGCGTGCCACTGCGCAGGGGTTCACCCAACCAGCGGTGGACGAACGCCGGCAGCTTGCTGTGCTCGGCGGCGGCGTGGTCGGCCTGGCAGGCGAGCGTGTCGTCGATATCGAACGAAATGCGTACCTGCGGGCGATTGAACGTGCGCTCGAGGGCTTGCCGCCCGCGCTGGAACAGAGAAGGGCTTTGCATCAGCGGCACCTCTCGCGCGCAGGCATGGATGCGCCGCCGAGGAAGAACTTGCCGGGCTCGGGCGCGTGCGCTTCAAGGAAAGCTGCATACTTTTTCTTGATCTTGGGTAGTTCGTACAAAGCCTTGACCCCATGCTTGGCGGAGTTGCGTATGACCGAGGACGGGTTGAAGTAACCCTCGGCGTTGTCCAGCGACAGCACGAATGGTGGTAGCCCCGCGCGCATCAGCAAGTAGCTGACAATGAGCGACCCTGTGCGGTTGTTGCCTTCGATGAACAGCTGCGGCTTGCTCAGAATTCGAACGTAGACACCCGCCGCGCGCTTCCAGATCGAGTCGCTGCCATACGAGCAATACCAGTTGTAGAGGTCCTTGATGCCGCCCTCCACATTATTGAAAAAGTGCGCCTCGGTCGCCGCCAGGTGCGGGGCAAATTCCAGCCTGCGTGCCGGGTCGCTGCCGCACAGCACGGTGGCGTTGATCTCCAGCATCAGGTTCAGTTGCTGAAGGTCGAAAAGGTCGACACCCCGGGCGACATAGTCGTCAATCAGGGCATAGCCTTCAACCACATTCAGCAGCACCTCGTCGGTGAATGGATCCCGCGGTTCGGTGAAATGCTGGCTGAGTTCGGCAAAGCGGGCCTGCACCTCACGCAGTGCGCGCTCTACCGCTGGCAGGTCAAGACGACGCGTCGCTGGCATTGGAAATCCCTGGTAACACTTGGCGGAAGGTAATGCGGCCGGGTGTTGCAGCCTTCCTGACTGCAACACCCGGCCACCTTGGCAGGTACGGCCTCAGCTGAACTTGCCGCTGATGTAGTCGGCGGTCAGCTGCTCACGCGGGTTCTGGAAAATCTGCGTGGTCGGGCCCATTTCGACCAGGTAACCGGTACGGGTGCCCTTGGAGATGTCGACCGAGAAGAACGCAGTGGTGTCGGCCACACGAATCGCCTGCTGCATGTTGTGGGTCACCAGGGCGATGGTGTAGTCCTTCTTCAACTCGACCATCAGCTCCTCCACCCTGCGGGTGGCAATCGGGTCGAGTGCCGAGCAGGGTTCGTCCAGCAGCAGCACTTCCGGCTCGGTGGCGATGGCGCGGGCGATGCACAGACGCTGTTGCTGGCCGCCGGACAGGGCCAGGCCGCTGACCTTGAGCTTGTCCTTCACCTCGTCCCACAGCGCGGCGCCCTGCAGCGCGTGCTTGACGCGGTCGCCGATGTCGCCCTTGTAGCGGTTCAGGCGCAGGCCGAAGGCGACGTTGTCGAAGATGCTCATCGAGAACGGGTTGGGCTGCTGGAACACCATGCCGATGTAGCGGCGCACCACCACAGGGTCGACGCCCTTGCCGTAGACATCCTGGCCCAGGAAGTGCACATGGCCTTCGAAGCGGAAGCCCTTCACCAGGTCGTTCATGCGGTTGAGGCTACGCAGCACGGTACTCTTGCCGCAGCCGGACGGCCCGATGAAACCGGTGATCTCGTTCTTGCGGATCGGCACATGGCTGTCGCGAACGGCCATGAAATTGCCGTAGAAGATCTTGTCCAGCTTGCAGTCCATGACGATGGGGGCTTCGCTGACCACGGGAGCGGCTTTTGGCGCAGTGGATACGTTCAAGGTCGGATGCTCCCTTTCTCAATACTTGGGCTTGCCGAATACTCGGCTCAGAATGTTGATTACCAGCACGATCATCACCAGTACCAGCGAGGCCGCCCAGGCGAGCTCGAGCTGGTTGTCGAATGGCATGCCGGAGAAGTTGTAGATCAGTACGGCCAGCGAGGCCGTCGGGTTCATGACTGCCAGGTCGCCGTCATGCAGGATCCAGTAGTTGCTGAACAGCGCGGTGAACAGCAGCGGCGCAGTCTCGCCGGCGGCACGGGCCACGGCCAGCATGACGCCGGTCAGGATGGCCGGCAGGCCGGTGGGCAGGACGATTTTCCAGATCACCTGGGCACGGGTGCAGCCCATGCCGTAGGCGGCATCCTTCATGATCTTGGGCACCATCTTCATCGACTCTTCAGCGGTCAGCACGACGATGGGCAGCATCAGTACCGCCAGGGCCACACCACCTGCCGGCGCGGAGTAGGTGCCGGTGGTCATCACCACCAGGGCGTAGGCGAACACGCCGGCCAGGATCGACGGCAGGCCGGTGAGCATCTTGGCGGCGAAGCGCGCGGCGTTGGCCAGCTTGCTGTCCGGGCCGAGTTCGGCCAGGAACACCGCGGCCAGGATACCAACCGGTACGGCGATGGCGGCAGCAATGCCGACCATGACGAAAGTACCGGCCATGGCGTTGCCAAAGCCCCCGCCCATCTCGAAGCCGGTAGGCGGCAGCTCGGTGAACACCTCCAGGTTGAGGCGTGCGCCGCCGCGGGTGATCAGCATGTACAGCACGGAAATCAGCGGCACGCTGGCCACCAGTGCCGCGAACCATGCCAGCGTGGTCAACACCAGGCTGCGCAGGGAACGGCCTTCCAGCTTGCGCTGCAGGCTGGGCAACGCGTTTGCAGGGGTGGTGAGGTTGGTCATCATTTGTTACCCCGCTGGGCGTAGAGCATGATCATCGAGCCGAGCACGTTCACCGCCAGGGTGATGAACATCAATACCAGTGCCGCGTACATCAGCACCTCGATCTCGTTCGGGCCGGCCTCCGGGAAGTTCAGCGCCAGCAAGGCCGCCAGCGTGTTGGCCGGGGCGAACAAGGACAGGGAAATGTTGTTGGCGTTACCCACCAGCATGGCCAGCGCCATGGTTTCACCCAGCGCACGGCCCAGGCCGAGCACCAGCGAACCGAAGATGCCGGTGGCTGCCGATGGCACCATCACCTTGAGGATGGCCTCCCAGTGGGTGGCGCCCAGGCCGTAGGCGGCCTGCTTGGTCTTCATCGGCACGCTGGTCAGGGCGTCCTGCGAAACGGCGGCGATGGTCGGCAGAATCATGATCGCCAGTACCAGTGCGGCAGGCAGCAGCCCTGGGCCGCTCAGGGAAGTACCGAAAAAGGGAATCCAGCCCAGTTCGCTGTTCAGCCAGGTGGTCAGTGGGCGAATGGCCGGGATGACCACATAGATCCCCCACAGGCCGTAGACGACGCTGGGGATGGCAGCGAGCAGCTCGACGATGGTGCGGAACACCGCCGCCAGCCGGGCCGGGAGGAAGTCCTGGGTCAGGAAAATGGCCATGCTGACGCCGAAGAAACCGGCGATCAACAGGGCGATCAGGGCGCTGTAGAGGGTGCCCCAGATCGCTGGCAGAATACCGTACTTGCCTTGGTTGACGTCCCAGACACTGCCGAATAGCACGTCAAAGCCGTGCTTCTCGATGCCTGGCAGTGCCTTGCGGCCCACTTCGTAGACCAGCGCGAAGACCAGCGCCAGCACCAGCACCACACCGATGCGTGCAAGCGCACGGAAGGTGCGATCAACCAGGAAGTCTTTCGCAGACGGTGGCTGGCACGCGGAGTCGGGGTTAGCCGGGATGGCAAAAGGAGTGTTCATTGGCAAGTTCCGGGACAGAGGGCAAACACACCCGGCATGGCCGCCAGGCCACACCGGGAGCGCCTGGGCGTGTTACTGGATGTTGGCGGACGCTTTGCGTACCTGATCGACAACCGACGCTGGCAGCGGGATGTAGCCCATCGAGTCGGCGATCTTCTGGCCTTCGGTCAGGCTGTATTCGACCATTTCGCGCATGGCCTTGGCCTTGGCCGGGTTACCGTTGTCCTTGCGGAAGATCATCCAGGTGTAGGAGGTGATCGGGTAGGACTTGGCACCGTCCGGGTCAGGCAGCCAGGCCACCAGGTTCTCCGGCATCTGCACCGCAGCCAGCGCCTCGGCACCGCTCTCGGCGTTCGGCACGACATACTGGCCGGCCTTGTTCTGCAGCTGGGCGAAGTCGACCTTGGCCAACTTGGCGAAGCCGTATTCGATGTAGCCGATGGCGCCTGGGGTCTGGCGGACGGTAGCGGTTACGCCGTCGTTCTTCGGCGACTTGATGAACTTGTCGCTGGCCGGCCAGTTGACGGTGTTGCCTTCACCCAGCGCTTGCTTGAAGTCAGCGTTGATGGCCGACAGGTGCTTGGTGAATACCGCAGTGGTACCGCTGGAGTCGGCACGCACGACCACGGTGATCGGGGTGGCTGGCAGTTTCAGCTCAGGGTTGGCCGCGACGATCTGCGGGTCGTTCCACTGGGTGATCTTGCCGAGGAAGATGTTGGAGTACACATCGCGTGGCAGCTTCAGCCCTTTAGGGTTGCCCGGCAGGTTGTAAGCCAGGACGATTTCACCGGCGGTCATTGGCAGCAACTGCACGCCCTCGCCGACCTTGGCGATTTCTTCGGCTTTCATTGCCGAGTCGCTGGCGGCGAAGTCGACGGTCTTGTTCAGAAAGTCCTGAACACCCGCCCCGCTCCCCTTGGACTGGTAGTCAACGGTGACACCGTCGGTTTCCTTGCTGAAGGCCTTGAACCAGGTCAGGTAGATCGGTGCCGGGAAGCTGGCGCCGGAACCGGTCAGGCGGACGTTCTCTGCGGCGAAGGATGCCGAAGTGGCGCAAAGCGAAACGGCAACGGCGAGTGCAGCAGACTTCATCAGGCGTATCATCGAAAAGCGCTCCGTGTGATGGCCGGCACACTTTGCAGCAGCAATGTTACAGCTTTGTGACCAATGAATGGCAAGCCGCACGGTAGAGCCGTCTGGCGGCGCCATCACGGCAACATCAGTGAGCAGAGCCCTGGACGGGTTCCTGTCTCAACCCTAAGGCCTCGATGTGTCGGTTGAATGACTGTTTCGAGTGGGCGACAGGTTTCCTGGCACCGCTGGTCGATTACCGGGCACTCGGGTGTTGCCGCGGCATTCAACCGCTCATGCAAACCAGACGGGAGTGAATGCCATGCCACGCGGCGACAAGGACAAGTACACCGACAAGCAGAAGCGCAAGGCCGAACATATCGAGGAAAGCTACGAGCACAAAGGCGTGCCGGAAGACCAGGCCGAAGCACGCGCCTGGGCCACCGTCAACAAACAGTCCGGGGGTGGCGAGAAGAAAGGCGGCTCGGGCAAGGCCACCTCTTCCAGCGAGAAGAAAACTGCTCGCTCGGACTCGGCCAAACGGGCGGCGAAGTCACGCCAGGGTCATTCCCGCACATCGGGCAGTTCCCTGGAAACCCAGAGCAAGCAGAGCCTGATGAAGGAAGCGCGCAGTAAAGACATCAAGGGGCGCTCCACCATGACCAAGGCACAATTGGTGGAAGCGCTCAAACACGCATGACACAAGCCCCCGGCCCGGCGAATGTAACGCGGTGCATGGCACCGGCTACGCCGGTGTTCGCGGGTGAACCCGCTCCCACACCGGCCCGTGCAAGCTTTCACGATCCTTGGGCAAGGCCATGGCCTCTACTGAAATGGCGCCAACCCTAGGCCAGACGCGATCCCTGTGGGAGCGGGTTTACCCGCGAAGAATGCAACGCGGTGCATGGCACCGGCTACGCCGGTGTTCGCGGGTGAACCCGCTCCCACACCGGCCCGTGCAGGCTTTCACGATCCTTGGGCAAGGCCATGGCCTCTACTGGAATGGCGCCAACCCTGAACCGGGCGCGATCCCTGTGGGAGCGGGTTTGATCTGGTCAAGTAATTTTGGACACCGGTTAAGGTTCATGCCGCTGCCTTGAGCTTTTCCTCCATGGCTACTGGCGTTTCATAGCCGTTGTAGCTGT
>NZ_NEJM01000048.1:0-846 GCF_002113725.1 Pseudomonas sp. B23(2017) | reverse complement strand
CTGCCGCAGCCGGATGCCAGCCAGTTGCAGGGCGAGTACATCGCGCCGCAGAGTGCTTTGGAGCAGCAGATCGCGGCGATCTGGGCCGATGTGCTGAAGGTGAAGAGGGTCGGCCTCGGCGACCACTTCTTCCTGCAGGGCGGGCATTCCCTGCTGGCAGTTTCGGTGATTGCCCGCATTCGTCAGCACCTGGGGCTGGACGTGCAGTTGCTTACCCTGTTCGAGGCTCCGGTGTTGAGGGACTTTGCCAAACGTGCCGAGCACGGTGAACGGGCACAGGCTGCTGTCATCGAATGCGTGAGCAGGGCGCAGCCGCTAGCGCTTTCCTACGCCCAGCAACGGCAGTGGTTCTTGTGGCAATGGGCACCGCACAGTGCCACCTACAACATTCCGGCCGCACTGAAGCTGGCCGGGGCGCTGGATATCGCCGCCCTGCAACAGGCCTTCGGCGCCTTGATCGAGCGTCACGAAACGTTGCGCACCACGTTCCGCCTGGATGGCGAGCAGGCAGTGCAGGTCATTCATGATCAAGTGCCGTTCGAGCTGGCCATCGAGGAGCAGGCGCATGCCGACGAGGCCGCTGTGCGGGCCTGGGTCGAAGCCGAAGCAGGGCAACCGTTCGACCTGGAGCAGGGGCCGCTGCTGCGGGCCCGGCTGCTGCGCCTGGCGGCGGACCAGCACGTGCTGGTGCTGACCCTGCACCATATCGTCGCCGACGGCTGGTCGATGCCGGTGATGGTCGACGAACTGGTGCAACTGTATGCCGGCTACAGCCAGGGCCAGGTGCCGCAGTTGCCGCCCTTGCCGATCCAGTACGCGGACTTTGCCGTGTGGCAGCGCAACTGG
>NZ_NEJM01000008.1:0-242726 GCF_002113725.1 Pseudomonas sp. B23(2017) | reverse complement strand
AGCTGGGAGGTTCTGCTGGCGATAGGCGGGTTGTATTTGCAGCAGGACAGCCTGGGCAGGAATCAGGAAAAGGCGGAAACGGAGATTGGGCCGAAGGCGCATGAGGCCAAGTTGGCGTTGCAAGGATCGCAGTTGGGCCTGTTGGGAGGGCAAATCGAACTGATTGGGCTCATTTTGAGATCAAGTGCTGGTCCACTGAATTTGGGGTGGGCAAAGGGTGTTGCAGCCAGTGGGGGGGCCTTGATAAGGCTTGGTGCTTTGGTGAGTGCGGTTGCAGGGGTCTTTGATGCGGCTCAAGCAATCAATGCCATGAGGCGCACCGCCGCTGCGGGTGATGATGCCGCATACAACCGACATCTAATTTCGGCCGTTTTGTATGTTATTGGCACTGTCGCGTTCGGAGTCGCAGTACTCAAACCCTTGGTTTTCGGCCCCCTGGGATTGGCGATCGGCCTCACGCTTGCTGCTTATCAACTAAGCAAACACGCTCAGGAAAATGAATCAACTGATTTGGAACGCTGGGTAAGGCGGTGCTGTTTTGGAAAAGCAGACGAAAAGCCGATCATTCATTGGAATGTCCCAGAACATGCAGATATCGCTTTTGCCGAACTCAATGCTGCCACACTAGGCGTTCAGGCGAAGTTAAATTTTGAGGCGCGCTTGGCCGCTGATCCAGGTCTTCCGAAAATAGGCGGATTGATTAGTGCTGAAATAATTAGGAAGCTAAAATTCTTGATCGCATTGCCTATGTACGATGAGCGGTCCTCGGGATACCGCTGGAAATTGATTGTACATCGTCACGGTGACGGCAATTACCCTGATTATATTGGCGGGGAAACTATTGCTTCGGGCGATTTTTTGGCAAATGCTGAAGAACCTCTCTCACCGTCCTCTTCATTTTCCAGCTTTGCATCGTCACGAATCCCCGATTACGACCGCAGTATTTCAATTAGCGAGAAGCAGAAACCTTATTCTACTGGACTCTGTCAGTTAGAGATTTCTGGCTCGATATCGCTTTTGGCGTCTATAGGAGAACACACGATCTTGGCGGCTACGCTGTTGGTCATGTACTGGCCGGATCGGAGCTTGCCAAGTGGGTACATTGAGATTTGTGCAAGGGAGATTAACGAGTGAAGCGTGATGATGAAGTTTTGTGCGAACGTGCTTTAGGCTGGAGTCATGACCTTCCCAAGGTGGATGAAGTGCCAAAATGGCGGAACGTGTGGGCGAGTGTCAAACCTGCACCCAATTATTTCGATGATGTGTATCTCGAGTTACCACGGAGCAGCACCATCCTTCGAGGTGTTATATTTTTGATTGGGGTTCCGAGCTTACTATTTACTCTAGGAATGACGCTTTACTTATATTGGATCCTTTTGCATGGCAACTGGCCGCGCGACTGGCTTACAAACATATCAATAGCTCTTCCCCCGGTAGCATTATGGGCTTTGACTGCCTACGTCAGGCTTGATCTGGTTGCCCCTAGAGACGAGCCTATTCGTTTCAATCGACTTCGCCAGAAAATATATATTTATGAGTTTCGATATGACCGTATCTACATCTTCAGTCGCAAACGATGGGGCGTCAAACCGGTCGCCTACAACTGGGACGACGTAACCGCCGAAGTCTACCGAGTCTACGCCCCCGGCCACGGTGGGCTGATCGAAAACGTCATGCTGTCGGTCCGCAACCCGGAAACCAACGAAGTCATCGACCGTGTCTTCTTCACCTATGACCTCTACAAAGGCGAAGCCTACTGGGCCATCGCCCGACTATTCATGCAGCAAGGCCCCGAAGCCCTGCCGAAGTTCGTACACCCACCCCGTGACTGGAACGATGACGATGGCCTGAGCCACATGCATTGCCTGGCACCCAAGGTTCATTGGCCGGAGGACATTGACCGTGAGTCCCGTACTGCCCCATCTGACTGAGAGGGCCGATGAACCCCAAGTCTAGAAGGTATAGGCTGCCCTGGGTTGCGGCAGCCTCACTCTTCCCGCGTGGCCACTGCCCAGTCAGGCCCTGCGGCAGGCTGCTCCCCGCTCTGCTTGCCATCATCAGCCAGGCCATCATCGTCCTACCCATCACTGTTTCCACGGAACTGAATGCATGAAAGGAAAGAGAAAGATGCTACCTACCCGAGGGGTGGGCTGGAAGTATGATCTTCCTCCGCATGATATTGCACCCGCGCAGCGCGAGGTGTGTTTGGCATCTAATTTAAAGATCAATCGGGCTGGACATATATTTATCGAGATCCCACGGTCGTCGGTCAGTGTGCGGGGGATATCTTTTTTCGGAGGCTTGATTATTTTAATTTACACCATGGTGTTTATCGTGCCAGACATCATCACTTCCCTCCTTGACGACTGGCAATCGGGAATTGAAATTACGACCATAGGCATCATGATTGTGACTCTTTCAACCTGGGCCTTTTTTCCATTGTTTCGTATGGACCTACGACTTCCTCGCGATGAACCCATACGCTTCAATAGAGCACGTCAAAAAGTCTATTTTTACGAGTACAGATTTGATCGCCTATACCCCTTCGGCAGCAAGGGTTGGGGGGTAAAACCTGTGGCCTATGACTGGGCCGACCTAACTGCCGAGGTTTACAGGGTATACGCCCCAATGGGTTACGGCGGCCTCATTGAAAATGTAATGATATCGGTTCGTAAAACAGGCTCCGAGGAAGTCATCGACCGCATGTTACTGTGTGACGACATAGAGCAAGGCAAGCAGTATTGGGCACTGGCACGTTTGTACATGCAAAGTGGCTATGACGCTCTTCCTGACTCTCTACGCCCTTTTCAGGGTCAGAAGGTTGGCAATGGTCTGAACCCTATGCAATACCTCGCCCCCAAGGTCCGATGGCCAGCGAAAATCGACTTGGAGTCTCGCAGCGCACCGACAACAGATGAAGTCGTCTAAAACCTTAGCGCAAGGTGCTGAGGGCCCGGTAAGCCCCCTGACTGCAAACCTGACACGGCGCTGGATTGTTCAGGGCAAGCCCGATTCAACAGTTTGATTCGTCGAAATTAGCATTAGGGAAGCCAACGAATGAAGATCAAGCCCAGGATCCTTTCGGAGCGAGCTCTGTGTTGGAGTCATGATCTGCCTGGTGTCAGTTCGGATGAAGTTCCGCGTTTAAGCTTTGAAGATATAGATCCGCCACCAAACTACTGTGATGATGTGTTCCTGGAGCATCCCCGATCTACTGTCAGTTTGCGTGGTGTCACAGTGCTGATAGGGGGACCAATTCTGGTTTTTTCTGTGGGTGCATTAATCTACATGCACTGGAGGTTTTTTGGTATCTACTGGTCGAATAATTGGGGCATTGACATCCTCTCATCGTTAGCGATCTTGATTGGCATGTGGGCTACTGCGACATATGTAAAAATGGACCTATTGCTCCCACGGGACGAACCCATTCGCTTCAATCGCCTACGACGCAAAATCTATCTCTATCAATTCAGATTCCACTACATCTTTCTGTTCGGTCGTAAACACTGGGGCGTCAAACCGGTCGCCTACAACTGGGACGACGTAACCGCCGAAGTCTACCGAGTCTACGCCCCTGGCCACGGTGGCCTGATCGAAAACGTCATGCTGTCGGTTCGCAACCCGGAAACCAACGAAGTCATCGACCGCGTCTTCTTCACCCACGACCTGTACCACGGCGAAGCCTACTGGGCCATCGCCCGTTTGTTCATGCAACAAGGCCCTGAAGCCCTGCCAACGTTCATTCACCCACCTCGTGACTGGAACGATGACGATGGCCTGAGCCATATGCATTGCCTGGCGCCCAAGGTTCATTGGCCGGAGGATATTGACCGTGAGTCCCGTACTGCCCCATCTGACTGAGAGGGTCGATGCGCCGGGGCCTAGACGGTAAGGATCACCATACCTTTCAAGGCAGCTGCAGTACCTGTGGGAGCGGGCATGCCCGCGAACACCGGCACAGCCGGTGCCACACACCGCGTTGCATTCTTCGCGGGTAAACCCGCTCCCACAGGCTCACCACAGCCTTCAACGCAGCCGCAGTACCTGTGGGAGCGGGCATGCCCGCGAACACCGGCACAGCCGGTGCCATGCACCGCGTTGCATTCTTCGCGGGTAAACCCGCTCCCACAGGCTCACCACAGCCTTCAACGCAGCCGCAGTACCTGTGGGAGCGGGCATGCCCGCGAACACCGGCACAGCCGGTGCCATGCACCGCGTTGCATTCTTCGCGGGTAAACCCGCTCCCACAGGCTCACCACAGCCTTCAACGCAGCCGCAGTACCTGTGGGAGCGGGCATGCCCGCGAACACCGGCACAGCCGGTGCCATGCACCGCGTTGCATTCTTCGCGGGTAAACCCGCTCCCACAGGCTCACCACAGCCTTCAACGCAGCCGCAGTACCTGTGGGAGCGGGCATGCCCGCGAACACCGGCACAGCCGGTGCCATGCACCGCGCAGGATTCTTCGCGGGCACGCCCGCTCCCACAAGCTCACCACAGCCTTCAAAGCAGCCACAGTACCTGTGGGAGCGGGTTCACCCGCGAACACCGGCGCAGCCGGTGCCATACACCGCGTCGCATTCTTCATAGGTAAGTCAAACCGCTACACCGCACAACAAGCGAGCCCGCCGATCAGAACACCGACCACCCAATCCGCGAGCTCAGCAACTCAAGCGCCGCCATCCCGGCCAGGGAGTTACCCGCCGCATTCAACTCCGGCGACCACACGCACACGGTGAATTGCCCCGGCACGATCGCCACAATCCCGCCCCCCACACCACTCTTGCCCGGCAACCCCACCCGATAGGCGAAATTCCCTGCTTCGTCATACAACCCACTAGTGGCCATGATCGAGTTCACCTGCTGGGTCTGGCGCCGGGTCAGAATCTGCTCACCGCTGTGCTTGCAGAACCCATCATTGGCCAGGAAACAGAACGCCCGGGCCAGGTCCAGGCAATTCATCTGCAGCGCGCAATAGCTGAAATAGCTGCGCAGCACCGTCTCCACCTCGTTATGGAAGTTGCCGAACGACTGCATCAGGTAAGCCATGGCCGCGTTGCGCGCACGGAATTGATACTCCGAGTCGGCAACGCGGGCATCAATCGCGATATGGGGATTGCCCGATAGCCGCCGCACAAAATCGCGCATCGACAAAGTGGGTGCAGCAAAGCGCGACTGGTTGATATCGCAGATCACCAACGCACCCGCATTGATAAAAGGATTACGCGGCCGACCACGCTCGAACTCCAGCTGCACCAGCGAGTTGAACGGCTGGCCGGAAGGCTCATGGCCAAGCCGCTCCCAAATGGCTTCCCCCGAGTGCCCAATCGCCTGCACCAGGCTGAACACCTTGGAAATACTCTGCACCGAGAACGGCACCAGGGCGTCGCCTGCGCAGTAATAGCTGCCATCGTTGCCATAGACCGCGATGCCCAGCTGGTTCGCTGGCACATCGGCCAGCGCAGGAATGTAGTCAGCCACTTTGCCCTTGCCGATCAAGGGACGTACTTCTTCGAGAATCTCGTTCAACAGCGTTTGCATGAAAGGCCCTGTATCAGTCCCCAGACGACGGCGAAGGGGTAGCAATCTTGACGATTATCGAGCGAAAGAAATCACACTCTCGGCAAGAAATGGCCAGCCGCACCTGCAGTCCACGGCTCCACGCTATAACCTATGCTGTGCTTGTTTCGACGGTATAGAGAACGCGCCCCCGCCAGGTGCAAAAGCAGCCGACCAGGGAATGGAGGACCAACGATGCCAGCTTGCCCTTTACCCGCAGACGAAGCGCTTCGCCAGCGCACGCTCGATGACATGAACCTGGTCGATACACCAGCCGAGCACTACCTCGATACCCTGGTGCGGCTTACCCAGGACCTGGCCCATGTGGATACTGTGCTTATCAGCCTGATCGACCAGGACCGACAGTGGTTCAAGGCCCGCATAGGGCTTGAGGCAAGCGAGACGACGCGCAGCATTTCCTTTTGCGGCTACGCCATTCTCGGCGAGGGTACCCTGATGGTGCCCGACGCCAAGTGCGACGGGCGATTCATCGACAACCCGCTGGTGCTCAACCCGCCCTACATCCGCTTTTACGCCGGCCACCCCTTGCGTGCAGGTAACGGCAAAGCCATCGGCACGCTGTGCATGTTAGATCCCCACCCGCGCGTGCTCAGCGAGGCTCAACAAGCGAATTTCAGGGACCTGGCCACGCTTGCCGAGGGATATCTGCAACTGCGCACCTTGGCGCAGGTGAACCGCGATCTGCGGCTTGAAATGGATCGCGAGCAGCGCAAAGCCCTGCTCGACCCTTTGACGCAACTGTGGAATCGCGGCGCGTTGTCGGCGTTTGAAGACCATGAACGGCGATTGGCAGAGGTGAACGGATTACAACTGGGTGCGGTTTATGCCGACCTGGATCACTTCAAATCCATCAACGACAAGTACGGCCATGGCGGCGGTGACAAAGTGCTTTGCGAATCTGCCCGTCGCCTGCGTGCAGCACTTCGCCCCGATGACCTGCTGGTGCGCCATGGGGGTGAGGAGTTCGTCGCTATTCTGCATGTTAAAGACAGCGAAGAACTGACGCGGATTGCTGAGCGGATTCGCGAACAGGTGGGTGCCAGCCCTATGCAGTTGCCTTGTGGCCAGTTGAAGGTGAGCGTCAGCGTAGGGTGCACCCTGTTTGCCAAGGGTGAAACGCTGGATGACGCACTGGAACGCGCTGACAGGGGACTTTATGACGCCAAACAGAATGGACGAAACCGGGTTGTATATGTAGCGCCGTCACTCTGAGCCGAGCACGATCCGGGCTGTACGGCATCTCTTCTCACACGTCAGCCCGGATTTTCAGGTTCGATTAAAGTGTGTCGCCATCGGGCAAGTCCACTTCCGCCTTAGCTTGCTCAATCGATAGCTTGTTGCACGCAAAAACTACGAATTGGCTTGCCAACACTGGCCGCGTAGAAATTCCAAATTTCCCTTTGGTAGACACCAAAGCCCGAGCGAACCAAAGATGTTGAAGCTGCCCGAAGATCATTTCATCATTCGTTCAGAGCGAGTATTGGTAACTGAGGGGGCATCAGGTGTACCCGCACGTACTGCCAGTTGAATATTTTTCCGGCCATCTGGCTCCATACCTCTCCGGGTGTTTTCGCACCTATTAGCAACCGAGGCGGCATTCGGGCGACCTTACTATTGAATGTCAAATAACACAATTTACTGTAATAAGGAAAATCGTGCAGACCTATCCCTCGAATAGCCGTAGGGCACATTAATAGGGTATCTCCAAAAGTAAAAAGCTGAAAAGCATCCACTTGTACTCTGCCATCAGGGCGAAGCTTTGGGTGCCATTGCAAAGGGTCCAGATCAGCAAGCTTCACCTGCTCATCCAGGACGAAACCAGTAGTCTGCATTTGTCGAACCTTCAGTTTGCCCGCAACAATATATGTGATGCTCGACATGGCGCCGTGAGAAGCGACCAAATAACCACCGAAAAACAATATAACACCCAAAGCAGCTATTTGTACTCGACGATAGACATCTCCCTGAAGTAGATGAAACAGCATCGCCGGAACGAGGCTCAGCACCAGAACAAAACTCGAAAACACCGCTACAAAATTCACTGCCTCTTGATCATCTCTTCCGACGTAGCTTTGTATTATCAGCAGCAGCGGAGCCGCACCGGATATTACTGTGAGGACCAGTGTGAACGCGATAGAAAAACTAACCACCCGCCTTGCATTTCGGGGAGCCCCCACAGCGATGAGGCGCCGTGCTTTAGGAATTCGTGTAACCGCTAGAAACGCAAATATTGTGGCAAGTGCCACTATTGATAAAGACCCAGCTACGCCCAATCGATCGCTAAAATAGAATACAACGACAACAAAGGAGACGATCCCTACCATTACCGGAATAAGCAACCAGACAGCTAGGAAGCGTGTAACATTTCTGCGCCGCGAAATAAATGAAACTGAAGTAGAGAACAGCCATGCGCATGACATTAAAACCCAAAATTGTAAAAACATGATAAAAAGCACACACATTAACCATGCCAACAAAGCTGACTTCGAGTCCAGCGTCAGCATAAAGAGATCGGCACGACCAATCGCCAGCGTGTATACATAAAGGCTGAGCATACCAAAGCCTGTTCCAATGAAAATCAGAAACACACTAATAGCCGACCAGTGTTCGGATAAACGTCGCAACCACTTTTTACTAAAGCTTGGAAAACTTGATGCACTTAATTCTGACATGGCTAGTCCCTTATTGGTAATTGTCCTACGCAACTCATAACAGCACTAACGCCGCCATTTATGAGCGAGCTCAATCTAACATAAATATTTCGCTGAGCAGCTTTAAAAGCGTCCGAGCCAGAGCTGCAGCGGGATGACTCCCGGGTTCGGAGCCATTAATTTGCCATTACCTCCATGTGTTCTGGCAAAATGGGGGGGCTTGAGGTATTTCTATAAGGATAGAGAACGTGACAGGAAGAAACTGGTTCCATGCAGCAGGCATTTTGTGGCCCCGCCTTGTTGAAGCTGCATCGAAACGTCAGACCCCCACATACGGTGAGCTATCGCCCTTGGTGCAGACCAACCCATTGTCAATGCGCTATGCTCTTGACCCAATTCAGGTGCATTGTCTGGATGCGGGTCTACCCCCACTATCATCCATCGTAATCGGAGCCGTGACGGGGATTCCTGGACCTGGTTTCATTGGATGGCCGCTGGATGATATCGACACCGCTCATGAACTCGTCTTTGCCTTCGACTGGAGCCGGGTTGCGAATCCGTACGAGGCTTTTGGCGTGATGGATACTCCAGAGTCGTTGGCGTACTCCTTGGTGGAAAACCCTGAAAGCCGAGAGGACGTTTATGCCAAAGTGAAAGTTCGAGGCATTGCACAAACGGTCTTCAAGAAAGCATTAATGTTGGCGTATGGGGGGCAATGCGCCATGTGCAAGCTTAGCTTCCCACAAGCGCTTGATGCTGCTCATATCATCCCTTGGACCTTCGCTACTCCCGGCCAACGTCTCGATCCGAGAAACGGGCTTCTTCTCTGCTCCCTACATCATCGGCTGTTCGATGGCGGCGTTATTACTATCACTCCGGATGCACGGGTTCATTTTTGCGACCCCGAAATGGCCGACGGCCCCTACTCCCACGCAGATGAAAATATGACGGCCGGCTTGCATGGCAAAGCTGCGCATCTACCCGGCGATCCCGCGCTACGCCCTAGTCGTGAAGCTCTTGCCGATCACTATCAGCGGCACTCCTGGGTAGATATCTCAGCAGCGCTAGGTGAACAGTTACTCTAATCAGTCGAAGAGCCCGGGGCTCAAGCACTTCAGACAGCACCGCCAGCCCCGATCTCATCCATGAAATCCGCAAGAAACACTTCAAGCCGCGCATGACGTTCAGCAGCCAGTCGAGCCCCTTCAGCAGTTTTAAACCCTGACGCAAGCTTGAGCAGCTTGGTATGAAAGTGCTCGACCGTATACGCCTTGTCCTGATACTCCCTCCCCCACGCAGTGGGGTTCTCGAAATCGTACAGCGCCGACCCCATTCGCCCGGAAACGTAAAAACACCGGGCGATACCCACTGCACCTATGGCGTCCAGGCGATCACTATCCTGAAGAATCCTGGCCTCAAGGGTGAGCGGTTCGAAGCCAGCCGAGTAGCTGTGGGTTTTGACTGCATGCGCCACCTGCTCGATGCGCTGCAAGGGCCAGCCCATTTCAGCCAGGATTGACGCCGCCCTTTGTGCGGACAGCGTTGACGCCTGCCCACGCAAGGGCGAGTTCTTTTCTACTGCGACACAATCATGCAGCACAGTCGCTGCAAGCAGCACTTCCAGGTCGCCGCCTTCTACACGCTGTATCCGTTGTGCGTTGACCCATACGCGATGGATATGGGACAGGTCGTGGGAGCCATCTGGCTGGTCAGCCGGTAGATACTTCAGCAGGTCAGTGGCGAGGCGCTGGAAAGGGGCAAAAGCTTCGATAGTCATCTTCGGTGCATTCCATGGGCTGTTACTTGGCGTCCGTTGTCAGGGGCTGGCCCCTGACCTACCTTGGTCCAGATGCGAGCGGATCAGTTTCAAGGCTTGAGTGGTGAAAATCCATGCTGGACCGTTTGTTGGCATCGCGACATAACTGGATACAGGGATTCGTGAGTGGAAAGCTTTTTGAGATCCACAAACCGTTAACAGAGCAGCCGGCGTTGCATGCTGTGAAGGTGAATGGGCGAAAAAAGTCAGAATTAACCCCTTCCTTGTAGGCCATTTCCCAAAGATACTCCCTGCGCCTGTTTTTCGTTGCACATGACCAACGTGGATTTTAGTCTCGGCTCGTCGCTGCCAATTCAGCGACCGGTTTTGACGGACCGATGACGCTGTCCTCATGTGCACACTTTTATGGTGGCTGTACGTGCGGGCACCCTGTGGTGCGCCGAGTGCCAACGTCTCGGTCCGTCAACCCGCGTACAGCTACCACCCCATTGCTTGACGGCATGGCCGTGGTAGCTCCTCCTTCTACGTTGGAGCTTCACCATGCTCAAGATCGTTCCAGATCCTCCCCACAAGACTCTCTGCCTTGAAGACACCCTGATCCAAGCCACGGACTACGCACTATGCGCGGCGACCGTCGTGCATCAGGCAATGCTGCTGCAGCCCAAGTCACCAGCATCGATTCTGATGATGGCCTCAATGCATGAACTGGAGACGCTGCGAGCTTTGCTTGAGTCCGCACTGATCCAGGTGCAGATGCCCACTGAGCCTAGGACTTTGCACTAAGGCTTCATTTATGTGTCGCCTGGGCTGCCCCTATCGCCAGCAAGCAAGGCTCCCACATGGATCTAAGCTGCCCCACAAATCTCGAGGCCTATGCAGTATTTGTGGGAGCTGGCTTGCCGGCGATGAGCCCAGACCAGGCACCAGAGATTTCGGGGAGATTGAACAATGACCACAGAAGAAACCAAATTCACCGTCGGCAAAACCACCTTCTACCAAGGTGAAAACCAGACCCATCCGCTGTTCCGCATCGAAGCAGGCATCCCCTGCCAGAGCGCCCGCGAACAAGCCTCGGAGCTTATGGGCTACGCACGCGATATGACCCTGGACGGCTTGATGGAAGACAAACCTCAGCTGATCTGGGCTTCGCATTACCTCTGCGCATTGGCTAAGGCGCTGATGGATGATGCCGAGCTGGGCATGATGCGCTGAATCACCCTCCCCTCACTGGACGCCTTCAAAGCCTAACTCCTTCCCCCGTTTCGAAGGCGCTCCAGCTGCCCCCACTTTCACAGCCAGGCAAAGTTAGCGTGCACTTAGCTGTCTATTGGGACTCGATTACCCACCGGCCGCGCAACATTCCTTTCAACTCGTCAACACTCAGAGTCTTATCTCTCTTGCGATGGACAACCGCGTGACAGTTGGCGCACAACGTCACGAGGTCTGTCTCAGGATTCACGGCCTTCTCCCCACCAAAGTCCGAAATCGGTACTACGTGATGAACGTGGATGAAGCCCTTCGCGTGTTCGCCGTATGCCTGTTCGAAATCAAACCCGCATGCCTTGCAGTCAAGCCCGTGGATGGCGATGGCCTTCACCCTCAGATCTTTCCGGCGCTCGTAACGGGTTCCAAAGTAGCTTGTTTTGCTACCTTCACTGGCCGATTCAAAGGTAAGTGGGTCGTCTTCCGTATCCGGTACAGCCGCATCAGCACGCGAAGGCAGGAGCGTCGCATGGCTTAAGATGGCATCGTAATCGGATTGAGAAATCGGCCGAACGCCATCACGCCAGTAGTTACTCATACGGCTGGCGGGGATAGTCTCCAGGTACTCGCCGTCAATTTTCGAGGGGACAGCGTCCTCAAACGGCGTGAAGTTTTCGATCAGAGCAAACAGATCACCCTTATCGCTCCTCCGGTCTGCGTAGACCTGACCTATGCGTGCCTTACCAAAATAATGCGGATCGGCGCTGAGGCGGATGGAAGCAAAGGCTTTGTCCTTGATGCGCCCTTTGTAGTAGATCACCTCGGTTCCCTGCGCGAGCCAGGCTTGGTAACGCTTGGGGAAGTGATAGACAGCGCCTGTCTCGTCTTCCCACTGCGATGTGTCGTTTTCAACGATGACGACGGGCATTTCATTTTCCTCTCGAGTGATGGCAAAAGCCTATCAAAAAAGAGGAAATTTCCTACGACATAATGAGAAGTGAGCCCCATATACGGCGGTTTTAGAACTAGACATGTCCTACAAGAGCCGAGGCCGTGCGCCTATGCTGCCAAGCTCGACACCGCTGTTAACTGCGCCTTCCTTAATCCCGCCGTTATCGCTAGGCTCTGTACGAAAAGAGATGTCGCAAACACCGCATGGAACAAGCCAGTGAGACCATGGCGGCATAGCTTTTCGCGAGCTTGTCGAAGCGTGTCACGATGCGGCGGTTCTCTTTCAGCCAGCCAAACATGCGCTCGATGATGTTGCGCTGTCGATATTTGGGCCGATCAAACAGTCTGGGTAAGCCAGGCTTGGGTTTGCGCTTCATTGAGCGCATCGGGATGACGGGTTGCATGCGGTACTGGTCGCAGTAGCGGCGCAGCGCTTCGGCGTCGTAGCCTTTGTCGGCAAGCAGCCATTTGCAGCGCTTGCGCGGACGACCTCGTTGGCTTGATGGAATGCTGACTTCGTCCAGCAGTGGCTGGGCGTAGCTGATGTCACTGGCTTGACCGCCAGAGAGAAGGAAGCGCAACGGTGTTCCGTTGGCGTCGCAGAGCATGTGGATCTTGGTTGTCAGGCCGCCGCGACTGCGGCCTAGAGCGTGATCGGCAGGCTCGTCAGGCCCCCTTTTTTCCCGGCGCCAGAAGAGGCTCGAGTTGCGCGTACAGCAGTTGAGTCGATCATCCAGGTTTGCAAATCGATCAAGCCTTGCTCATTCAATTTCAGGTGCAAGCGTTTGAGCATCTGATCGAACGTCCCCTGGTTTCGCCAGCCCCGGAACCGTTGATACACCGTTGACCACGGGCCAAATCGCTCCGGCATATCTCGCCACGCAGCCCCCGAGCAGAGCACCCAGAGCACGCCATCGAGCATCAGCCGATCACTCAGGCGGGGCCGCCCCCGACCATGGGTTTCAGTGAAGAGATCGGCAACCACAGTCCAAGCCTCATCCGAGAGTTCGTAACGCTTTGCCATCACAGAATTCCTTTCCGTAGATGGCCGGGAACTCTACAGAATTTCAGCTTCCGAAGGGCGTCGATTGGGTTTCTCGGGATTTCGTACAGAACCTAGGAGCCAAGGCAGTCACCCGCGCCAAGCTGGTGTTCTTCGAAGTGCCCAACAGGTCTGTGAAGACAAATAGGCGACTCGCGGCGGCCTACGAGCCAATAGTAGGCCGCGCTATGACAGTCATTCCAGCACTCCAAATATTAGGCATGGGAACGCTAACAGGTCGCCCATTAAACTTGCCCTCCAACGCCCTTGAACTTATCGACAAAAATAGCAATTTTGTGAAAGACACTTTGTTTTTTTGCCAAATAAGCCGGATTAAGTGGACTCATCTTAGGTAAAACGGAACTGAGCTCAGCTCCATTATCGCTAGCAAACTCCCGCTTTAGTGAGATGGCGATGTAGTGTTTAGCCGCCACTTCATTCAGCTCCTCATCGCTGATCAGCTCTTGCGCCTCGCGCCGCTGTTCGGATTGGGCGAAAGTGAAAAAAGTATCGATCACGCTAGCCTTGTCATCAATCCGGTCCAGATCGGTCTGGTTGATGAAGTCCACCACCAGGCTTTCTTTGGCGCGATTGCCCAGGCTGGCGCGAATCGCCCGGCGCATCTCCTCGATCAGTGCCGCCTTGTCCTTGACCTTCTTGTTCTTCTCGAAGATCAGCTCAAGAATGTAATCCAGGTTGATTTCCTGGGACTTGAGCAGGTCCACCTCGAACACCACATCATCCCAGTCGATAGTGGACTCGCTTGCTTCGTTACCCGCTTTCTCGCGCCTCAGCCAATCGCGGATGTCATTGTAGGTGGAGCGATAGTCCTGCACCTTGCGCTCGGCAGGCAGGCGGATGGTCTGCAGCTCGGCTAGCTTCTCGTCATCCAGGTGGTGTTCGAGCTTAAATGCTTCCACGGCCTGCGGGTCGCTGATATCGACCGTTTGCAGCGCCTTCAGCGCCGTAAACTCGTCGTAGTTCTGCAGCACGTTTTCCACGCGTAGATACTCGCCGAATAACTTGGCGAAGTCTTTCTTCTCCGACTCCTTAATGATGTTGGCCGGGTCGGAAAAACGTTGCTCCAGCTCCGTCACCACATCCATGAACCCACGCCGCGCCTCACCGGTCAGCGTGTCGGTGAAGCCCTCCATGTATTCCTTGTAACTTTTTTCCAGAACCACGTTGCGCGTATTCTTGTCGCCGAACAGCGTGATGGCGTCGACCGTAGCCTGCTCCAGATCGCGGAAGGTGACGATATTGCCGAAAGTCTTGGTGGCATCGAAGATGCGGTTAGTACGTGAATAGGCCTGGATCAGGCCGTGATAGCGCAGATTTTTGTCGACGAATAGCGTGTTCAGCGTTGGCGCATCGAAGCCAGTCAAGAACATGCCGACCACGATCAGCAGGTCGATGTCGTGATCCTTCACACGCTTGGCCAGGTCGCGGTAGTAGTTCTGGAAGCCTTTGCTGTCCACGCCGAAATTGCTTTTGAACAGCGCGTTGTAATCAGCAATCACCGCGCTCAGGAACTCTTTAGCTGAGCTATCCATCGCCGACACTTCGAAGCTCTCATCGACTATGTCGCCAACGGCGTCCTGTTCTTCATTGGGGGCGAAGGAGAAGATGGTGGCGATGCGCAGCGGCTTGTCGCTGCCTTCCTGCAGCTTCTGCAGCGTCTCATAGTACGACTTGGCGGCATCGACGCTGCTCACCGCGAACATGGCATTGAAGCCCTTGTTTGCTCCCTGTAAACGATGGGTCTTTTGGCGAAAATGCGTGAGCAGGTACTGCGAGATTTCTCGGATACGCGTGGGGTGGAGCAAAGCCTGGCGGTTCTCCGCAGCGCTGAGTTTCTTCTCGTCCTGCTCGGTTTCCAGAGCCTTGAACTGTGGACGGACATCGTTGTAGTCCACCTTGAATTTGAGCACCTTCTCGTCACGGATGGCATCGGTGATTACATAGGAGTGCAGCTCGCGGCCAAACACGCTGGCTGTTGTATCGGCGCCCAGCGCATTTTTTGGGAAGATCGGCGTGCCGGTGAAGCCGAACTGATAGAAGCGCTTGAACTTCTTCTTTAGATTTTTCTGCGCCTCGCCAAACTGGCTGCGGTGGCACTCGTCGAAGATGAACACCACCTGCTGGTGGAACACCGGCAGGTCGCCTTCGCTCTTCATCAGGTTGTTGAGCTTCTGGATGGTGGTGACGATGATCTTGTTGTCGTCCTTATCCAGGTTACGCTTGAGGCCCGCCGTGCTCTCCGAGCCATTGACGCTGTCGGGTGAAAAACGCTGGTACTCCTTCATGGTCTGGTAATCCAGATCCTTGCGATCCACCACGAAGAACACTTTGTCGATGAAGTCGAGCTCGGTGGCCAGGCGCGCAGCCTTGAAGCTGGTCAGCGTCTTGCCCGAGCCGGTAGTGTGCCAGATATAACCCCCGCCCTCGGTGTTGTTCCAGCGCTTGGCCTGCCAGGCACTGCGAATGTTCCATAAAATGCGCTCGGTAGCGGCAATCTGGTACGGGCGCATCACCAGCAGAGTGTTGCTGGCATCGAACACCGAATAGGTGAACAGCACATCGAGCAGAGTGCGCTTCTGGAAGAAAGTCGCGGTGAAGTCTTTGAGATCCTTGATCGGGCTGTTGTCGGCCTGCGCCCAGTTCATGGTGAAGTCGAAACTGTGCTTGTTGCGCTGCGTGGTGTTGGCAAAGTAGCGCGTATCGGTGCCATTGGAGATCACGAACAGCTGCAGATACCTGAACAGCGAATGCTCGGTGTTGAAGCTCTCCTTGCTGTAGCGGTGCACCTGATTGAAAGCTTCGCGAATCGCCACGCCACGCTTCTTCAACTCTACCTGCACCAGCGGCAGCCCGTTCACCAGAATCGTCACATCGTAGCGGTTGGAGTGACTACCCGCCTGCTCGAATTGCTTAATGACCTGCACCTTATTGCGGGCTAGGTTCTTCTTATCCATCAAATAGATATTTTGGATGCGCCCGTCATCAAACACGAAGTCGTGCACATGATCGTCGTGAACCTTTCGGGTCTTGTCGACGATGCTGTCGCTAGGCTTGTCCAGCCAGCTTTCCACGAAGCGCGCCCACTCACCGTCGGAAAAATCGACGCTGTTCAGCGCCTGCAACTGCGTGCGCACATTGGCCAGCAGAGCCGGCATCGTCTTCATCCCGGTGAGGTGCTCATAGCCCTGATCGACTAAGTCCTGGATGAACTCGCGCTCCAGATCGCCTTCGCTCTGGTAGCTCTCGGCAACTTCCCTTTCTCTGGCGTACCTGTCGAGCACGATGAAGGTGTTGGACTCAGCGATGGTCTTGTAATCAGTCATTGCTTGGGGGCTCCCCATATCCCTGTGCGAATTCGCTTTCAATCTCCTCCACCGTAGGCAATTGCGACTGCACGGCCAGTGGAATGTCCTTGGTGGTGAATGAGCTGACGCTCATGCGATCAGTCGCCCGGCGCCTCTTCCTGTTGCCAATAGCCGTAGTTGGCCACCAGATGGTCCAGCAGCAACCTCACCGTCTGCTTCTCCTGCGGGGTTGGCTCAGTGACGCTTTCATTGGACAGCGTGCTGTGGCTGGTGAACTGCATAATGCGGTTCAGGTAAGCCTGCTTGTCGTCAGGTAAAAGCGCCGACCATTGCGGATAACCCAGAAAGCTGGCGGTTTTTTCGTAGAGGTTGCGCAGCAGGGTGAAGTGATAGCGCTGTACCTGGCCAGCGGCAATTGCCTGCTCAAGGGTCTGCCGCAAGTGGAGATGGTAAGAAAAACTCTTGTTGGAGTCGCCGTACTTGACACACAGATCAAAGCTGCCGTCATCGAGACGGCTCAGTAAATAGCAACCCTCTTTTTTGCCACCTTTGTTGAGGCCAAGCTCATTGTGCAGCACGTTGTAGAAAAGCGGGCTGTGGGTGGTGATGACGAATTTCAGGTCCGAGGGACTGGCCTTGATCAGCCCTGCAAGATTGACCGCCAGCTCGATAAGATGGTTTTCGTCCAGTGAACTCACCGGATCATCGATGAACACGTACTCCAACTGATCGAACTCCCGCGTCTCACGGTCCTCCGGTTCAGGCACATCGAGTGTGCTGACGACCTGTTCCAGCAACGTGTAAAAAATACTCCATATAAAATTGCTTTCTTCACCCTTGGAAATCTTGAGATTCCCCGAGCCTTCGTCATCACCGCGCTCCAACGAAAAAGTGACTTCCGAAAAGTCTGCACTAAAATGCGGGGTCAGTTTGTCGCTTGTGTAATGCTGGAAGTACCTAACAATGTTGCCGTCCTGCCCTAGGTCACGAAGCATCGCGAGCAGCCAGTCCGTGAATGAGTTGGGCTGAATCCGCAGCCTGGGCTCGGCATCCTGCGCCAAGTCGTTATCCCAATAGAACAGGTCTTCGGTAAAAGCATTGAAGTAGATGACTTTGTGGCGCGACGCCGCCGGTGGATCAAACGCCTCTTCACCGTCGCCCTTTGCGACCAACTGCTTGAACTCGCGCGACAGACGCGTCTTGCCCGTGCCGTTGAAGGCATAGATCAGCTGCACCTTCTTGTTGGCGTTCTTTAACTGCTCGGCGATCTCAGTCAACGTATTGCTCATTTCAGGCCACCGTCTCTTCCGGCTTGGGGAAGCTCAGCAGCAGATCGCGGTAATACTCGTATTGCTTCTGGCGCAGTTTAATCTCGCGGGGAAAATCCTCACTGATGGAGTTGGTGAGCGTGTCAAACTTGTCAAGAATAGCGACGATGCGAGCCTGCTCTGCAAGCGATCTTTCATGATCATCGGGATATGGGACAGGAATTCTAACCTCTTTTTTAAAACCCTCGATGAGTATGCGTTTAACTTTCCCGCTAGACACATGCTTAGTCTTCTGAGAATGGAATGAAGCCGTTTGCATCGCATAGGAGACGTACTTTGGATTCATTGAGTGGCGAAAAGCATAGCTATCGTCGTGAATGGCCACACTCTGAGTTCCTAGCCACGCAACAGCTTTGCATACATCTTCCACCGTTTCGCCAACGCCGGCCAAGACAACATCACCCGGCTCCGCATAGCGCAGCGAGCTAGCCATGTCATCTCGAACCTTTGAAAATGCTTGGTCCGCCCACGCACCATATCGGGTATAAATTTCACCGTAGTGGATGACGCGAATGCCTTCTTCGACGTAATCAGCCTTTGTAAATCGCTTACCGCGAATGAACTCGCCAATATCTCCCAGCGCCTTCCATTCCACCTCCTGGCCGTCAAAACTCAACAACTGGTCGCGGTAGTAGCTGTATTGTTTCTTGCGGGCAGCAAGCTCGGCGGTAAGCTCAGCGATTAGCTCGGAGGTAAGCTCGGTGAAGGTGTCCAATCTGCGAACGATTTCGGCCTGTATTTCCAGCGATTTATTGGGATTGCCTGGGCAGGGGATGGGAACATGGATCTTGACCATCTCCCCTTTTGTCAATTTCGATCTATCTTTGTTTGGCAAATAAGGACTAAAATCCACAGAACGCAAATAGTGGTAGAGAAATTTAGTGCTCAGCCCTTGCTTACCACGCACAACATGCACGTGGTTATTCGCCCAGAACTTTCCATTCGCATATTGTACAGAGTAATTTTCAAGACTTGCTGAACCGTCTTCTGCAATAAGCACGTACTCGCCGTCATGGGTATATCCATCCACGTAGTCTTGGATGTTATTTGCGCCGTAGTATGGAACCTCTCCAGATACACGTAACGAAGCCTTTACCGGCCTCCTTGCAGAGTTCGCTATTTCTACAAAGCGCTCATCACCCAATGCCGTCCACTCTACGGTAACGCCATCCAACAGCTCGCTCATGCCTCTAACTCCTGGCCCTCAATCTTCGCGACGATGGCATCAATTTCCTTGCGCAACTGGTCGATGCGGGCGACTGTGGTTTTCAGAGCGACGTTGAGAGCGGCAATTTCCACCACTTCGCGGTTGTCTTTCGCTTCCAAATAACTACTGACCGAGAGATTGTAGTCATTGGCCGCTATCCTTTCTAAGGGTACCGACTTGGCAAAATGCTCGACACTTGCCTTGCTGTCGAACACCTGCATGATCTGCTCGATATGCTTATCTTCCAGCAGATTGTTGTTGGTACCTTTCCTGAACAGCGCGCTAGCGTCGATGAACTGGGTGGTGGTGTCCAGCTTGTGCTTGGAAAGCACCAGAATATTCACGGCTATGGTGGTACCGAAAAACAGGTTGGGCGCTAGCGAGATCACCGTCTCAACATAATTGTTGTCCACCAGATATTGGCGGATCTTCTGTTCGGCGCCACTGCGGTAAAAGATGCCGGGGAAGCAGACGATCGCCGCGCGCCCTTTGCCTGAAAGGTAGCTCAGCGCATGCAGCACGAAGGCGAAGTCCGCCTTGGACTTGGGCGCCAGCACGCCGGCCGGGGCAAAGCGGTCGTCGTTGATCAGCGTGGGGTCGTCGCTGCCGATCCACTTCACCGAATACGGCGGATTGGAGACGATGGCGTCGAAGGGTTTGTCGTCACCAAAGTGCGGGGCGCGCAGAGTGTCGCCGAGCTGGATGTTGAACTTGGCATAGTTGATGTTGTGCAGAAACATGTTCATTCGCGCCAAGTTGTACGTGGTGTGGTTCACCTCTTGGCCGAAGAACCCATCCTCGATGACGTGGGCGTCGAAATGCTTTTTCGCCTGTAGCAGCAGCGAGCCGGAGCCGCACGCCGGGTCGTAGATTTTGTTGACGCTAGTCTGCTTGTGCATCGCCAACTGAGCGATCAGCTTGGACACATGCTGCGGGGTAAAGAATTCGCCGCCGGATTTGCCGGCATTGGCCGCGTAGTTGGAGATGAGGAACTCGTAGGCGTCGCCGAACAGGTCGATGTGACTGGCATCGAAGCTGCCGAACTCCAGCTTGCTCACTCCCTTAAGCACATCCGCCAAGCGCTTGTTCTTGTCGGCGACGGTATTGCCCAAGCGGTTGCTGGTGGTATCGAAATCGGCGAACAGGCCCTTGATGTCCTGCTCGGAGGCGTAGCCGCTGGCCGAGCTCTCAATGGCGGCAAAGATACGCGCCAAATCGGTATTCAGGCTGTCGTTGGTGCTGGCCTTCGTGGCCACGTTGCTGAACAGCTGGCTGGGGGCAATGAAATAGCCCTTGGTCCTGATGGCGTCATCTTTGGCGGCGGCGATCCGCGGGTCATCATCCTCCATCGCCGCGTAGTCAATCGCGCTGTCGCCTCCAGTGATGTAGTCGACGAAGTTCTCGCTGATGAAGCGGTAGAACAGGGTCCCAAGCACGTACTGCTTGAAGTCCCAGCCATCGACGGCGCCACGCACGTCATTGGCGATGGCCCAGATCTGACGTTGCAGGGCGGAACGTTGTTGGGCACTGGTCATACTGCTTATCCTGTTTCAATGCGGTTTACATGGTCATTCCATTGCATTCGGACCTGACCTGAATCGTGTTAGGTGCGTGTCGAGTCGACGTCGGCACAAAGATGCTCATTCTATGTGCTCCCTTCAATTAGATATACTGTCGAGGGCTTTCTTTGCACCCTACAATCAAGAACATACCCACAAAAATACGTTGACTTTTGCGGCTTAATGACACAGAGAAACCGTCTGCCGTGTGGATGAATGCCGATACCGCTTCTCTTGCTCTTTCCCCTGCCAGCTTAAGGATCTGCCCTCTGAGGGTGGGCGGAGGGTAGCTCGAGATTTCGTACGCAGCCCAGTTTGTACACGTCGCAAACCTGGGCGAGTTAATCCAGATGAGACGGTCTCAACAGATCCTTTTCGGTGCCGATCTTCGTTTTGACGATATCTCCTGAGACATCACCGACACCACACAGCTGAAGGCACTTGGGAATAAGTGGCTCCTCGTCTGTGTTGCCGCTGACCGAAAGCTGGCCCGGTAAAGGTGCCTGCTGGTCGAGCATTGGGGCTGATCGCAGAGCTGGACGTACGTATCGCAACAGTGAATGTGCCTGCGAGTGGGGACATCAGACGAGCAGGGGCAACAATCAACAGCGCGACCATTTGCTTGATAGACTCGATCCCAATTCCTTTTTGGGGGCGGAGCTGAAAAAAGCACCGTCCATCGGAAGCCAGACCACCCAGCGTTCCTACTGGTATTCCAAGGAGCTTTACCAACAATTTATTAACCAGTGAAAACAGATAGATACCGAGTTGTTTCAGATTACCCGGGCGCTCCCGAGGCATGACATGAACCGCAGGACAACCACTCCAAGCTGCGTACGCTCCAACACAAAGAGTTCAGCCTGCAAATTCGCATGCCCGCATGGCCCCACCGGTTAGCGCAGGAAGCATCAGCACCTGAACCTGAACCTGAACACAAGAAAAGCCCAACCGAAATTGAACCAAGGTAGCCCCCTCCTCTTAGGAAACGCCTGCTCTATTACGAGGTTCGCGAAACGATGCGCACAGCTATCTTGCCTTACCGAATCACAAGATTGATTAATGAAACAAGCGAAGCCTCTAAAAAACCAAAAACTCCAGAAACAACAAAGCCACCCGAAGGTGGCTTAGTCGTTTAAATAATGGTCGGGACGGAGTGATTCGAACACTCGACCCCTTGCACCCCATGCAAGTGCGCTACCGGGCTGCGCTACGCCCCGACTGGGCTTTGAAGCATGCTCTCAATGCTACCGAGAACGCTGAAGAATGTACCCTAACCTCCTGATAAATGAAAGCTTTTTCTCAAAGAAATTTCACTCATCAAAAACCAAGGTCACTTCTTCAACACCACCAACACATCCTCCAACTCGACAATCATCTGCCGAATCAGCTGCTTGTACTGGCTCGACTCATCCTTGGCCTCATCACTGGAAAGCCTCAACCGAGCCCCGCCAATGGTGAACCCCTGGTCATAAAGCAGCGCACGAATCTGGCGAATCATCAGCACATCCTGCCGCTGATAATACCGCCGGTTCCCCCGCCGCTTCACGGGATTGAGCTGATCGAACTCCTGCTCCCAATACCGCAGCACGTGCGGTTTTACCGCACAAAGCTCACTCACCTCACCAATGGTGAAGTACCTTTTGCCCGGTATGGGAGGCAGTTCGTCGTTATGGCTTGGTTCCAGCATAGGCCTCAACCCGGGCCTTCAACTTCTGCCCTGGACGAAAGGTGACGACGCGCCGTGCAGTGATCGGGATTTCTTCCCCTGTCTTGGGGTTGCGGCCCGGCCGCTGGCGTTTGTCGCGAAGGTCGAAGTTGCCGAAACCGGACAGCTTGACCTGCTCGTTCTCTTCAAGTGCGTGCCGAATTTCTTCAAAAAACAGCTCGACCAGCTCCTTGGCCTCACGCTTGTTAAGCCCCAGCTCCTCGTACAGCCTTTCGGCCATCTCAGCTTTCGTCAGAGCACCCATGCCGTTATTTCCTTAACGTGGTGTTCAACCTTTGTTCGAGCGAGGTGAGGATGTTTTGCAGGGTAGTGTTCACCTCATCGTCGTTAAGAGTGCGCGATGGATGCTGCCAGGTCAAGCCGACGGCAAGGCTTTTTCTATCAGGATCAATGCCTTTACCTTGGTAGACATCAAACAGCCTGAGGTCTGTGAGCCATTCGCCTGCATTGTCACGAATTACTTCAAGCACCGAGCTAGAAGCTACATCACGTCCTGCGATCAAAGCCAGGTCGCGGCGGGTTTCCGGGAACTTGGACAGCTCGCTGAATTTCGGCAGGCGGCCTTCGACCACGTCGCCCAGCACCAGCTCGAACAGGAACACCGGGCGGTCCAGGTCCAGGGCTTTTGCGAGCTCTGGGTGGATGGCGCCGAGGTAGCCGACCAGCTTGCCGTCACGCTCGATGGCGGCGGTCTGGCCAGGGTGCAGGGCTGGGTGCTTGCCGGCGCTGAAGGTGAAGTCGCTCAGGGCGCCGGAGTAGCCCAGCAGGGCTTCCACGTCGGCCTTGACGTCGAAGAAGTCGACGCCGTCGCGGCCGTTGGCCCAGCCTTCTGGCAGGCGGCTGCCGGTGACAACGCCAGCGATCATCGGCTGCTGCTTCAGGTCGCCGAGCTGGCCGACGAAACGCAGGCCGCTTTCGAACAGGCGCACGCGGTCTTGCTGGCGGTTCAGGTTGTGCTGCAGTGCCTTGACCAGGCCCGGCCACAGGGACGCGCGCATGGCGGCCATGTCGCTGGAGATGGGGTTGGCCAGCAGCAGCGGCTCTACGCCCGGGCTGAACAGTTCGAACAGTTTCGGGTCGATGAAGCTGTAGGTGATGGCTTCCTGGTAGCCGCGGGCAACCAGCAGGCGGCGCAGGGTCGGCAGGTCACCGCGGGTTTCCGGCTTGCCCTGGGGGGCCAGGCGGGCTTGCGGGTAGCGAACCGGCAGGTTGTTGTAGCCGTACAGACGGGCCAGCTCTTCGATCAGGTCCACTTCCAGGCTGATGTCGAAGCGGTGGCTTGGAACGTTGACTGTCCACTGCCCTTCCCCGCTCTTGGTAGTGGTCAGTTCCAGGGCGTTGAGCAGTTGCTCGACCTGGGCTGGGTCCATTTCCATGCCGAGCATCTGGGTGATGCGTTCGGCGCGCAGGGTAACCGGGGCCACTTGCGGCAGGTGCTGTTCGCTGACGGCTTCGACGACCGGGCCGGCTTCGCCGCCGACGATGTCCAGCAGCAGCTGGGTGGCGCGCTCGATGGCTTCGCGGGCCAGCTGCGAGTCTACGCCGCGCTCGTAGCGGTGCGAGGCGTCGGTGTGCAGGCCGTAGGAACGGGCTTTACCGGCGACGGAGATCGGCTCGAAGAAGGCGCTTTCGAGGAACAGGTCGCGGGTTTTTTCGGTGTTCACACCGCTGTGCTCGCCACCCATGACGCCGGCAATGGCCAGGGCGCGGGTGTGGTCGGCGATTACCAGGGTGTCGGCGCGCAGGGCAACTTCCTGGCCGTCGAGCAGGACGAGCTTCTCGCCCTCTTCGGCCATGCGTACGCGGATGCCGCCGTTGATTTCTGCCAGGTCGAAGGCGTGCATCGGCTGGCCGAGTTCGAGCATCACGTAGTTGGTGATGTCGACGGCGGCGTCGATGCTGCGCACGTCGCTGCGGCGCAGGCGTTCGACCATCCAAAGCGGGGTCGGCTTGCTCAGGTCGACGTTGCGGATGACGCGGCCCAGGTAGCGCGGGCAGGCAGCCGGGGCGCTGACTTCGACCGGGCGCACTTCGTCGTGGGCAGCCGGTACGGCTGGCACCACCGGGCGGGTGACCGGGGTGTCGTACAGGGCGCTGACGTCGCGGGCGAGACCTGCGATGGACAGGCAGTCGCCGCGGTTGGGGGTGAGGCCGATTTCGATGCTGGCGTCGTCCAGGCTCAGGTACTGGCGAATGTCTTCGCCAACCGGGGCGTCGGCAGCCAGTTCCAGCAGGCCATCGTTCTCTTCGCTGATCTGCAGCTCGGCAGCCGAGCACAGCATGCCGAAGGACTCGACGCCGCGCAGCTTGGCCTTCTTGATCTTGAAGTCGCCTGGCAGTTCGGCGCCAATCATGGCGAACGGAATCTTGATGCCTGGGCGGGCGTTAGGGGCGCCGCACACGACCTGGAAGGTTTCCTGGCCGTTGCTTACCTGGCACACGCGCAGCTTGTCGGCGTCCGGGTGTTGTTCGGTGGCGAGGATTTCGCCCACGACGATGCCGCTGAACTGGCCGGCAGCGGGGGTAACGCTGTCGACTTCGAGGCCGGCCATGGACAGGCGGGCGACCAGTTCGTCACGGGAGACTTGCGGGTTTACCCAACCGCGCAGCCACTGTTCACTGAATTTCATGCTGTTCTCCTAGAATGTGCGTCGATTGGGCCTAGCGGAATTGGGCAAGGAACCGCAGGTCGTTATCGAAGAACAGACGCAAATCGTTGACGCCGTAGCGCAGCATGGCCAGGCGCTCGGCGCCCATGCCGAAGGCGAAGCCCTGGAACTCTTCAGGGTCGATGCCAGACATGCGCAGCACGTTCGGGTGCACCATGCCGCAGCCCATCACTTCCAGCCAGCCGGTCTGCTTGCACACGCGGCAGCCTTTGCCGGAACACATCACGCACTGGATGTCGACTTCGGCGGACGGCTCGGTGAAGGGGAAGAACGATGGGCGGAAACGTACCGCCAGTTCTTTTTCGAAGAACACGCGCAGGAATTCTTCGATGGTGCCCTTGAGGTCGGCGAAGTTGATATCGCGATCGATCAGCAGGCCTTCGACCTGGTGGAACATCGGCGAGTGGGTGATATCCGAGTCGCAGCGGTACACGCGGCCCGGGCAGACAATGCGGATTGGCGGCTGGGTGGACTCCATGGTCCGCACCTGCACCGGCGAGGTGTGGGTACGCAGCAGCATGTTGGCATTGAAGTAGAAGGTGTCGTGCATCGCCCGGGCCGGGTGGTGGCCAGGGATGTTGAGCGCTTCGAAGTTGTGGTAGTCGTCTTCCACCTCTGGGCCTTCGGCAATGCCGTAGCCGATGTGGGTGAAGAACTGCTCGATGCGCTCGAGTGTACGGGTGATCGGGTGCAGGCCACCGGTGGCCTGGCCGCGGCCTGGCAGGGTGACGTCAATGCATTCGGCAGCCAGGCGAGCGCTGAGCTCGGCTTCTTCGAAGGCGGCCTTGCGGGCATTGAGCACAACGGTGACGCGCTCTTTGGCGTCGTTGATCAGCGCGCCGACTTTCGGCCGCTCTTCGGCTGGCAGGTTGCCCAGGGTCTTCATCACCTGGGTCAGCTCGCCTTTCTTGCCGAGATAATTCACCCGGATCTGTTCCAGGGTATTGATGTCTTCAGCGCGCTCCACGGCCTCTAGGGCTTGGGAGACCAACGCATCCAGGTTTTCCATGTACAGACTCCAGATACGAAAATAGGGGAAGAGCTTTGAAGGCTCTTCCCCTATCGATGACGTTCAATGCCCGACGGCGCTAGCGCCGCCGGGTGATTGTCGCGGGTACTTAAGCCAGAACGGCTTTAGCTTTCTCGACAATCGCAGCAAACGCCGCTTTTTCGTTCACTGCCAGATCGGCCAGAACCTTACGGTCGATTTCGATCGAAGCCTTTTTCAGGCCAGCAATCAGACGGCTGTAGGACAGACCGTTGGTGCGGGCACCGGCGTTGATACGAGCGATCCACAGTGCGCGGAACTGACGCTTCTTCTGACGACGGTCACGGTAGGCATATTGACCTGCCTTGATGACAGCCTGCTTGGCAACGCGGAATACGCGCGAGCGTGCACCGTAGTAGCCTTTAGCCAGTTTCAGAATTTTCTTGTGACGCTTACGAGCGATGACGCCACGCTTAACACGAGCCATGAGTAACTTCCTCTATCTAAACCAGAATTAACGTACGCGCAGCATGCGCTCGACTTTTGCCACGTCAGACGGGTGCAGCAGGCTGGCACCGCGCAGTTGACGCTTACGCTTGGTCGACATTTTGGTCAGGATGTGGCTCTTGAAAGCGTGCTTGTGCTTGAAGCCGGAAGCGGTCTTCAGGAAGCGCTTCGCAGCACCGCTCTTGGTTTTCATTTTTGGCATGTTGGAACTCCGCATTCGATAAAATTACACAATAATCATCAGGCCTGCCGTGCCCGGGAGATTACTTCTTCTTTTTGGGGGCGATGACCATCATAAGCTGGCGTCCTTCCATCTTCGGATGCTGCTCAACGGAGCCGTATTCGGCGAGGTCGGCTTCGACCCGCTTCAACAGCTCCATGCCCAGCTCCTGGTGGGCCATCTCACGGCCACGGAATCTCAGAGAGATCTTGGCCTTGTCCCCATCGGTAAGGAAACGTACCAGGTTGCGTAGTTTTACCTGGTAATCCCCTTCTTCCGTCCCTGGACGAAACTTGATTTCTTTGATCTGGATCTGCTTCTGGTTTTTCTTGGCTTCGTTGGCCTGCTTCTTCTTCTCGAAGAGGTGCTTGCCGTAGTCCATCACCTTGCAGACGGGCGGTTGCGCGTCTGCAGAGATTTCCACCAGATCCAGCTTCGCTTCATCAGCGATACGAAGCGCTTCATCAATCGAGACGATGCCAATCTGCTCGCCGTCAGCGCCAATTAACCGAACCTCGCGTGCCGAGATATTCTCGTTGATCGGGGCTTTCGGTGCAGTTCGTTTATCGTTTCTCATTTCACGCTTAATAGTCATTACTCCGATTCTAGGCGACCGCGCTGGGCAACAGCGCTGTTGAGCAGCTGCGTGAATTCAGCCACCGGCATGGAGCCGAGGTCTTTGCCTTCACGGGTGCGTACGGCGACGGTCTGCGTTTCGACTTCGCGATCCCCTATAACCAAAAGGTACGGGACCTTGAGCAAAGTATGCTCGCGGATTTTAAAGCCGATCTTCTCATTTCTCAAGTCCGACTTGGCACGGAAACCGCTACCGTTCAGGGTATTTTCCACCTCGAGGGCGAAATCGGCCTGCTTGTCGGTGATGTTCATGATCACGGCCTGGGTGGGTGCCAGCCAGGCCGGGAACACGCCAGCGTAGTGCTCGATCAGCATGCCGATGAAGCGCTCGAACGAACCGAGGATGGCGCGGTGCAGCATGACCGGGCGAACTCGGCTGTTATCTTCGGCGATATAGCTGGCATCCAGGCGTTCCGGCAGGTTCGGGTCGTACTGCAGGGTACCGCACTGCCAGTTACGGCCGAGGCAGTCGCGCAGGGTGAACTCGATCTTCGGGCCGTAGAAGGCGCCCTCGCCCGGCTGGTATTCCCACTCCAGGCCCGATTCGTTCAAGGCGTCGGCCAGTGCACCTTCGGCACGGTCCCACAGCTCTTCGGAACCCACGCGTTTGGCCGGGCGGGTCGACAGCTTCATGGCGATGTCGGTGAAGCCGAAGTCCTTGTACACGTCCAGGGTCAGCTTGATGAAGTCGGCGGCTTCTTTCTTCACCTGTTCTTCGGTGCAGAAGATGTGCGCGTCGTCCTGCACGAAGCCACGCACGCGCATGATGCCGTGCAGGGCGCCGGACGGCTCGTTACGGTGGCAGGCACCGAACTCGGCCAGGCGCAGCGGCAGGTCGCGGTAGCTCTTCAGGCCCTGGTTGAACACCTGCACGTGGCACGGGCAGTTCATCGGCTTGACCGCGTAGTCACGGCTTTCCGACGAAGTGGTGAACATGTTCTCGGCGTAGTTGGACCAGTGGCCGGAACGCTCCCAGAGAATGCGGTCGACAACCTGCGGGGTCTTGATTTCCTGGTAGCCGTTGACGCGCTGGACCTGGCGCATGTACTGCTCGAGTACCTGGTACACGGTCCAGCCGTTGGCGTGCCAGAACACCATGCCCGGGGCTTCTTCCTGCAGGTGGAACAGGTCGAGCTGCTTGCCGATCTTGCGGTGGTCGCGTTTTTCGGCTTCTTCGATGCGCTGGATGTACGCAGCCAGCTGCTTCTTGTCGGCCCAGGCGGTGCCGTACACGCGTTGCAGCTGCTCGTTCTTGGCATCACCGCGCCAGTAGGCGCCGGACAGCTTGGTCAGCTTGAATGCCTTGAGGAAGCGGGTGTTCGGCACGTGCGGGCCGCGGCACATGTCGACGTATTCTTCATGGTAGTACAGCCCCATGGCCTGCTCGTCCGGCATGTCTTCGACCAGGCGCAGCTTGTAGTCTTCGCCACGGGCCTTGAACACGTCGATGACTTCGGCGCGCGGGGTCACCTTCTTGATGACGTCGTAGTCCTTGTCGATCAGCTCCATCATGCGCTTTTCGATGGCGGCCATGTCTTCAGGGGTGAAGGGGCGCTCGTAGGCGATGTCGTAGTAGAAGCCTTCGTCGATGACCGGGCCGATCACCATCTTGGCGGTCGGGTACAGCTGTTTCACCGCGTGGCCGACCAGGTGGGCGCACGAGTGACGGATGATCTCCAGTCCCTCTTCATCTTTAGGGGTGATGATCTGCAGGGTGGCGTCGTTGCTGATCAGGTCGCAGGCATCGACCAGTTTGCCGTCGACCTTGCCGGCCACGGTGGCCTTGGCCAGGCCGGCGCCGATGGAAGCGGCAACTTCGGCTACGGATACGGCATGATCGAACGAACGTTGACTGCCATCGGGAAGAGTAATAACGGGCATGGCGCCTCCTCTCCTAGTGGTGACCCCTACCAAAGGTCACGTGGGTTGGGATGAGCCAGTACAAGATCCGACCTGCCTTCCCGCAACGGGAAGCCTGCCTCACAGTGGCAGAAGCCTTTCGGCTTGCCAGGGACGAACCAGAGTGACTGGAAAGAAAAAAGATAGCTGCAGGCTGCAAGTTGTCAGCTGCAAGCCGGGCATGCTAGCACGCGGGTTGCATGCCAGGCAGAAATATTTGGAAATTACGCCGCAGCGGTGAACTAACGCGGAAAAATTCCTATCAGACCTTGGGAAGCAACCTACTCTTGATGAGACCTTAACCCAAGGAGTAACTGGTTATGCGAGTTCCGTCTCTTCTGGCCCTGGCGGCTGCTGGGGCCCTGCTGCTGCCCATGGCTGCGAACGCCGGCAACTTCCCGCCCGGAAAGGAGGCTGGCTACATGGCCCAGTGCACGCAGGTGGCCAGCGGCCAGGGCGTTGATGCTGCAACCGCGAAAAAACACTGCGACTGTGGCGCCCAAGCCATCAAAAAGAATTTCACCGACGCGGAGATTGCCGACCTCGACAGCAAGGACGGCGTGGACGCCAAGCTGATGCAGAAGGCCCAGACGGTCGTGAAACAGGCCTGCGCACCGAAGAGCTGAAACCTTAAAGCCAGAGCAGACCAGCTATTCTTTGAGCTGGATCAATATCCTGCGAAGGTAAAAGGCGCTAGATGCGCAGAATTAGACTATGATGTGTTCCGTGCTCCGTAGCCTCGGCCGCATTGCACCACTGAAAAAACTAAATGTTCTGGAGATTCACCCATGTCCAATCGCCAACAAGGCACCGTCAAATGGTTCAATGATGAGAAAGGCTACGGCTTCATCACCCCAGCAGGCGGCGGCGACGACCTGTTCGTTCACTTCAAGGCCATCGAATCTGACGGCTTCAAGAGCCTGAAAGAAGGCCAGACTGTTTCCTTCGTCGCCGAGCGCGGCCAGAAGGGCATGCAGGCTGCACAGGTTCGTCCGGAGTAATTCGGATAGCTGTAAAAAAACCCGCCCTTGTGGCGGGTTTTTTTATGGGTGCTGCATGGGCTGAAGGGGTTGGCCCATGCGGGCGCGGCTTTTTTTGTGGGAGCGGCCTTGTGTCGCGAAAGGGGCGCGTAGCGGCCCCAGGGTTTCAGCTTCGCAGCATCAATGGCCGGGGCCGCTTTGCGGCCCTTTCGCGACACAAGGCCGCTCCCACAAGGACCGCGTATCAGCCGCAGTTGACGCGAATTACCTTGCCCTGCTCGTCCACATTCAGATTCAAGCGCTCGGAGCGGTACTCAAGGGTAACCACATCATGCGGCTTGAGAATGCGGGCCATCTGCGAGCCACTGGCCTTGCGCGCCTGCTCCAGCAGCTCGGCGCTGGCGGGCTTGCCAATGGCGAAATCGGCGCCGCTGGCTTCGCAGCGGCCATCATTGCCTGCCGGCGTAGCTGGTGCAGCGCCACCAGCAGAATTGCCACCAGTGCTGCAACCAGCCAGGACAGCAGCCACCGCCAGGGTTGCCAGGTAAGCACGGGTACGGAACATGAAGCCTCCTAAATCGGTCCGGGAACTGTCTGATCCGACAGTTCCGCTCATCTTTTGTTGCAAAACCGGTCAAGTCTGCCTGAACTCGGCAGCCGAGGCGAAAACGCAATCGTGACCGGATTTTGCACAACCTGCTGCGTTTGCCATATGCTTAAGCCGCAAGGTCACTGACGCAAAGTCATGATTTAGTGCAAGAAGTGGAGCGCACCCCGCCTCCATCGAACACCAGGGTCAGGTGTTCGCCCCTTCGTCCCGGGCCCCAAGCGAGAGCCTTTCATGAGCAGCCACAGCATCGAAGCCGATATCAAGGTCAAATGGGCCGAAGGCCAGAGCGCGTACAGCCCTGGCACGCCGGAGGAGTTGCTGCTGATTGCCATCGACCTGCTGGTGCGCGATCGCGGCGCCGAGGCGGCACGCAGCTTCTTCGACCAGGTGTTCGAGCGCTACGCGCCGCACACGGCTATTCCAATCGCGCCAAACGGGCGCTGAGCAGGTCGAACAGGCCCTGGGCATCGCCCTCCTCCACCCACATCACGTTGGCTGGCTGCTTGAGCACGCCATACCAGTCGGCAAGGGTCTGGCCGAAGCTGGGGCCTTCGCGGCTGTCGATGCTCATGTGGATGCGCCGGCCGCTGAACAGCTCGGGCTTGAGCAGGTAGGCGATGACGCTGGCGTCATGCACCGGGCCGCCGGGCATGCCGTACAGGTCCATGTCGTGGGTGATGTAGGCGTTGAGGATATCCACCACCCGTTTGCTGGCCTGGTTGTTCACCGCCGCCAGTTGCTTGAGGCGGGCGTCGCTGGTCAGTAGCTTGTGGGTGACGTCCAGCGGCAGGTAGGTCAGTTGCACGCCGCTGGCCAGCACCACTTCGGCGGCATGTGGGTCGGCATAGAGGTTGAATTCCGCCGCCGGGGTGATGTTGCCGCCGTTGAAATGGGCACCGCCCATGACCACTACCTGCTTGATGCCTTTGGCGATGTCCGGGCGCTGGATCAGCGCCAGGGCCAGGTTGGTTTGCGGGCCGAGCATGGCGATGGTGATGCTGTGGGGCTTGGCTGTGCCCAGGGTGTCGACCAGGTATTGCACGGCATTGCCCTGAGCCAGCGGCGCTTTCGGTTCGTGGACCTGGATGCCGGTGAGGCCTTCTTCGCCGTGCACGTCGGCGGCGTAGATGGGCTTGCGCACCAGCGGGCGAGCGGCGCCGGCGTACACGGGGATGTCTTCGCGGCCGGCCCATTCGCGGGCCAGGCGGGCGTTGCGCGAGGTTTTTTCCAGGCGCACGTTGCCGGCCACGGTGGTGATGGCGCGGATGTTGAGCTCGTCGGGCGAGGCCATGGCCAGGAACAGCGCGACCACGTCGTCGGCGCCGGGGTCGGTGTCGATGATCAGGTCGATGGGGGCGGCCTGGAGGGTGGTGGCTGCGGCCATGAGGGCGATTCCTTGTAACAAGGGTTTGAGCATGGGTGGCACTCCTGTTGCCTGGATTGGTATTCCTGATACACCGCAAATCCCTGTGGGAGCGGGTTTACCCGCGAAGAAGGCAGCGCGGTGGATGGCACCGGCTTCGCCGGTGTTCGCGGGTGAACCCGCTCCCACAGGGGGCGACGAGCTAGAAGGTCACGCCGGAAATCAGCGCGATGTTGCTGTAGGGCTGGCACTCGCCGGTGCGCACTACCGCACGGGCACTGCGTGACAATTCCTTGAATTCTTCATGGCTCAGCCATTCGCGCTTGCCCAGCTTGCCCTTCAGCCGCTCGATCTCGACCAGCGCCGGTGGCACTACTTTCTGCATCTCTTCGGCCAGCACGTGGCGCTCTACCTGCAACTCGCTCAGCACAACCCGCAACACGCTGGCGAAATCCGGCAGGCCGGGCGTGACGGCCAGGTCGATCAGTTCGACACCCGGCGGCACCGGCAGCCCGGCATCGCCGATCACCAGGATGTCACCATGCCCCATGCCGGCGATGGTCCGCGACAGGGCGACGTTCAGCAGTGGGGTTTTCTTCATGGCGCAAGCTCCGCCAGGTAGGGAATCGACGGCTGGGCACCGGCGCGGGTAACCGACAGGGCCGCGGCGCGCTGGCCGAAGGAGATGGCTTCGCCCTCCTCCAGGCCGCGCACCAGGCCAGCGGCAAAGCCGCCAATAAAGGTATCGCCGGCTGCCGTGGTGTCCAGCGGCTGCACCACCGGCGCGGGGAAGTGCTGGTGGCCCTGGGGGGTGACCAGCAAGGCCCCTTGCGCGCCCAGGGTAATGATCACTTTGCCCGCGCCTAGTTGCAGCAAACGCTCGCCGGCACGCCGGGCGCTGTCCAGATCAGCCACCGCCACGCCGGTCAGGGCTTCGGCCTCGCTTTCGTTGGGCGTCAGGTAGTCGATGTGGGCGAACCAGCCCGCCGGCAAGGGGCCGGTCGCCGGCGCCGGGTTCAGGATCACCCGCTTGCCCAGTTCATGCCCCCGAGCCAAGGTCCAGGCCACGGTGTCGGCCGGTACTTCCAGCTGGCAGATGATCACCTCGGCCGCATGCAGCAGCGCATCGAACCGCTGCACCGACTGCGGCGTCAGCAGGCCGTTGCCACCGGGGATGATGACGATGCAGTTCTGGCTGGCGGCATCCACGGTGATCAGTGCCACACCGCTGGACACGCCCTGGCAGGTGCTGACGCCCTGGCAGTCGATGCCTTCCACATACAAGGCCCGGTGCAGTTGCCGGCCATAATCATCGTCGCCGACGTTGCCGATCATCGCCACGCTGCCGCCCAGGCGCGCCACGGCCACCGCCTGGTTGGCCCCCTTGCCGCCCGGCACGGTGAAAAAGCTTTCGCCGGGGAGTGTTTCGCCGGCCCGGGGCAGGCGCTGGGCGCGGGCCACCAGGTCCATGTTGAGGCTACCGACTACCACGACCTTGGCACTCATGACATTTCCTTAGCGTTAGCGGTAATCGTTGAACAGGTCCGGGCGCGGCCCGGTGGACTCGCGCAGGACGATGCGCGGGGCGACGATGCGTTGCTCCGCCGCGCCCTGCCGGGGCGTGCCGATACGCGCCAGCAACAGCGACGCGGCGCTCTCGCCCAACTCGCGGATCGACTGGCCCACCGTGGTCAACGGCGGGTACACATAGCGGCTGAGCTCGATGTCGTCGAAGCCGATCACCGACAGCTCGCCGGGTACGTTGATATTGCGTTCGGCCGCGGCGCGCAGCACGCCGAAGCCGATCATGTCGTTGCCGGCGAAGATCGCCGTGGGCCGCATGCCCTCCAGCAACCGGGTTGCCACCGCATGGCCCCCCGGGCTGGTGAAGTCGCAGTGCAGCACGCGGTCGCCCAGCACCGCTGCGCCGGCCTCGGCCATGGCGCGACGGAAGCCGCTCAGCCGCAGCTGGGTGACCCCGGTCTCGGCGGGGCCGCCGATGTAGGCGATGTCGCGATGGCCAAGCTCCAGCAGGTGGCGGGTGGCCAGGTAGGCGCCCTGCTCGTGGTCGATGCGCACCAGGTCGGCATCGACGCCATCCAGTTCGCGGTCGACGATCACCATTGGCGTGCGCACGCCAGTCAGGCTTTGCAGCAGGTCGCTGTCCTGGCCCACCGAAGCCACCACCAGGCCGTCGATGCGTTTTTCCAGCAGTACGCGCAGGTAGCTGCGCTGTTTCTGCGGGTTGTCGTCGGAGTTGCACAGGATCACGCAGTAGCCGTTGCGCTCGCAGGCGTCTTCGATGCCCCGCGCCAGTTCGGCGAAGTACGGGTTGACGCTGTTGGGCACCAGCAAGCCGATGGTGGCCGTGCTGCGTGCCTTCAGCGAGCGGGCCACGGCGCTGGGCACGTAGTCGAGCTCAGCGATGGCGGCTTCGACTTTCAGCCGCACCTGCTCGCTGACCGGCCGGGTCTTGTTCAGCACATGGGACACGGTGGTGTAGGAAATGCCTGCCAGTGCCGCGACGTCTTTGATGGTTGCCATGTTTTCAGTTCCGCCGGCCTGCACGCCGGCTACGGTAAGTGTCGAGCACCACGGCGATGACGATCACCGCCCCGGTGATGATGCGTTTGGTCGGTTCGCTGGCACCGATCTGCGCCAGCCCTGCAGCCAGCACCGAAATGATCAGCACACCAAAGAAGGTGCTGATGACCGAGCCACGCCCGCCCATCAGGCTGGTGCCGCCAATCACCACGGCGGCGATCACCTGCAGCTCCAGGCCGGAGCCGGCATTGGGGTCTGCCGCTTCCAGGCGCGAGATCTGGAACAGCGCGGCCAGGCCGGCAAGCAGGCCCATCAGGGCGAACACCAGCACCTTGTACGGGCGCGGGTCGATGCCGGCCAGGCGCACGGCCTCTTCGTTGGTGCCGATGCCGATCAGGTAGCGGCCGAACACCGTGCGGGTCAGCACCAACTGGGCCAGCACGATCACCAGCAAGGCGATGATGAACGCCGGCGAGATGCCGAATGCGATGGGGTTGGAGAACCAGGCATAGGCATCGCCGATATAGGCGGTGCGCGAGTCGGTGAACTGGTAGGCCAGGCCGCGGGCCATTTCCAGCACCCCGAGCGAAACGATGAACGACGGAATGCGCCAGGCCACGGTGACGCCGCCGGTGATGCTGCCGGCCAGCGCGGCCACGGCCATGCCCAGCAGGGCCGAAGGCAGCACGCCCCAACCCCAGCCGAGGATCGCCACGCTGACCGTCGAGGCTGCCAGCGCCAGCACCGAGCCCACCGACAGGTCGATGCCGCCGATGATCAGCACGAAGGTCATGCCCACCGCCAGCACCATCAGGTCGGGGATCTGGTTGGCCAGGGTACTGAAGGTGTTGTACGACCAGAAGTGGCTGCTGAGGAACGAGAACAGCACGATCATCGCCAGCAAGGCGCCGGCCAGGCCCAGGTAGGTACCCAGGCCAAGATAGGTGCCACTGCGGCGCACTGGTGCGGCGCCTTGGCTGTCGAGCGGGGTGGTTTTCATGCATCCATCCTGGGAGCTGCGTCATGCAGCAGTGCGTCACGTTTCTGATAACCGGCAAAGGCCGCGGCCAGCAGCTGGTCCTGGCTCCAATGGTCACGCTCGAAGGTGTCGATCAGGCGACCGGCCGACAGCACGGCGATGCGGTCGCAGATCAGCATCAGCTCGCGCAGGTCGCTGGACACCACCACCAGGGCCTTGCCCTGGCGCGCCAGCTCGGCCAGCAGGCCATAGATGTCGAACTTGGCGCCGACGTCGATGCCACGGGTGGGCTCGTCGAACAGCAGCACCTGGCAGTCGCGCTCCAGCCAACGGCCGATCACCACCTTCTGCTGGTTGCCGCCAGACAGCTCGCCCACCACCTGCTGCGGGCCGGCACTGCGAATGCGCATGGCCTGGATCTGGCGCTCGGCCAATGCCGCTTCGGCTTCGCCATCGAGCACCCCGGCCCGTGATACCGCGCCGAGGTTGCCCAGGGCGATATTGGCGCTGATCGACTGCGTCAGCAGCAGGCCCTCGCCTTTGCGGTCTTCGGTGATCAGCGCGATACCGGCCTGCACGGCAGCCTTGGGCGAGTCGATGGTGACCACCTGCGGTGGCTGGCCGAGGGCAATGCTGCCGCTGTCGGCACGGTCGGCGCCGTAGATCAGGCGCAACAGCTCGGTACGGCCGGCACCGATCAGGCCGGAGATGCCGAAGATCTCCCCTGCCCTGACTTCGAACGACACTCCACGCACCTTGTCGGCACGGCTGAGCTTGTCGACCTTGAGCAGTGGCGCGCCGATCTGCCGGCGGCCCAGGTCGATATGCTCGCCCAGTTCGCGGCCGACCATCAGGTTGACCAGTTCGGCGCTGCTGTAGCGCTGGATCGGCTCGTCGCACACCAGCTTGCCGTCGCGCAGCACGACGATGCGCTGGGCCACGCGCTGCAGTTCTTCCAGCCTATGTGAGATGTAGACGATGGCCACGCCACGTTGGCGCAGGCGCTCGATCTGGGTGAACAGCAGCTCCACCTCGCGCGCGGTGAGCATGGCGGTGGGTTCATCGAAGATCAGCACATGGCAATCGCCGATCAGGTTGCGGGCGATTTCGACCATCTGCTGGTGGCCGATGCCCAGCTCGCCGACCGGGGTGTCCGGGTCGATGGCGTCGAGGCCAACCTGGGCCATGGCGGCCGTGGCCAGTTGGCGCAGGCGCTTTTGGCTGATCCAGCCAAAGCGGCCGGGCAGGTTGTCGAGGAACAGGTTTTCCGCCACGGTCAGCGTGGGCAGCAGGTTCAGCTCCTGCATGACCATGCGCACGCCGAGGCGCTCGGCCTCGCTGCGGCTGCCAGGCGCGTAGGCCTGGCCGCGGTAGTGCATGTGCCCGGTGGTGGGGGTTTCCAGGCCACTGATGAGCTTGGACAGGGTGCTCTTGCCGGCGCCGTTCTCACCGGTCAGCGCCAGCACTTCACCGGCACGCAGGTTCAGGCTGACCTCGCCGAGCACGGGCTGGGCGTAGGTCTTGCCCAGGCCGCTGGCGGCGAGCACCACTTCATTGGCCGATGCAGGCATGGCCGTTTCTCCTGCCAGCAATCAGGGCTTGGTGATGAGTTGGACCGGGGTCTGGATGACGTTGTCGGCATCCACGTCAGGCTTCTCGCCCTTGACCATTTTCAGCGCCGCCTGGATGCCGTACACCGCCTGCTGGCTGGCCGCCTGGTCGAGGGTGGCGAGCACGCGGCCATCGGCGAGCATCGGCTTGATGGCGTTGATGTTGTCGTAGCCCACCACTTGCACCTGGCCGGCTTTGCCAGCAGCACGCACGGCCGACACGGCGCCTAGGGCCATGCTGTCGTTACCGGCCAGCAGGGCTTTCAGGTCGGGGTATTCGTTGAGCATGGAAGCGGCGACGGCGTTGCCTTTGTCGATTTCCCAATTGCCGCTCTGCACCGAGACGATCTTGATCTGCGCGGCCTCCATGGCGTCCTTGAAGCCGGCGGTACGCTGCTGGGCGTTGGTGGTGGTCGGCACGCCTTCGATGATGCCGACCTGGTCGCCGGCCTTGAGCTTCTCGTTGGCCAGGTAGTCGCCGACCAAGCGCGCGCCCTTGCGGTTGTCGGGGCCCACGAAGGGTACGCTGATGCCTTTGCTCTTGAGCAGCGCCGGGTCCAGGCGGTTGTCGATGTTGATCACCACCACGCCCTGGTCCATGGCCTTCTTCACCGCCGATACCAGCGCCTTGGAGTCGGCCGGGGCAATGACCAGAGCCTTGGCGCCCGCGTTGACCATCTGCTCGACGATGCGGATCTGCTCGCCGGTGTCGGTCTCGTTCTTGATGCCGTTGGCGATCAGCTCGAATTCATCGGCGTGGGCTTTCTGGTAGTCCTTGGCGCCGTCTTCCATGGTGCGGAAGAACTCGTTGGCCAGCGACTTCATGACCAGGGCGACCTTGGGCTTGTCTTCGGCGTGGGCGGCCGAAAACGGCAGGGCCAGGGACAGCGAGGAAATGACCGCAAGGGCCAGCAGACGACCGGGGAACGGCAGTTTCATGGACGATGACTCCGGATCTTGTGTTTTTTGTCGGATCGCAAACGTTTGCGTTGCCTAACTATGGAAACAGGACCGGGGTTTGTCAAATCCGTTTGGCTGGGGGAGGTCAAGTCGAGCCTGGGGCAGTTTATCCGGATTTTTTCCGAAAAGCCGAACGTCTTTTCCTACGTTTGTTCGGAATCTCGAATGGCACGCACCTTCATGTAGGAGCGGCCTTGTGTCGCGATGGGCTGCGCAGCAGCCCCGGCAATTTGTGTATTCGCCCGTGAATCTGGGGCCGCTACGCGCCCCATCGCGACACAAGGCCGCTCCTACAGGCAGCGCGCACATGCCTGGTACGAAACCTGCCTTGCACCCTGTGCGACAAAACAACCATCTCATTAGGAAGAGAGAGAACAATAACGATGAATGCCGCACTGAAAACCTTCGCCCCCAGCGCACTCGCCCTGCTGCTGGTGCTGCCAACCACCGTCTCGGCCAAAGAAGCCGAAACCCAGCAGAAGCTGGCCAACGTGGTCATTCTCGCCACCGGCGGCACCATTGCCGGTGCTGGCGCCAGCGCCGCCAACAGCGCCACCTACCAGGCCGCCAAGGTGGGCGTCGACAAGCTGATCGCCGGCGTACCGGAACTGGCCGACCTGGCCAACGTACGCGGCGAGCAGGTCATGCAGATCGCCTCTGAGAGCATCTCCAACGACGACCTGCTCAAGTTGGGCAAACGCGTTGCCGAACTTGCCGAAAGCAAGGACGTGGACGGTATCGTCATCACCCACGGCACCGACACCCTGGAAGAAACCGCCTACTTCCTCAACCTGGTGGAAAAGACCGACAAGCCGATCGTGGTCGTCGGTTCGATGCGCCCGGGCACCGCCATGTCCGCCGACGGCATGCTCAACCTGTATAACGCCGTGGCCGTGGCCAGCGACAAGCAGTCGCGCGGCAAGGGCGTGCTGGTGACCATGAATGACGAGATCCAGTCCGGCCGCGATGTGAGCAAGGCGCTCAACATCAAGACCGAAGCCTTCAAGAGCGCCTGGGGCCCGATGGGCATGGTGGTGGAAGGCAAGTCCTACTGGTTCCGCCTGCCGGCCAAGCGCCACACGGTCAACTCCGAGTTCGACATCAAGCAGATCAGCAGCCTGCCGCAGGTGGACATCGCCTATGGCTATGGCAACGTCACCGACACCGCCTACAAGGCGTTGGCGCAGAATGGTGCCAAGGCACTGATCCATGCCGGTACCGGCAACGGTTCGGTGTCGTCGCGGGTAGTGCCGGCGCTGCAGGAACTGCGCAAGAACGGCGTGCAGATCATTCGCTCGTCGCATGTCAACCAAGGTGGTTTCGTGCTGCGCAACGCCGAACAGCCGGATGATAAGAACGACTGGGTCGTGGCCCATGATCTGAACCCGCAAAAGGCGCGGATCCTGGCGATGGTGGCGATGACCAAGACCCAGGACAGCAAGGAGCTGCAGCGGATCTTCTGGGAGTACTGATCACTAGTACCCCCTGAAATGCAAACAGCCCCGCTGCGTGGGCGGGGCCGTTTGCTGTCAGCTAGCCGAATGCCTCAATGGCTGGTCGGCATCGCGAACTCCGCCCCCTTGGCAATCGCCTGCGGCCAGCGCTGCATGATGCTCTTCTGCTTGGTGTAGAAGCGCACCCCTTCCTCACCGTAGGCATGCATGTCACCGAACAGGCTCTTCTTCCAGCCACCAAAGCCATGCCAGGCCATCGGCACCGGGATAGGCACGTTGATACCGACCATGCCCACCTGGATGCGTCGGCCGAACTCGCGGGCGATGTGGCCGTCGCGGGTGTACAGGCTCACGCCATTGCCAAACTCGTGGGCGTTGATCAGGTCGACCGCTTCGGCAAAGTCCTTCACCCGCAGGCAGGCCAGTACCGGGCCGAAGATCTCTTCCTTGTAGATGCGCATGTCCGGGGTGACGTTGTCGAACAGCGTGCCGCCCAGCCAGAAACCGTCACCACAACCTTCGCCAGCCGCCTGGCCGTTGAAGTTGCGGCCATCGACCAGCAGCTTCGCGCCCTCCTTCACGCCTTGCTCGATGTAGCCGGTGATGCGCTCCAGCGCCGCGCGGGTGACGATCGGGCCCATCTCGGCTTCGAGGTTGGTACCGTTCAGCACTTTCAGCTCGCGGGTACGCTCGATCAGCTTGGGCATGACCTTCTCGGCAGTATCGTCACCGACAAACACCGCCACGCTGATCGCCATGCAACGCTCGCCAGCCGAGCCATAGGCGGCACCGATCAGCGCATCGACCACCTGGTCGATGTCGGCGTCGGGCATCACCACCAGGTGGTTCTTAGCCCCGCCCAGCGCCTGCACGCGCTTGCCGTGGCGGGCACCGGTTTCGTAGATGTGGTTGGCGATCGGCGTGGAGCCGACGAACGACACCGCCTGCACATCCGGGTGCTCGATCAGCGCGTTGACCGCGTCCTTGTCACCCTGCACCACGTTGAACACGCCGTCCGGCAGGCCGGCCTGCTTCAGCAGCTCGGCGATGAACAGGCTCGGGCTCGGGTCCAGCGGGCTGGGCTTGAGCACGAAGGTGTTGCCGGTGGCCAGGGCGACCGGGAACATCCACATCGGCACCATCACCGGGAAGTTGAACGGGGTGATGCCGGTGACCACGCCCAGCGGCTGGCGCAGGGTCCAGTTGTCGATGTTGGTGCTGACCTGGTCGGTGAAGTCGGTTTTCAGCAGCTGCGGCGCGCCGCAGGCGAACTCGACGATCTCGATGCCGCGCATCACCTCGCCCTGGGCATCGGTGAACACCTTGCCGTGCTCGGCGGTGATCATGCGGGCCAGGTCGTCGCGGTGCTCGTTGAGCAACGCCAGGAACTTGTTCAGCACCCGCGAACGGCGCAGTGGCGAGAGGTTGCTCCAGGCCGGGAAAGCGGCCTTGGCCGACGCGACGGCGGCGTCCACGTCCTTTTGTGCAGACAGCTGCACCTGGCCGGTGACCACGCCGGTGGCCGGGTTGTAGACCGGCAGTTGCTGGCCGCTGGTGGTCTCGGCCTGAGCGCCGGAGATCCAGTTCATGATGGTTTGGGTCATTGTGGTTATCCGAAAATGGTTGATGGATGCGCCGGCCATGTGGGAGCGGGTTCACCCGCGAAGAAGGCAACTCGGTGCATGGCACCGGCTGCGCCGGTGTTCGCGGCTGAAGCCGCTCCCACAAGGATCGAGGCAGGCTTCCAGCTCTGGCGCAAATCAGTAGATGGCATAGACCTTGCGCACGGTTTCCAGCACGTCCCAGCGGCCGGTCCAGCCTGGCGGCAGGATGATCAGGTCGCCGCCGGTCACTTCCACCACCTCCCGGGTGCTGTCGTCGGTGAGCAGCGCCTTGCCGGAGATGATGTAGGTGAACTCGGTGTCAGGGCGGTCGACCACCGGCCAGCCGCCGGGCTGGCATTCCCATACGCCGAGGTTGCCGACCGCTTCCGGGGCCTGCTTGCTGATGGCGATCTGAGGGTCCCCCTTGTCGGCGCCGGCACGCTGACCGGCAGGGTTCAGTGGCAGTGCCTTGATGTCGGCGTGCTTGATGATGGTGAACGAAGGCATGGGGTTTCTCCTTGTCAATGGGCGCCGGTGAGCTTTTCCAGCAGCATCGCGGTACGTGAAGGTTTGTGGGTGTAGCGCTCTTCCAGATCACTGAGCGACGCGGCAGCCAGGCCGCTGTTGATGCCGAACCAGCGCAGCGGTTCTGGCTCCCAGGATGGCGAGCGGTGGTTGACCAGGGGCAGCGTGTTGATGTCTTCATCACGCTCGAGAATCAGGTTGCGCAGAATGCGCCCGGCCAGGTTGCTGGTGGCCACGCCGTCACCGACGTAGTTGCCGGCCCAGGCCATGCGCTGGTTGCGGTCGATACTGACGGTCGGGCACCAGTCGCGGGAAACACCCAGCGCGCCACCCCAGCGGTGGGTGATGCGGGCGTCGCGCAGGGCCGGGAAGAATTCGAGCAGGGTGTCGTGGATCTTGCCGTGGATACTGTCCACCAGGTCGGCCTGCTCAGGCATGCTCGAGCCCCATTTGTAGGGCGCGCCCCGGCCACCGAACACCAGCCGGCCTTCGGCGGTGACCTGGCCGTATACGCGCAGGTGGCGCATGTCGTTGAACGCCAGGCGGTGGTCGAGGTTGAGCCGGGCCAGCAGCTCACGTGGCAACGGCTCGGTGGCCAGCACCAGCGAATACAGCGGGATGACGAAACGCGACTTGCCCGGCTGCTGCGAGGTGAATGCCTCGGTGGCCCGCACGGTCATGCCGGCACGTACCGAACCATGTTCGGTGTGCACCACGCCCGGGGCCATCTGGGTGACCGCCGACTGCTCGTAGATTGTCGCGCCCAGGCTTTCGACCAGCTTGGCCAGGCCACGCACCAGCTTGCCGGGGTGGATGAGCGCGCAGTGTTCGGTGTAGAGGCCGCCAAGGGTGCCTTGGGCGCCGGTCCGGGCCTGGGCTTCGGCTGCCTCCAGCACTCGCCACTGGTCAGGCAGCCCGAAGCGCGCCGAGGCCTCCACGGCCGCACGCGCCCGCGCCATCTGCGGGGCGCTGCGGGCCAGGGAGAGGAAGCCCTGTTTGGCATAGTCGGCATCGACCCCTTCCAGCGCCAGCACCCGGCCGATCTCGTCGACCGTTGCATTCATCGCAGCCTGCAGGTGCAAGGCCGCATGGTGGGAATACAGTTGCTCCACCCGATGCAGGGAAATTGGGAAGATCGCCGAGGCCCAACCGCCGTTGCGGCCCGAGGCGCCGAAGCCGACGGCGTTCTTTTCCAGCAGCACCACGCGCAGCGACGGGTCGCTCTTGAGCAGGTAGTAGGCGGTCCACAACCCCGTGTACCCGGCACCGACGATCACCACATCGGCATCGGCCACGCCGTCCAGCCGGGCCCGTGGCGCGCTCGGGGCAAACCATAGCGGTTTGTTGGGTAACAGGGACAAATCGGATTTCGCTGACATGCTGGTGGCTTCCCGTTGGCGTTTGCGACTGGTGTAGAGGGCTTCGTCTTGTCAGTAGTGACCAGTGCGTGTTGGCCTGAGGTTATGCGGGGTTGGCGGGGGGGTGGTATCGACCATTTTCAATAGACGGAGCCATCAGTCATACAAATGTATGAACGATCATCAGCATTTGCAGTTGTGCAGTACCTGTGGGAGCGGGCATGCCCGCGAAGCATGCGACGCGGTGTATGGCACCGGCTTCGCCGGTGTTCGCGGGCATGCCCGCTCCCACAGGGTCTCCCGCATCAGAACCCTACGATGAGAAGCCTGTGGAATACCCTGGATAACGCTGCGCACGGATCGGCCCAGGCTTGAGCACAGTTTTCCCCTGACAAGCTGTTGCGAAATTACTTACAGTGAAATACTGTATGTGCATACAGCAAAAAACAAGGAAACACTTGTGTCCAGCACCGCCTCCGCCACCCCGAGCAGCTATGAACAACTGGGTATGCGCATCCAGAAGATCATCAACAGCCCCACTGCCCAGCGCAGCCGCGCGGCGCTGATCTTTCGCCTGGAACAGGAAGCCCCGGAAGACTGGGAAACCCTGCTCGAGGAAATCGCCGAAAACGATAACGTCACCCTCGCCCACCGCGACGATGGCGGTGTGCAGATTTTCTGGACCGTACCGAAGGAAGACTGACTGCGTATTCAACCTCAGGCCAACGCCTGCAGGTAGGCGCTGGCTTCGCGGTAACGCGCCAGCCGCGCCAGGTCGGTGGGGCCTGGGCAGGGGATGCGCGAAAGGTCGCTGTTGTCGGCCAGGTCGGCCAGCTTGACGGTGCGCGCCAGCGGGTCACCGCCCAGGCGCACCACGAAGTCCTGGTAGGCCTCGCCCTCACGGCGGCTGAGCGCCAGCAAGGCGGCAAGGATTTTCAGCGCGAAACCCTCGCGCGCCAGGTCGGACAGGGTCAGCGGGGTGTCTTCGATCACATCATGAAGCACCGCGACAATCCGTTGTTCGGTTGTGGAAACCCGCATCATCACGCGTAGCGGGTGGAGGATATAAGCAGCCCCACCCTTGTCGTATTGCCCTTCATGCGCCCTGGCGGCCACGGCAATGGCCCGCTCCAGTGTAGACATGAGGCCCTCCCCGTTCGGCTTCTTCCTGCCAAGCATAGCCAAAACTGTGCGGACAATGTCTAGCGCGCGTGTGACTGTGCCGCGCCGAACTTGCACAAGCGGACTTGTGGAAGCCGTGTGGGAGCGGCCTTGTGTCGCGAAAGGGCCGCATAGCGGCCCCGGCAATCTGTGCAGGGTTCAAGATTCTGGGGCCGCTACGCAGCCCTTTCGCGACACAAGGCCGCTCCCACAAAAGGCCGCGCCTGCAGAAACCGGGTTCAGCGCGCTGCGCCGTGCTGGATCACCACCGAATCGGTACCCAGCTTGGCCATCACCTCGGCCTTGCGTGCTTCGGCTTCCTCACGGCTGGGGAACGGCCCCATCAGCACCACCGGCTTGCCGTCGCGGTACTCCACCGAGGACGGGATGCCCTTTTCGATCAGGCGCGCGGTCATGTCGCTGAGCGCGCCCATGTTGGCGCCCTGGATCACTTCCACATCCCAGCCTTGCGGGGCCGGCTGGCCAGCCAGGGCTTCGGCGCGACGTTGCAGCTCGGCGCCGCCACACATCTCGCGGATGCGCAGGTTGTTGCCGCTGTCGTCGACGATGATTTCGTATTGGCCATCGCGCTTGATCGCCACGTAGCTGCGGTAGGCTTCGTACTGCCCGGCATCATCCTTGCCGCGGACCTGGCCGCAGATGGTGCCCTGGGTGTCGATCCGCACGTTGCCGAACTTGGCGGTCTTGGGGTTGTGCAGGTGTTCGGCCACCTGTTTGTGCACGCCTTCGACTTCGTTCTCACAGCCCGCCAGGGCGAGCACTGCCATTACCACAGCCAGTTTGCGCACGCGTGTACCTCCAGATTCGAAGGCGCGGATTCTAGCACGCCCTCCCCGGGCAAGGACCGCGACCATACGTTACACCGTGCGACCACTGGCCATGCAGCTCAGGCAGTCATGACGGCAGCAGATCCAAGGTCCGTTCGAGCTCATCGAGGTCGATGCGGAAGCCGCTGCCATCAGGTATCCCGACCACAAAACCGAAATGCTGCTGATCGCGATCAGTCAGGTACTTGTAGAAGCAGACAAAGCGATCAGGTGGCTGTAGCGTCAGTACCGAAGCGCCGGGCGACAGCACATTCATACCGTGGATGAGCTGGCTGCCTTCGACGCCCACCACTACCCTCGCCCCGGCACAGGTTTCCACGATGGTTGCCAGGTCGCACTTCAAAGGGGCAAGGATGCGAAAGCCGCGATGTTTTTGCAGATGTTCGGCAATCTGTAGTTCGTTGCGCAGCAGGCGCGGATCCCCATCACCGCCCCGCAAGATGAAAACCCCCGGGTGGGACTGGTAATTTACCCGCGACAACAACTTCTGGCCCATGGCGCGGTATCGCTCGGACTGGTTTGTGTTGTGGCTGAAGTCATCGAACAGCACCAACTCTCGAAAAAAGGCCGTGTGCAGCCGAAACGGATGCATGCCAAGCCATTCTTCGTACTGCGCAGCCTGGGAAAAAAGGGGGAACCTGCCCGAGGGCGCCGTGGTGACCGGCACGCCTTCGTTACGGGCCAAAGCATATGTGACGCAATCCTCGGCCAGCCACGTTCCAAACCAGCGGTTGCCGTAACGTGAACAATAAGCGGCCCCACGCTCGACCTCTTGCTCCACGACGATTCGCGGCAACCCATTGGGCCGGTCAGACAGCCAGAAGCTGGCATTGTTCTTGTAGAGGGCGCCATCGATCAGAATGACGTCCTTGATCAGATAGCCCTTGGTAGGGGCCTGTGCGACGCTGCCCAGCCCCTCCATGGTCCGCCGCGGATGCTCGAAAGGAAAGAAACGTTTCGCTTCCCAGCCGGTCACCCGCTCCAACTGATTCGGCAGAAAGAAAGCGGGAGGCGCTGGGGTGACCTCGGCCGGGGCGATATCCCAGGTCCTGACCGCAAGGTTCTTCAGGTTCTCCGACGGCTTTCGTACCAGCCGCTTTCTTGCGAGGTACTTGTATGCGGCCAAGCTCCAGCTTTTATGGTCGGATCCCTTCGTGTCTATACCCGAAATGTCGTTCATCATGCAGCGCTCTCATTGAAAGGCTATCTTTCACGCTCAGTTGCACACTACTTTTTCCAGAATGGGAGGGGACTGGAAGTGAGCATATCGATCGCGCAAGTTCTCCAGCAGCAGTTCGCCAGGCGCTTTCGCACAGTAAATGTATATCTTGAATAATCCACCGAAGACCATTTCACGATAGCGGTCGACAACTTCCTCGTCACTTGCCCCATCCGGCAAACCCAGATGCAGTGTGAGCCTGCTGTTCTCGACGGCAAATAAAGGGAATTCCCAGAGAAACTTGGCGATACCGGTCTTCGGCAGCCGGACGAACATATAAGCCTGGTTGCCCAAGGTATCCACATCACCGCCGCGCCGGCGCTTCCATTTCAAAAGCCCATCGTCCGGACGTGCCAGACATTGGCCGATATCGTAATAATCGAAACCCTGCTCGATGGCCCATTCCAGGGCCATGAAGGTAGTGATCGAGTTGACCTCGCGCAGTCGTTTTGGGTCGTTGAAGACGGCCTCCGGGTAGCCAAAGCGAAGCGTGCTCCAATAGCGCTTGCCGGCCCGGGTTATTACACAACCGAAATGACAGGCTACAACCTCGTCGCCTTTCATCACGAGGTCGAGCCGGCCAACGGTCTTGGCGATGCGCAACACGTCCTGGGAATCGAACTGTTTGGCATACAGGCCATGCCGCGCCTGGGCATAAGGCTGCAACATTTCCCGGTCGGCCTTGCCAATCTCCTCATCCGTCAGCACCTGCTGCATGCGGTACAGCGGCCGACACTTGCGGATGTTGCGGCGCAGTTCACCGTCGTAGCGGGCGATGATCTCTTCCAGCGGACGCCCCAGGGGGATGATGGCACTCAGATAATGGGGCACGTACAGGGCACCTGCACTGGGCATCTCGCTGATCAACACCCTATGGGACGCGGCGCCAGGCTGTTGCGTGCCATCGCCGGATTTGATGTCGGCCTCGGGTTTACCGCCGATGAGCAGCTTGGCCATTTCCTTGCGGCTCTTTCGACCCACATATAAGACTTCGTAGTCGTTACTTGTCTGCAGCCGAAATCTGGTAATTTCCCAGCGCCACAAACACGCGCGCCCCATTATATCCTGAGCCCAAGTCAAGAACTTTCTTATTTCGAAGCGCATCGACGGCGTTATGAGCTTTCGTATGTGCTTTCTCATTTCATGCCCTTGAAGCTTATCCAGTTAACAAGTAATAAGCGCTGCCAAATGAACACCCAATAACCTTTGGCACTTAAACGCTTCAGGCTGCCAGATACCAAAAGATTAAAGATCTGCGAAAAAGATCTGTCAAGACACGCTTAATCATTGATTATTCAATGATTAGCCAGTGGAAACTGTATGTTTTATGGCGCCATTTTTTCTACTTGTGGATATGGCGAAAGATAACAACGGCATACCGGACCGTGCGGTCTCAGGGGCCGCCTGCTGCAGCCTCCCCTCCCAGGCGCTGGAACCTTTCGCGGCCCATGTGTCTACCGACCACACGCTCACCTGCCTGCGCCTTCACGGCCCAATCAGGTGAACAGGCTGGTTATCATTTCACCGAAAAAGACGCCGATCAGCAGGGCAGGCAGTACTACAACCTCGCGCTTCAGGTCCAGCAGACCCAGTTTGCGATTGACAGGAAAAATCAGGAAAAGCGTGAAGAAGGTATGCAGCGCCACACCCCAGATGGCATAGCTCACGCCACCGATGGCCATGAGGACCGGCAGCAGGATAAACAGCGAAACGACCCGGATGATGTTGTCCATCGCCACGTATTTGGTCAGCCCCAGGGCCAACCAGAGCTGGTGTGCCAGCGTGAAGCGCAAGGTGAAAAGAGAGAGCGAGAGAATGGCCATGGTATTGCCGGCGCCGGCATAACGGTCGTCGTACAGCCAACTGATCAACAGCGGGCTGGCAGTCAGCAAAAAACCGCAAGCGAACAGCGAGGTCAGGTCGAACAGCACCCTGGAACGGTAGTAAAGGCTGCGCACCCGCTCTTTGTCGCCACTTCTCGTTGCCTCACTGAAGGCCGGCAAGGCGACTGCCCCCGCCAGCCGCAGCAGGACCGACTGAATCGCCCCGAGGATGGCGACAGCGATGGAATAGACCCCTAGTTCCGCGACCGACATACTTCCGCCGAACCAGATCCGGTCACCCTGCATCGCCAGCACCCCTACGGAGGATGACAACAAGATCCAGCGTCCGTAATCGAACACCTCGCGCAGCGCGGCGGGGTCCCATCGCAGGCGGTTGCGCGGCCCCTGGAAGACCAGGTGACTGAGTACGGTGAAAACCAGTGTGCTCAGCAGCCCCGCCGCCACCAATGACCAGATGGAGCGGGTGAGATAGCCTGCCACGAGCATCACTATCAAACCGACAAACTGTGCAATCAGTTCGGCGATCACCACCTTCTTCTGCTGGAAGACACGAATGGCCACATCGACCTTGGGCGACTGGAAGCCATAGATGATCGCGGTGAACCCAGACAAAGCCAGCACCATCGGTAGCTCTGGAGCGGCGTAGGTGGAATGGGCCGGCCACAGTTCGATGTACTGCGTGAATTTTGCCCCAAGGGCCAATAGCAACGTCAGAAGGAACAGCACAAACCCACGGATGACTTGCACCGTCCACACGGTATCGAGAAACAGCGGTTCGTCGCCGCGCGAGCTCTGAATGACGTTCGGCCGCAGCCCAACATCGGAAAGCAGTTGCAGCACCACTGAAACAGTGGTTGCAATGGCCATCACGCCGAACATTTCCGGCACGAGCAAGCGGGTGATCACCAGATTGCCGCCCAGTCGCATGACCTGGGAAGCAAAGACAGCGAGGAGGTTCAACGCACTGGCCAACATGGCCCGTTTGCGCAGGCTCAACGGAAGCGACACATCAATCGAAGGCATAGCCGCATCTCTGACCCCATCGCTAGAGACTCACTATAGTCGCAATTCGCTATGCGGCTTTCCGACGAGACTGTAGCGCGTGAAATCGCCCTTCGTTGGGCACGACAAAAACAAAAGGGCGACCCCTTGGGGTCGCCCTTTTGATGCCCGGAAACCGGGACTTTCGTTTGGTAGGCACAATTGGACTCGAACCAACGACCCCCACCATGTCAAGGTGGTGCTCTAACCAACTGAGCTATGTGCCTGTCGTGTGGTGCGCATATTAGTGATCGAATGCGTACCTGTAAAGCGTTTTTTTGAGAAAAATCAAAAACTTTCGAGTTTTCTACACATGGGGCCGCCTAGCCGAAGCACGGCATTGGTCGGATGGGCTGCGCACCAGCCCCTGGCCGCATAAAATCACAATGAAAAAAGGGGTGACCCTTTCGGATCACCCCTTCTTCGATTTGGTAGGCACAATTGGACTCGAACCAACGACCCCCACCATGTCAAGGTGGTGCTCTAACCAACTGAGCTATGTGCCTGTCGTGTGGTGCGCATTCTACCCATTCCAAAAACCCTGTCAACATTTTTTTTCGCGCTAACCTACTGAATCTTAAACTCTTTATAGAAAGGCGCGCTGACGGGGACCGAGTAAAGGATTTTCAACGGACGACTAGCGGGTGTTTATTATTATTGATAGCATCGGTACATTCGTTAAAAATATAAAACACGAGGTTCCTGCAGCATGGCTAACACCCCCTACCCCCAGTCCTACTACGCCGCCTCGGCCAACCCGGTGCCGCCACGTCCGGCGCTGCAGGGTGAGGTGGAAACCGATGTGTGCATCATCGGCGCCGGCTACACCGGCCTGTCCAGCGCCCTGTTCCTGCTGGAGAACGGCTTCAAGGTGAGCATCGTCGAAGCGGCCAAGGTCGGCTTCGGCGCATCGGGCCGCAACGGTGGCCAGATCGTCAACAGCTACAGCCGCGACATCGACGTCATCGAACGCACCGTTGGCCCCAAGCAGGCCCAGCTGCTGGGCCAGATGGCCTTCGAAGGCGGGCGCATCATTCGTGAGCGCGTGGCCAAGTACAACATCCAGTGCGACCTGAAGGACGGTGGCGTGTTCGCTGCCCTCACCAGCAAGCAGATGGGTCACCTGGAGTCGCAAAAGCGCCTGTGGGAACGCTTCGGTCACAACCAGCTGGAGCTGATGGACCAGAAGCGCATCCGCGAAGTGGTCGCCTGCGACAACTATGTGGGCGGCATGCTGGACATGAGCGGCGGCCACATCCACCCGCTGAACCTGGCCCTGGGCGAAGCCGCCGCGGTCGAGTCGCTGGGCGGCATCATCTATGAACAAACCCCGGCCGTACGCATCGAGCGTGGCGCCAACCCGGTGGTGCATACTCCGCAGGGCAAGGTCCGCGCCAAGTTCATCATCGTCGCCGGCAACGCCTATCTGGGCAACCTGGTGCCGGAACTGGCCAGCAAGTCCATGCCATGCGGCACCCAGGTGATCACCACCGAGCCGCTGGGCGACGAACTGGCGCGCACCCTGCTGCCGCAGGACTACTGCGTCGAGGACTGCAACTACCTGCTCGACTACTACCGCCTGACCAGCGACAAGCGCTTGATCTTCGGTGGTGGCGTGGTGTACGGCGCGCGTGACCCGGCCAACATCGAGGCGATCATCCGTCCGAAGATGCTCAAGGCCTTCCCGCAGCTGCAGAACGTGAAGATCGACTACGCCTGGACCGGCAACTTCCTGCTGACCCTGTCGCGCCTGCCGCAGGTTGGCCGTATCGGCGACAACATCTACTACTCCCAGGGCTGCTCGGGTCACGGCGTGACCTACACCCACCTGGCGGGCAAGGTGCTGGCCGAGGCCATGCGTGGCCAGGCCGAGCGCTTCGACGCCTTCGCCGGCCTGCCGCACTACCCGTTCCCGGGTGGCCAGATGCTGCGTGTGCCGTTCAGCGCCATTGGTGCCTGGTACTACAGCCTGCGCGATCGCCTGGGCTTCTGATGTAGGCAGGGCTGGCCTCTTCGCGGGTAAACCCGCTCCCACAGGGATATCACTGGACCTGAGGGCAGCGGGTTTCCTGTGGGAGGTGCTGGCCGAGGCCGTGCGTGGCCAGGCCGAGCGCTTCGACGCCTTCGCCGGCCTGCCGCACTATCCGTTCCCGGGTGGCCAGATGCTGCGCGTGCCGTTCAGCGCCATTGGTGCCTGGTACTACAGCCTGCGCGATCGCCTGTGCTTCTGATGTAGGCAGGGCTGGCCTCTTCGCGGGTAAACCCGCTCCCACAGGGATATCACTGGACCTGAGGGCAGCGGGTTTCCTGTGGGAGGTGCTGGCCGAGGCCGTGCGTGGCCAGGCCGAGCGCTTCGACGCCTTCGCCGGCCTGCCGCACTATCCGTTCCCGGGTGGCCAGATGCTGCGCGTGCCGTTCAGCGCCATTGGTGCCTGGTACTACAGCCTGCGCGATCGCCTGGGCTTCTGATGTAGGCAGGGCTGGCCTCTTCGCGGGTAAACCCGCTCCCACAGGGATATCACTGGACCTGAGGGCAGCGGGTTTCCTGTGGGAGCGGGTTCACCCGCGAAAGGGCCGGTACAGACAAAGCTATTTGTTCAGGCTACTCACGGCCTGCTTCGCCGCAATCTCCTGCCCCGCCCGCGCCAGTTCATCCGCAGCCTGCAACCAGCGCTGGCGGTCCACCTGGGCCGGCAGCTGCCGCGGTGGCTGCACCAGCACCGCCCAGCTCCCAAGCTTCGCCCACGCCGAGGCAAAGTCATCGAACGCCATCAGCTGCCGCCGGTGCATGCCTGAACGCAACAGCACCCGCTGCTTGTAGCGGTCGTAGCCGATCAGCACGGCATAGCGTGGCTCGCTCCACCAGGCCGAACCATCCTCGTAACGCAGCAGCACCGGGTTGCCCGCCGCCACCTGGGTCAACAGCGCGTCCAGCTGCTTGTCCAGCGGATACACCACCATGCCGTAGTCGCGCGCCACCCGGGGGATGCTGGTGTCCAGCGCCTCGGCGCCCTGGGGCAGGTTCAGCGGCTTGTCCAGCAGCCCCGGCGTGATCGGAGCCCCCTGTTGCGACAGCACCGCCGCCAATGCCATGGCCCCGCTGTGGTTGGCGTTGCCACGGTAGAACGGCACGCTGCTGATCTCGACCCGCTGCGGCAGGCCCTTGAGGTTGGCGGAGGGTGCGCTGGCACAACCGGCCAGGCTGGCCGCTACCAGGCAGGCCGCCAGCAGGCGACGAGGGATGGTCTTGAAGGAAGGTTGCTGCATGGACACTCGCTTGCTCCAACGCCGGGCAGGCAGCGCTCGGCTCTGGCCACCGATCATAGGTCGGACAGCGGCGCGGGTATAGTCCGACACCGGTTAGGAGCAAATCGGACCAAGCAATAGACCTTTGGTCAATGGAACGTCACAGGCGAGAGACTAGACTAAAGCAGTGTCTGGAAGGCCAGCGTCGGCGACCGAGCGCGGCCCGTAGAGATGGAGGCACAGATGAGCCTGACCATGGCAATCCTCATGCTGGTGGGCATGTGGCTGAGCGTTGCAGCCGCCATGCTATGGGGTGTACTGCGTATCGTGCGGCGTCATTCCCACCACCACCTGCCACCGCAGGCCCCCGCCAAGCCACAGCCTGTGCGCCGGGCGCGCCGGCATGCCGGGGTGCACTGACTACAGATTTTCCCTACCCCCATTCGCGGGCTTGCCCGCTCCCACAGGGACCGCGTAGCTATCCGGCTGACGCGGCACCTGTGGGAGCGGGCAAGCCCGCGAACGGGGCGCAAGCGCCCCGCCTTTTCACATCAACCTTCAGCCGCTTCGCGCTTCAACCGCGCCCGACGGGCCAGGATGTTGAGGATCTCGATCGCCGTCGAGAAGGCCATGGCCGCGTACACATAACCCTTCGGTACATGGGCGCCGAAACCTTCGGCGATCAGCGTCATGCCGATCATGATCAGGAAGCCCAGGGCCAGCATCACCACGGTCGGGTTGTCGTTGATGAAGTTGGCCAACGGGTCGGCGGCCACCATCATGACGATCACGGCAGTGATAACGGCAATGATCATGATCGGCAGGTGCTCGGTCATGCCCACGGCGGTGATGATGCTGTCGACCGAGAAGACGATGTCCAGCAACAGGATCTGGAAGATCGCCGCGGCAAAGCCCAGGGTAACCGTCGACGACACCTTGGCTTCTTCCTTGGCCCCGTGCGGGTCGACGTTCTCGTGGATTTCCTTGGTCGCCTTCCACAGCAGGAACAGGCCACCGGCAATCAGGATCACGTCCTTCCAGGAGAAGGCATTGCCGAACACTTCGAACACCGGGTCGGTCAGCTGGACGATCCAGGCCACCGTGCTGAGCAAGGCCAGGCGCATGACCAAGGCCATGCTGATACCGATACGGCGCGCCTTGGAGCGGTACTCCACCGGCAGCTTGTTGGTCAGGATGGAGATGAAGATCAGGTTGTCGATGCCCAGCACGACTTCCATGGCCACCAGCGTAGCCAGGGCAACCCAGGCGGTAGGGCTAGCGACGAGTTCCAGCAAGTATTCCATTGTTCAAATCCTGCAGCAGCGGTTGGGGGTCAGATTTCCTGGGTGTCTTCTTTCTTGTCGGCGTCCTTGGGCTTGTGCCCTTCGCTGCCGATGGCCTCGCTCAACGCCTGCTGGGCGGCCTTGTTGGTGTCGTCGATGGCCTGCTTGGCCGACTGTGCGGCCTGGTCGAGCATCTGCTGGGCGGATTTCTCGGCCTGCTCGCAACCGGCCAGGGTGAACAGGGCCAAGGCCAGCACCAGCGGCGTGCCGATGGATTTTAGTTGCAGCATGGGTTCCTCGCTTTTCATGTTCCGGCGGCGCACACGGCGCCTGATGGAGTCGCATTCTAAAGAGCGCAACACATCCGGAAAATTCGTATTTTCAGCGGTTATACTTCGGTTTTTACGAATCCGGAACGATACCGATGCTCAACTATCGGCAGTTGCACTACTTCTGGGCCGTGGCCAAGACCGGCAGCATCGCCCGCGCCAGCGAACAGTTGAACCTGACCCCGCAAACCATCAGCGGGCAGATCAGCCTGTTCGAACAGACCTACGGCCTGGAGCTGTTCCAGCGCGTGGGGCGCCAGCTGGAACTGACCGAAACCGGGCGCCAGACGCTGATCTATGCCGAGCAGATGTTCCAGCTGGGTAACGAGCTGGAGGCCATGCTGCGGGCCGGCCCGCAGGAGCAGATCCTGTTCCGCGTGGGCGTGGCGGACGTGGTGCCCAAGTCCATCGTCTACCGCCTGCTGGCACCGACCATGGAGCTGGACGACGTGCTGCGTATCAACTGCCGCGAGGACAAGCTCGAACGGCTGCTGGCCGACCTGGCGATCCAGCGCCTGGACCTGGTGATTTCCGACAGCCCCATGCCCAGCCACCTGGACATCAAGGGTTATAGCCAGAAACTGGGCGAGTGTGGGTTGAGCTTCTTCGCCACCCCGGCGCTGGCACAACGCCTGGAAGGCCCCTTCCCCGCCTGCCTGCAGGATGCGCCATTGCTTATCCCCGGGCCGGAAACCGTGGTACGCAGCCGCCTGCTGCGCTGGCTGGGTGAACAGCAGGTGCAGCCACGGATCGTGGGCGAGTTCGATGACAGTGCCTTGATGCAGGCGTTCGGGCAGTCGGGCAGCGGCATCTTCGTCGCGCCCAGCGTGATCGCCGAGGAAGTGTGCCGCCAGTACGGCGTGGAGCTGATCGGGCAGACCGAGGCGGTGCACGAGTCGTTCTATGCCATTTCGGTGGAGCGCAAGGTCAAGCACCCGGGGATCGTGGCGATTACCGAGGGGGCGCGACGAGAGTTGTTTCATTGGTAGCAGGCAGATTTGACGCCTCCCGCGTTTCAATGGTCATATGCCCGCCAGTTTCAGGTGCCCTGCGCCGCCGCGCGCAGGGTGAAACGGGAAGCCGGTGCGTCGTGTTGCCCACGACAAGTCCGGCGCTGCCCCCGCAACGGTAAGCGAGCGAACCCTTCGAGATACCACTGTGCACATGCATGGGAAGGTGAAGGTTTCATGCCCCTCGCAAGCCCGGAGACCGGCCTGGAGCTTCACTTGGCAACCCGCGGTGGGCGGGCGCAGGCCGGTATCCGCGCGCGCGCCTGCGTGCACGGTGCGCCTTTGCGTGTTTTCCACCGGGATCCATTCATTCCTGCAGTAGTGGAACGACATGTCCCGTATCTTAAAGCTTCACCCCCTGGCGGCCTGCCTGGCCGTATCCCTGCCGGCCCTGGCCGATGACCTCGACCGACAGCCACTGGCCCTGCCCTCCACGGCCATCACCGACACCCAAGGCAGCCACGCCATCGACCTGGCCACCCCGACCCAGGCGGGCTCGCGCCTGGGCCTCAGCGCCCTTGAGACACCGGCCAGCACCAGCAGCATCAGCGCCGAGCAGATCCAGCAGCGCAACAACCTCACCGTGCAGGACGCGGTGACCCGCTCACCGGGCATCAGCTACATCGGCTCCCCGGGCGACGGCGGTACGGGCCTGTCCGCCCGCGGCTTTACCGGGCACAACTCGGTGATGACCTTGTTCGACAGCGCACGCCTGTACACCGGTGCCGGCACCCAGACGTTCCCGGTCGACCCGTGGATGGTCGAGCGCATCGATGTGATTCGCGGCCCGGCCTCGGTGCTGTATGGCGAAGGGGCCACCGGTGCGGTGGTCAACGTGATCCCGAAAAAGCCGTTTGCCGGCGAGGTACGCAACCACCTGCGCCTGGGCTACGGTTCGTGGGACCGCCAGCAGCTCGGCCTGGACAGCGGCGGCAGCCTCGGCGAGCGCCTGAGCTACCGCCTGGCCCTGAACCAGCAAACCGGTAACGGCTGGGTCGACCGCACCCCGTCACGCAGCCTGGCGCTGAGCGCCGCGCTGCGCTTCGATGCCAGCGACGACCTCAGCTTCACCCTCGCCCACGACCGCGGCGATGCGCAACCTGCCAACTACTACGGCACCCCGCTGATCGACGGCCACTACCGCAGCAGCCTGCGCAAGAAGAACTACAACGTGCAGGACGATGTGCAGCACTACGTCGATGAATGGACCCGCCTGAACACCGACTGGACGTTGAGCGACCACCTCAGCGCCAGCAACCAGCTGTACTACATCAAGAGCCGCCGTCACTGGCGCAATGCCGAGGAGTACAGCTGGGATGCCGGGCGCCAGCAGCTGCTGCGCGGCAGCTACCTGCAGATCAAGCACAACCAGGAACAGTTCGGCGATCGCCAGGCCTTCACCCTCGACCACACGCTGTTTGGCCTGGCCAGCAAGACCGTGGTCGGCGCCGAGTACAACAAAGTCCGCTTCAACGTCGACAGCAACGCGCCCTACAACGATGTGGGCGGTGACTACGTCGACCCGTGGCAGCCACAACCGGGTTGGTTCCACAGCGCCTCGCCGCTGCGCCCGCAAACGCTCTCTATCACCCACACCTTTGCCCTGTTCGCCGAAAACCGCCTGCAGTTGAGCGATCGCCTGTCCCTGGTCACCGGTGTGCGCCGCGACCAGAACCACATCGTCCAGGAGAAACTGACCACCGACAGCCGCAGCGACCGCAGCCTGCAAGGGGGCAACTGGCGTGCCGGGCTGGTGTTTGCGGTCAGCGACGACCTGTCGCTGTATGGCCAGTACTCCACCAGCGAGGACGGGGTCGACAACCTCATCAGCCTCAGCGCCAACCAGATGCACTACGACCTGACCGAGGCCAGGCAGACCGAGGTGGGCCTGAAGCAGCGCTTCTGGGAGGGGCGTGGCGAATGGACATTGGCGGCCTACCACATCGTCAAGAAGAAGCTGCTGGTGGATGACCCGTTCACCCACGAGAAGCAGCAGGCTGGCCAGCAGACGTCCGACGGCCTGGAGGCAACCCTGGAACTGGCGCTTGCGCATCAGTGGCAGGTGTCGGCCAACGCGGCGATCGTGCGCGCCAGGTATGACGACTTCGACGAAATGGTCGGCGGCGTGGCGCAGGACCGTGCGGGCAATCGCCCGGCCAATGTCCCGCGGCGTACCGCCAACCTGTGGCTGAGCAAAGGCTTCGGCCAGCGGCTGGAGGCCGGCATTGGCGCGCGCTATGTGGACGAACGATATGCCAATACCGCCAACACCCAGAGCGCCCCCGGCTACACCGTGGTCGATGCCGACATCGGCTGGCAGGTGTTGCCGGATGTGCGGCTGGGGTTGCAGTTGAACAACCTGTTCGACCGTGAGTATGTGCAGTCGGCGTTCAGTGGCCAGCAGTGGCTGATGGGAATGCCACGGTCGTACTTTGCGACGGTGGATTACAGCTTCTGACCTGAACTGCCTGCACCGGCCTCTTCGCGGGTAAACCCGCTCCCACAGGGATATCACAGAATTCGAATACGGTGAGGTACCTGTGGGAGCGGGTTTACCCGCGAAGAGGCCGGCACAGGTAGCACAAAAACATCTACCGCCCCGTCACACTTTAGTTATAAGATAACGTTTCAGTTGACATCCATTCCTATCAGCGACCTCCCATGACAAGCGCCAGCGCCACCCCCACCCTGGTCACCCAGCGCCTGCAGAGCATCGATGCCCTGCGCGGCCTGGTGATCCTGTTCATGCTCCTGGACCATGTCCGCGAAACCTTCTTCCTGCACCGCCAGGTCAGCGACCCGATGGCTATCGATACCACTGAGCCTTCGCTGTTCTTCAGCCGCACCCTGGCCCACCTGTGCGCGCCGGTGTTCGTCATGCTGACCGGCCTGTCGGCCTGGCTGTACGGGGAGAAACACCAGGGCCGCGGCGATGTCTCGGCGTTCCTGTTCAAGCGCGGGCTGTTCCTGGTGGTGCTGGAATTCACCCTGGTCAACTTCGCCTGGACTTTCCAGCTGCCACCCAGCGTCATCTACCTGCAGGTGATCTGGGCCATCGGCGTGAGCATGATCGCCCTGTCGCTGCTGGTCTGGCTGCCACGTGCCGCCCTGATCACCCTGGGCGCAATCATCATCGCCGGCCACAACCTGCTCGACGGCCTGCACTTCGGCGCCGAATCCGCCCTGCATGTGCCATGGGCGATCCTGCATGACCGGGGTTGGCTGGAGTTCTCCGAAAGCCTGCGCCTGCGCACCTCCTACCCGGTGCTGCCGTGGATCGGTGTCATCGCCCTGGGCTACGGCCTGGGCCCGTGGTTCGCCCTTGGCAGCGAGGCCGGTCAACGCCAGCATCGCCTGCTGCTGGCCGGGCTGATCGCGCTGCTGGGCTTTGTCGTGTTGCGCCTGGTCAACGGCTACGGCGAGGCGCCGTGGAGCGCTTACCCAACCGTCACGCAAACCCTGATGAGTTTCTTCAACATCACCAAGTACCCGCCCTCGCTGCTGTTCCTGGCCCTGACCCTGGGCTGTGGCCTGCTGTTGCTGCGCGCCTTCGAACGCGCCGGCCAGGCCCGCTGGATCAGTGCCCTGGCGGTGTTCGGCGCGGCACCGATGTTCTTCTACCTGCTGCACCTGTATGTGCTGAAGCTGCTGTACCTGGCCAGCGTGGCGCTGTTCGGCCGCAACCATGGCGACTACTTCGGCTTCGACGGCATCGCCGCGGTGTGGCTGGGGGCAGTGCTGCTGGCGGTTTCGCTGTACCTGCCGGTGCGCTGGTTCGCCCGCCTGAAGGCGCGGCGGCGCGACATCACCTGGCTGAAGTACTTCTGAAAAGCGTTTTCACCCGGCGGCACGATGGTCTACCATGCCGGCCGCCGGTTTCCACCACGGAATCAATAGGGAATCCCAGGCCCGCCAATTCGGGCCAAACGGAACTGCCCCCGCAACTGTAGGTGCCGAGCCTGCTCCATCGATGCCACTGGGCCACGAACCCGGGAAGGCCGGAGCCAGGCCATGACGCACCAGTCAGGAGACCTGCCGGCCTACATTCACCAACCGGCGGGGTGTCCGGGATTGGCCATCAGTGTTGCCCCTGCCGCCAGCGGGGGCTCGGCGATGCCTGTCCGTGCGTTCCTCACCCGAACTGTCCGATAGGAGATCGCCCAGCATGCTGCCCCGTTTTGCCACCCTGCTCGCCGGCCTCGGCCTCACCGGCCTGGCCCAGGCTGCTGCCACCCACTACCCGCTGACGGTCGACAACTGCGGCAAGCCGCAAACCTTCGCCCAGGCGCCGCAACGCACGGTCACCATTGGCCAGGCCGGTACCGAGATGCTCTACGCGCTGGGGCTGGGCGACAAACTGGCGGCCACCTCGCTGTGGTTCAACAACGTGCTGCCCGAGTACCAGGTGCAGAACGCCAAGGTGCCGCGCCTGGCCGACAACGAGCCCAGCTTCGAGGCGGTAGTGGGCAAGCGCCCGCAACTGGTGACGGTGCAGTTCGAATGGATGGTCGGTGCCCAGGGCGTGGTCGGCACCCGCGAGCAGTTCGATGAACTGGGCATCCCCACCTACCTGCTGCCGTCGGACTGCGAAGGCAAGGACAACCTGGTGGGCGCCGATGGCACCCGCCTGCAGGCGTTCCAGGTCGACACTATCTACAAGAGCGTCAGCCAGCTGGCGGCAATCTTCAATGTGCAGGACCGTGGCACGGCCCTGAATGCCGAACTCAAAGGCCGATTGGACAGTGCCAAGGCGCAACTGGCCGACAAGGACCTGGCCGCCACCTCGGCGCTGTTCTGGTTCTCCAGCGCCGACTTGCACATCGACCCCTACGTGGCAGGCCGCCAGGGGGTTGCCGACTTCATGCTGCGCACCCTTGGCGTGCGCAACGTGGTCGAGTCCAGCGAAGAATGGCCGACCGTAGGCTGGGAAACCCTGGCCAAGGCCAACCCCACCTGGCTGATCATTGCCCGCATGGACCGCCGCCGCTACCCCGCCGACGACTACCAGAAGAAGCTGGCATTCCTGCGTAGCGACCCGGTAACGCGCAACATGGACGCGGTGAAGCACGATCGCATCATTATCCTCGACGCCGACGCCATGCAGGCCGGCATTCGCTTGTTCAGCGGCCTGCAGACACTGGCCACCGCCTTCGCCAGCGGCAAAGCAGCCCAGTGATGATGCGCCTGTTACCCTGCATCGCCGTTGCCCTGGCCGCCCTGTTGGCGGCCCTGCTGGCCGGCACCGCCATCGGCGAAACCAACCTGTCGCCCGGCGTGGTCGGCCAGGTGCTGGCCAACCACCTGTGGCAGGCCGGCTACCCGGTCGACCCGATCGACGCCGGCATCGTCTGGAACTACCGCCTGCCCCGCACCCTGGTTGCTGCGGCCTGCGGCGCCGGCCTGGCCACCTGCGGCGTGATCCTCCAGGCACTGTTGCGCAACCCGTTGGCCGAGCCTTACCTGCTGGGGCTGTCTGCCGGCGCCTCGACCGGTGCGGTGCTGGTGGGCCTGCTGGGCTTCGGCAGCCTGGCGCTGAGCATGTCCGGCGGTGCCTTCATCGGCGCCCTGGCAGCGTTCGCCCTGGTACTGTTGCTGGCTCGGGCAGCCGGCCCCAGCAGCAACAATGCCCAGGTGATCCTTGCCGGGATCGCCGGCTCGCAACTGTTCAACGCCCTTACCGCCTTCCTCATCACCATGTCGGCCACCGCCGAGCAGGCGCGCGGCATCCTGTTCTGGCTTTTGGGCAACCTCAGTGGCGTACGTTGGCCTTCGGTATGGCTGGCCGTGCCAGTTGTACTGTTCGGGCTGTTGGTGTGCCTGTGGCATCGCCGTGCCTTGGATGCCTTCACCTTCGGTGCCGACTCGGCGGCATCGCTGGGCATCCCGGTGCGGCGTACCCAGTTGCTGCTGATCAGCTGCGCGGCGCTGGTGACCGCCGTGATGGTGTCCATCGTCGGTGCCATCGGTTTTGTCGGGCTGGTGATCCCCCATGCCCTGCGCCTGCTGCTCGGCCCCGGGCACAGCCGCCTGCTGCCCGCCAGCGCACTGGGTGGGGCACTGTTCCTGATTGCCGCCGACATTCTCTCGCGCACCTTGATCCCGGGCCAGGTGATCCCCGTTGGCGTGGTCACCGCGCTGCTCGGCGCACCGGTCTTCGCGCTGATCCTGGTCAGCCGCCGGGGGCGCCCATGACGGTCATGACGGCGCTACAGATGGCCCCCTTGAGTTGCCAGAACCTGGGGCTGCAACTGGCCGGCAATACCGTGCTCAGTGATATCGAACTGAGCGTTGTCGCCGGTGAAACCCTGGGCATCGTCGGCCCCAACGGCTCCGGCAAATCCTCGCTGCTGAAGGTGCTGGCCGGGCTGCGCAAGCCAGGCAGCGGCAGCGTGCAACTGCTGGGCGAACCGCTGGCACGGTTGCCCCGACGCCGTGTCGCCCAGGCCTTGGCGCTGGTCGAACAGCAGGCCGACACCCTCGATGCGATCAGCGTGTTCGATGCCGTTGCCCTGGGCCGCACCCCCTGGCTGTCGGCGCTGGCGCCGTTCTCCAGGGAGGACCGTACGATCGTCGAGCAGGCCCTGGCCGACCTCGACGCCCTGCACCTGCGCACACGCCTGTGGGGGTCGTTGTCCGGTGGCGAGCGCCAGCGCGTGCACATCGCCCGTGCCCTGGCACAACGGCCGCAGGTGCTGCTGCTGGACGAGCCGACCAACCACCTGGATATCCAGCACCAGCTGAGCCTGTTGCAACAGGTGCAGGCCCTGCCGGTGACCACCCTGGTGGCCTTGCACGACCTCAATCAGGCGCTCACCTGCGACCGCGTCGCGGTGCTCGACAAGGGCCGCCTGGTCGCCCTCGGCAAACCGCTCGAGGTGCTTACACCCGAGCGCCTGCTGAACACCTTCGGCGTGCACGCCCATTACCTCATCGACCCCTTCGACGGCGCGCACATCCTGCGTTTTCGCGCCCCCTGAACAGGAAGTTCTGCCCATGCCGCGCCCTGCCGTTTTGCTGCTCGCCAGTGCCCTGCTCGCGCCCCCTGCGCTGGCCGACTCCGCCCAGTCGCAAAGCAACGGTTTTGTCGAGGATGGCCGCTGGAGCCTGCTCAACCGCAGCGTATTCGACCAGCGCGACTACAAGCATGGCGGGCGCAACAGTGCCGGGCGCAACGCCCACAAGCCGCGCGATGAACGTAGCGGCAAGGCCGAGGAATGGGCCTATGGCCTGATGGGCACCTTCCGGTCCGGTTTCACCCAGGGGCTGATTGGTGTCGGGGTCGACGCCCACGCCTACCTGGGCGTGCAACTCGACAGCGGCGGCGGGCGCGTGGGCAAGGCACGCTTGCTCGGGGTGGATAACGAGGGGCACCCGAAGAACGAATACAGCCGTGCCGGCGCGGCACTGAAACTGCGCATGTCCGATACCGTGCTGTCCTACGGTGAGCAACGGGTCAAGACCCCGGTGTTCAGTTCCTCCGACAGCCGCCTGCTGCCCGAGACCGCGACCGGGTTCTTCCTTGACAGCACCGAGTTCGACCACCTCAGGCTGGTGGCCGGGCACTTCAACGAAAACGCCGACCGCAATGCTTCCAGCCACGACCAGGGCTTCGTGGTGAACTACTCCAATGGCCGCCAGGGCAACAGCTTCGACCTGGCCGGCGTGGTGTGGAACCCCGGCGCCGCCTTCAGCGGCAGCCTGTACACCTCACGCTATCAGGACAGCTGGAACCAGCATTACCTGGGCAGCACCCTCAGCCATGCCCTGGATGAGAGACGCAGCCTCACCCTCGACCTCAACCTGTACCGCACGACCGACACCGGCAAGGCGCTGTCCGGGCACATCGACAACACCACCTGGAGCCTGGTCTCGCGTTACGACCACGGGCCGCACGGTTTCAGCCTGGGCTGGCAGCAGGTGGACGGCAATACGCCATTCGACTACGTGACGCGAGGGGCGATCTTCATTGCCAACGCGGTGCAGATGTCGGACTTCAACGCACCGAACGAGAAATCGTGGCAGGCGCGCTATGACCTGAACATGGGCGCCTACGGCGTACCGGGGTTGAACCTGACGGCGTTGTACGTGCGCGGGTTCGATATCGACGGCAGCCATGTCGACCCTGCGGGCGGGTATGCATACCTGGGGTATGGCAAGGGGGGCAAGCATTGGGAGCGCGACCTGGAGGCACGGTATGTGGTGCAGAGCGGCAAGGCCAAGGGCACCGCGTTTTCGCTGCGGCATAACGTGCATCGGGGCAATACGGCGCAGGCGGAGCTGGATGGGGACCAGATACGGTTGGCGGTGGAATGGCCGTTGGGGGGTGGGTTCTGATGTTTCGCGTTGCCTGAGTGGGGCTGCTTTGCAGCCCATCGCGACACAAGGCCGCTCCTACAGGGGATTCGCGCAAAGATCCGGCCAGGCGCGCTCCCTGTAGGAGCGGCCTTGTGTCGCGATGGGCCGCACAGCGGCCCCCAAAATCCATCAGGCAACCACAACTGCCGTATAATCGGCAGCACCCACTGCCCAACCAGGCCACGCCATGCCTCGCCTCCAGAAGTTGCTGCTGCCCCTGCTGCTGACTGCAGCCCTCACCGCCTGCGACCAGAAACCCTCCCGTGAAGAACAGATCCTGGCCCAGCTGCCGCTGCAGGATGCCTACACGCACAACATCGAGCGCATGGCCGCGCTGCTCGGCCGCACGCATCCTCAGCTGCCGCAGACGACCATCCAGGGCGTGCTGCGCAAGCACCTGACCGTCGAGGACCAGCGCCAGGACCTGTTCCGCCTTTACAGCGAAAAAAACTTCAGCGATGCCGAGTTCGCCACCATCGTCGAGGCCACCCAGGACCCGGCCAAGGCCCGTGCCCTGGAAGACACCGAGGCCGGCAAGCGCCTGAGCGAGAAGCTCACCGCCCTGATGCGCGAATCGGCCCGTGACGCGAAGGTGCAGGCCCTGGCCGAGCAGCGCATGCAACAGGTGGAAGACGAACTGGACGCGCTGGAAAAGGCAGGCTCCTGAACGCGGTTCCCCACTGCGCCTATAAGGCGTAAGGTTGTTCCCATTTCGTAGCTGTTTTTCGATCACCCGAGGTCAGGATTGCCACACGCCAAGCACGGACTGCGCCCGGATCTACGCACACTCATTCTGGTGCTTTGCGCCCTTACCGCCGTGGTCATGCTGTGCGCCAGCTACTTCGCCAGCTACCGGGTGCAACGCCAACTGCTGATCGACCATGCCCTGGAAGCCAACCGGGTGTATGCGATGAAGCTGGCAAGCATCACCGAGACCTTTATCGACAACGCCTTGCAGCAGCTGTCGTTCAGCGCTGGCGTGCAAGGCCGCCAGCTGGGTGACGCCGTCGCCCTGCAGGCGGAGACCGAGCGTGTCCTGAGCCAGAGCATGGCCTTCAATTCCACCTTCGTGATCGATGCCAACGGGGTGCTGCTGGCGATTTCCCCCGCCCCTTTGCGGCACCTGGTCGGCAGCCACATGCATTCGCCCGGTGTCCAGGAGGCGCTGCAGGCGCGCCGCCCACTGGTGTCGACGCCCTACATATCGGCGGCCAACAACCTGGTGGTGGCGCTGTCGCAACCCATTTTCGACAGCAATGGCCGCTACCTGGGGTATGTCGGCGGCAGCCTGTACCTGCGTGAACGCAACATCCTCAACAGCCTGCTGGGGGAGCATTTCTACAAGGACGGTTCCTACCTGTACGTGGTCGACCGCAACCGCCGTCTGCTGTATCACCCCGACAGCCAGCGCGTGGGGACGGTGGTTGAAGGCAATGAATTGATCGATCAGCTGGCGAGCCTGGGCAATGGTACCCGGCAACTGACCAACAGCCTCGGCGTGGAAATGCTCGCCGGATATGCCACCGTGCCCAGCGCCGGTTGGGGCGTGGTTGCGCAGCAGCCGCTGACCCAGACAGTGACGCCGCTTAGCCACCTGATCCTCAACGTGGTCGGCACCTCCGCACCGTTGGCGCTGGTGGGCAGCGTGCTGCTGTGGTGGCTGGCCATGACCATCGCCCGGCCGCTGTGGCAGCTGGCCGCCGGCGCCCGCTCGATGGACCGGGCCGGCACTGCCGAGCGCCTGCATCGGGTACCGGCCTGGTACTTCGAGGCGGCCGAGCTGAAGCGCGCGCTGCTGTTTGGGCTGAACCTGCTGCATGAACGCATCGGCCGGCTCAACCGCGACGCCCAGACCGACCCGCTGACCGGCCTGGGCAACCGCCGCAGCCTGGAGTTCAACCTGTCGTTGCTGGAAGCCGAGGGCCGGGCATTTGCGGCCATCGTGCTGGATGTCGACCATTTCAAGCGGGTAAACGACCGCCACGGGCACGAGGTGGGTGACCAGGTACTGCGCCGGCTGTCGGAACTGATGCGCCGCTGTTGCCGCGAGGGTGACCTGCTGTGCCGCACCGGCGGCGAGGAGTTTTTGATGCTGCTGCCGGGGGCTAGCCTGGACGTTGCGGCAGTGGTGGCCGAGCGGCTGCGGGTGACGGTGCAGGATACGCCAGTGGAGCCGGTGGGGGCGGTGACGGTGTCGCTGGGGGTGGCGCATTGGGATGGCGAGACCGAGAGCGAACCGGGGGATGCGTTGAGCGAGGCTGACCGGGCGCTTTACCGGGCCAAGCAGGAGGGGCGCAATCGGGTGGTTGTTGCCTGAACGCCCTTGCTTGCCTGTTCCGGCCTCTTCGCGGGTAAACCCGCTCCCACAGGTACCCCGCAGCCCTCAAGGGCGGTGCATAACCTGTGGGAGCGGGTTCACCCGCGAAAGGGCCGGAACAGACACTACACAGCTCAAGGCAAACCGATTGCCACATGACGGAATGAACTTGGCAGGCCGTAACATTCCTTGTCATAAAACTGTCTTGTTCCAGTCATAGGATTGACCCCAACCTGACATTTTCACTTCATGGATGAGCATCTAATGCGTCGTGTGGTTTTCAATCAGAAAGGTGGCGTCGGAAAGTCCAGCATCGCCTGCAACCTTGCCGCCGCAAGTGCCGCCGAAGGCTACCGGACCTTGCTGGTCGACCTCGACCCGCAGGCCAATGCCACCTACTACCTGACCGGCCTGGTCAATGACGCCATTCCTTCCGGCATCGCCGATTTCTTCCGCCAGACCTTGTCGCCAGTCACCGCTGCCGGCAAGAAGCACCGGGTGGCGATCACCGAAACCCGCTACAGAAACCTGCACCTGGTGACCGCCAGCCCCGACCTCAGCGACCTGCAAGGCAAGCTGGAGAGCAAGTTCAAGATCAACAAGCTGCGCAAGCTGCTGGTGGAACTGGGCGAGGACTACGAGCGGATCTACATCGACACCCCGCCGGCGCTCAACTTCTATACCTTCAGCGCGCTGGTGGCGGCCGAGCGGCTGTTGATCCCGTTCGACTGCGACAGCTTTTCGCGCCAGGCCCTGCACTGCGTCATGGCCGAGGTCGAAGAACTGCGCCAGGACCACAACCCGGCGTTGCAGGTGGAAGGTGTGGTGGTCAACCAGTTCGCCGGGCGCACCGCGCTGCACCAGACCCTGATCGAGCAATTGCGCGGTGAAGGCATGCCGGTGCTGCCGGTGTACCTGAGCAGTTCGATCAAGATGCGTGAATCGCACCAGGCCTCGGTGCCGCTGGTGCACCTGGCGCCGCGGCACAAATTGGCGCTGGAGTTTGTTGATTTGCTGGATGTACTGGAGCGTGCGGCCTGATAGAACCATGGGGGCGCTTTGCGCCCCTTTCGCGACGCAAGGCCGCTCCTACAAGGGATCTCGTCAAATTGCAGCCCCAAAATATCAAGCCCGAAGCACTACCCGACCGTTCATCCGGATGGTAGATTCGCCGCCATGAAAACCACCCGGCATACCCGCACGCTGACCGCCTGGACGCTCTACGCCAGTGTCCTGTTCAGCCTGGTTCTGTGCGGCCTGCACCATGGCCAGATGGGTGGCCTGCGCCTGGCCGGCCTGGAAGGCGGTTTCTGCTCGATCAACAGCGAACACGGCGTTGCCATCGACCTGGATGGCGCCGGCGGCGACCAGCACATGGCCCAGCTCGACTGCCCGGTGTGCTCCTCGTTCGGCCTGGCCGTGCCGCTCAGCAGCGGAGGCTGGTCGTTCACCCCTACGCAAGCCGTGGCCACCTCGCCCATCGTGGTGCGCAGCTGGGCGCAACCGCCGCCGCGCTATCAACGCCCCGCCCTCAACCCCCGCGCCTCCCCCGTCGCTTTCCCCGCAGCCGTACCTCATTTCGCCTGACCTCAGCCGGGCGCGCCTGACTGCGCGCGCTCGCGGTCAGCCATGACCTTTGCGTGGAAGACACACCAACATGCTTCGCAAAACCTCCCTGGTGCTCCTCATGGGCACCTGCAACCTTGCCTGGGCGGATGCTGCCCCGGTGGAACTGAGCGCCACCACCATCGACGGTGAACGCGACGCCGCCAGCGGCGTGCAACTGGACGAGCCGATCCGCACCGGCTCGCGCCTGGGCCTCACCGCGCGGGAAACGCCGGCCTCGGTCAGTGTCTCGGACCGCCGCCTGATCGAGGAGCGCGGCGCCAAGGACAGCCAGGATGTGATCAACGCCATGACCGGCGTCAACGCCTCGGCCAACCCCGGCTTTGGCGGCTTCGTCGCCTACCGCGGCTTCACCCAGAACCAGGTTACCCAGTTGTACAACGGCATCAACCTGGGCTACAGCAGCGCCACCCGGCCAGTGGATGCCTGGGTGCTCGACCGCGTCGAACTGATCGGCGGGCCATCGTCGTTCCTGCATGGTGCGGGCGCGGTGGGCGGCTCGATCAACTACATCACCAAGTTGGCCAGCCGCGATCAGCAGACCATCGACGGCCGTATCCGCCATGGCAGCTTCGACGACAGCGAAGTGGCGTTCGGCATCAACCAGGCACTGGCCAGCAACCCCGCCGATGCCCGCCATTTCATGCGCCTGGACTTCAGCCGCGGGCAGGGCAACGGCTACATCGACCGCAACGAACGGCACACCGACAGCCTGGCCTTCTCGTTGCTGAGCGACCTCACGCCCAACCTCACCCACACCCTGGCCCTGGAGTACCAGGAAGACCGCGAAGACAGCCCTTACTGGGGCTCGCCGATCCTGCCCGGGCGCAGCACGATGAAGATCGACAACAGCCGCCGCTTCGAAAACTACAACGTCGGCGACGGGCGCTATGAGCAGCGGGTACGCTGGCTACGCTCGATCCTCGACTACCAGCTCAGCGACAGCACCAGCGTGCAGAACACGCTTTACCACTACAACGCCCAGCGCGACTACCGCAACCTCGAACGCTACAGCTATACCGACGATGGCAGGGTACGACGCAGCAGCCCTTACCTGCAGCGCCACGACCAGAACCTGCTGGGCGACCGCATCGAGCTGCGCCACGACAACCAGCTGTTCGGCCTGGCCAGCCAGTGGTCGCTGGGGCTGGAGTACTCGCGCATGCGCCAGACCCTCTACCCCACCTCGAGCAGCTGGAGCGATGTGGTCGATGCCGAACACTTCGACCCCGGCAGCTTCGACGACATCCCCGGGGTGAATGCCGGCCTGACCAAGCAACGCCGCCACGAGGTGACCAACCGCGCGGTGTTTGCCGAAAACCGCCTGCAACTCACCGAACGCCTGGCCCTGCTGACCGCCCTGCGCTACGACTACCTTGACATGCAGGTGACCAACTACGGCGCGGTAACGCCAACCTCGCCGGCGTTCTTCGAACGGCGCTGGGAACCGCTTTCCGGGCGTATCGGCCTGACCTATGCGCTGACCCCGTCCGCCAGCGTCTATGCGCAGTACAGTACCTCTGCCGACTTGCCGGCCGGTTCGCTGGCGGCAGCGACCTATTCCAACGTCGGGCTGTTCGACCTGTCCAAGGGCGAGCAGTGGGAAGTGGGCAGCAAGTTCGACTTTCTCGACGGGCGCGGCGCAGCCACGCTGGCGCTGTACCAGATCGTGCGCAAGGACTTTGCCGTGCGCGACTCCAACGACGCCAACCTCACGGTCCAGGCCGGGCAGCAGACCTCACGCGGTGTCGAGTTGTCCGGGCGCCTGCAGGTGACGCCGAAGCTGCTGGCCGAGGCCAACTATGCCTATGTCGATGCGCAGTACGACGAGTTCAACGAGGCGGTGAACGGCGTGTCGGTATCGCGCAAGGGCAACGCACCGGTGAACGTACCGGCCAGCGTCGCCAACCTGTGGCTGACCTACAGCCTGACCCCGGCGTGGTCGGTGGGGGCAGACGGGCGCTACGTGGGCTCGGTGTACGCCGACAACGCCAACAGCCTCAAGGCCCCGGCTTACACCCTGTTCGGCGCGTTCGCCCGCTACCGGCTGGATGAACACACCACGCTCACTGGGCGGGTACGCAACCTGACCGACGAGGTGTATGCCAAGCAGGCCTACAACAGCCAGTACTACATGGGGCCGCCGCGTACCTTCGAGCTGGCGCTGGATATGCGCTTCTGAGCCCATGGCCTGTCTTGCATGAACATCCCGGCCTGCATTGGCTCTTGTAGGAGCGGCCTTGCGTCGCGAAAGGGTCGCAGAGCGGCCCCGGCGATGTCAGTGGCGAAGCTGCAATCGAGGGGCTGCTGCGCAGCCCTTTCGCGACACAAGGCCGCTCCTACAGTGGACCGCGTCAAGCGAACAGCTCGCGGTTGAATCAGGTATCCCGAGGTCGCCCTCGACAAAGCGCCTTCCAGCGCCCGGCTATCTACTGGCAAGCACAACAATGATGGCGCGGCCCGACCGCGCCACTTTCATCATGCCTGCCAATGGAACCGGAGAGCACTCGCATGCCCGCACCTCACGAGGTATCCCCCGCCACCCTGCGCCGGGTGATCGCCGCCTCGGCCATCGGCAATTTCGTCGAATGGTTCGACTTCGCCGTCTACGGCTTTCTCGCTACCCTGATCGCCAGCCAGTTCTTCGCCAGCGAAGACGCCAGCGTGGCCTTGCTCAAGACCTTTGCGGTGTTCGCCGTGGCGTTCGCCCTGCGCCCGCTGGGCGGCATCGTGTTCGGCGCGCTGGGTGACCGCCTCGGGCGCAAGCGCATCCTGTCGCTGACCATCCTGCTGATGGCCGGCTCCACGACCCTCATCGGCCTGCTGCCGACCTACGCCAGCATCGGCCTGGCAGCCCCCGCGCTGCTGACCCTGGCGCGCTGCCTGCAGGGCTTTTCCGCCGGTGGCGAGTATGCCGGGGCCTGCGCCTACCTGATGGAGCATGCGCCCAACGACAAGCGCGCCTTCTATGGCAGCTTCGTGCCGGTGTCGACCTTTTCCGCCTTTGCCTGCGCGGCAGTGATTGCCTATGGCCTGGAAGCCAGCCTGTCGGCCGAGGCGATGAATGCCTGGGGCTGGCGCATCCCGTTCTTGATCGCCGCGCCGCTGGGGCTGGTCGGCCTGTACCTGCGCTGGCGCATGGAAGAAACCCCGGCGTTCCGCGAAGCCATCGCCCAGGGCAAGGAGCATGAACATTCACCGCTCAAGGAAACCCTGCGCAACCATGGCCGGGCGATCCGCAACCTGGGGGCCTTCATCTCGCTGACCGCGCTGTCGTTCTACATGTTCACCACCTACTTCGCCACCTACCTGCAACTGGTCGGCAACCTGACCCGCGCGCAATCGCTGCTGGTAACCACCGTGGCCCTGCTGTTCGCCGCGGTCGGCTGCCCGCTGGCCGGGGCGTTCTCGGACCGCGTCGGGCGGCGCAAGACTATCGGCTTTACCTGCCTGTGGGTGATGCTGTGCGTGTTCCCGGCGTACTGGCTGGCCAGTTCCGGCTCGATGTCCGGTGCGCTGCTGGGGGTGATCCTGCTGGCGGTGGGGGCGTTGTGCAGTGGTGTGGTCACGGCGGCATTGCTGTCGGAAAGCTTCCCTACCCGCACCCGCTATACCGCTTCGGCAATTACCTACAACGTGGCCTATACGCTGTTTGGCGGCACCGCACCGCTGGTGGCGACCTGGCTGATCGGGCAGACCGGCAGCAGCCTGGCACCGGCGTTCTACCTGGTGGTGATTGCACTGGTGGCGTTGGTGGGTGGGTTGGCGTTGCCGGAGACTTCGCGGATTTCGTTGCATGATGAGGCGGGGGGCGACGGTGCTAGGGCTGGGGCTCGTCGTACTGTTTGAGAATTTGGGGCCGCTTTGCGGCCCATCGCGACACAAGGCCGCCCCTACAAGGGATCGCGTCAATTTGCGGCTGATGCGGTCCCCTGTAGGAGCGGCCTTGTGTCGCGATGGGCTGCAAAGCAGCCCCAAAACGCTCAACCCTCCTGCACCTCTTCGCGCCGATACGCCCACTGATACAACGCCGGCAACACCAGCAAGGTCAGTGCGGTGGACGACAGAATCCCGCCAATCACCACGGTCGCCAGCGGCCTCTGCACCTCGGCCCCGGTCCCGGTCGCCAAGGCCATCGGGATGAACCCCAGCGACGCCACCAGTGCCGTCATCAGCACCGGCCGCAAGCGCGTCAGCGCGCCCTCCTCGACCGCTGCCCGCAGCGTGCGCCCTTCCTCCCGCAGGCCACGGATAAAGGCGATCATCACCAGCCCGTTGAGCACCGCCACCCCCGACAAGGCAATGAACCCCACGCCAGCGGAAATGGACAACGGAATGTCTCGCAACCACAGCGCCAGCACCCCGCCGGTAAGGGCGAACGGGATGCCGGTGAATACCAGCAGGCCATCCCTGAGGTTGTTGAACATCATCAGCAACAGCGCCATGACCAGCAGCAAGGCCACCGGCACCACCACCTGCAGGCGCTCGGCCGCCGACTGCAGCTGCTCGAACTGGCCACCCCAGCGGGTCCAGTAACCCGGCGGTATCTGCACCTGCTCGATCAGCGTCTGCTCGGCCTCCTCGACGAACGAACCCAGGTCGCGCCCGCGCACGTTGGCACTGACCACCACCACCCGCTTGCCATCCTCGCGGCTGACCTGGTTCGGCCCCAGCTGCAGGTTCAGCGTGGCTACCTGCGACAGCGGGATGAAGCCTATTTGCCCGGCACCCGCAGCAGCACTGGCCGGCACCGGAATCAGCAGGCTGCCCAGCCCGTCGACATCGGTGCGCAGGGTTTCCGACAGGCGCACCACCATGTCGAAACGGCGGTCACCCTCGTACAGCGTGCCGGCCGTGCGGCCACCCACGGCAATGGCAATGGCGTCCTGCACATCACCCACGTTAAGGCCATGGCGGGCCGCCTTGTCGCGGTCGATATCGATGGTCAGCACCGGCAGGCCGGTAGTCTGCTCGACCTTTACCTCGGACGCGCCCGGCACGCCTTGCAGGCTGCTGGCGATCTGCGCGGCGGTGCGGTTGAGCACATCCATGTCATCACCGAACAGCTTCACCGCCACATCGCTGCGCACCCCGGAAATCAGCTCGTTGAAGCGCAGCTGGATCGGCTGCGACAGCTCGTGGTTGCTGCCCGGCACGCTGGCGGCGGCACGTTGTACCTCGGCGATCAGCTCATCACGCGGCTTGCCCGGGTCGCCCCATTGCTCACGCGGACGCAGCATCACATAGGCGTCGGAAATGTTCGGCGGCATCGGGTCGGAGGCGATCTCGGCGGTGCCGGTGCGGGCGAACACCCGCTCCACTTCCGGTACCTGGGCGATGATCGCCTGCTCCAGGCGCTGCTGCATGTCGACCGACTGCGACAGGCTGGTGCCTGGCACGCGCAAGGCCTGCAGGGCGAAGTCGCCTTCGCTGAGGCTGGGGATGAACTCGCTGCCCATGCGGCTGGCCATAACCCCGGACAACAACACCAGGGTAGCGGCGCCAGCGAACGCCAGTTTGCGCCGGCCCAGCACCCAGGCCAGCACCGGGGCATAGCGCTGACGCGCCGTGCGCATTACCAGGCCTTCCTCTTCCTTGACCTTGCCGGTGACGAACAGGGCAATGGCCGCCGGCACGAAGGTAACCGAGAGGATCATGGCACCAAGCAGGGCGATGACCACGGTAAAGGCCATAGGGTGGAACATCTTGCCCTCCACCCCGGTCAAGGCAAAGATCGGCAGGTACACCACCATGATGATCAGCTGGCCATAGATCAGCGGCCGACGCGCCTCACGGGCGGCAGCGAACACTTCATGGAAGCGCTCGGTGCGGGTCAGCATGCGGCCATGGCGTTGCTGGGCGTGGGCCAGGCGGCGGATAGCGTTCTCCACGATCACCACCGCGCCGTCGACGATGATGCCGAAGTCCAGTGCGCCCAGGCTCATCAGGTTGGCGCTGACCTTGTTGCTGAACATGCCGGTGAAGGTGAACAGCATCGACAACGGAATGACCATGGCGGTGATCAGCGCCGCGCGGATGTTGCCCAGGAACAGGAACAACACAGCGATGACCAGAATGGCACCTTCGACCAGGTTCTTCTTCACCGTGGCGATGGCCTTCTCCACCAGGTTGGTGCGGTCGTACACCGTCACCGCGACCACGCCCTTGGGCAGGTTGCGGTTGATCTCGACCAGCTTGGCGGCGACCGCCTGGGACACCGTGCGGCTGTTCTCGCCAATCAGCATGAACACCGTGCCCAGCACCACTTCCCGGCCGTTTTCGGTGGCCGCGCCCGAGCGCAGTTCTTCGCCCAGGCCGACCTGGGCAACATGGCTGACGCGGATTGGCGTGCCATCGACACTGGAAATGACGATGTTGGCGATGTCCTCGGCCGACGCCACCTGGCCTGGCGCGCGAATCAGCAACTGCTCGCCATTGCGCTCGATGTAGCCGGCGCCGACGTTGGCGTTGTTGCGCTCCAGCGCCGCGATCAGGTCGTTGAGGGTGAGTTTGTAGGCCGCCAGGCGCTTGGGCTCCGGCGCAATCAGGTACTGCTTGGCATGGCCGCCGATGCTGTTGACCTCGGCTACCCCGGGCACGTTGCGCAGCTGCGGCTTGATGATCCAGTCCTGAATCACCCGCAGGTCGGTCGGGGTGTAGGGCGTGCCGTCTTCCTTCAGCGCGCCCTGCTCGGCTTCCACCGTCCACAGGAAGATTTCACCCAGCCCGGTGGAAATCGGCCCCATGCCCGCTTCGATGCCGTCGGGCAACTGCTCACGCGCCACTTGCAGGCGCTCGTTGACCAGTTGGCGGGCGAAGAACAGGTCGGTGCCGTCGTCGAAAATGACCGTGACCTGCGACAGGCCCGAACGCGACAGCGAGCGGGTCTGCTTGAGCCCGGGCAGGCCGGCCATGGCGGTCTCGATGGCGAAGGTGATGCGCTGCTCGGTCTCCAGCGGCGAATAGCCGGGGGCGGCGGTATTGATCTGCACCTGGACGTTGGTGATGTCCGGTACAGCGTCGATCGGCAGTTTCTGGTAGCTGTGGATACCCACCGCGGCCATCAGGACCACGGCCAGCATCACCACCAGGCGCTGCTCGATGGCGAATTGGATCAGGCGTTCGAACATGCAGGCGTCCCCGTGATCAATGGCTGTGCTCGGCCGAGCCTTTGCCCAGCTCGGACTTGAGGACAAAGCTGCCGGCAGCGGCCACCTGGGTTCCGGCGGCAAGGCCGGTGGTGATTTCCACCTGGCCGGCGTCGCGGCGGCCGGTCTTCACCGGGCGGGCCTCGAAGCCTTCCTCGGTACGGGCAAACACCACGGTCTGCTCCTCCCAGGTTTGCAGGGCGCTTTGCGGTACCACCACGGCGGCGTTGAAGCGTTCGACGCTGACCGCGACATTGACGAACAGCCCGGGGCGCCAGGCGCCGTTGGGGTTGGCCAGCGTGGCGCGGACAGTGGCGGCACGGTTCTGCTCGCCGAGCAGGCTGCCGACGTAGTTGACCTTGCCCTCGACCTGGGCGCCCAGGTCCGGCGCGCTGACCGTGACATCGCGGCCGGTGGTCACCTTGTCCAGGTCGCGCGGGGCGACGGCGAAGGTGGCCCAGACCCGGCTGAGGTCAGACAGGGTGAAGGCATTGCTGGTCTCATCGACCACCTCGCCCACGGTCAGGTGCTTTTCCACCACCACTGCATCGAACGGCGCGCGCAGTTCATAGCGGTTGCCGGCGCCGGCCGGGCCCACGGCGGCGACTTTCTGCCGGGCGTTGGCCAAGGCAATCTCGGCTTCCTGCAACGCCTGACGGGCCTGCAGGTAATCCTGCTCGGCACTGATGCGTTCCTGCCACAGCTGCTGTTCGCGCTGGAAGGTCAGGCGCGCCAGTTCCAGGCGGCGCTGGGCAGCCTGTTGTTCGCTGCGCAGGTCGGAAATCTGCTGGCTGGCGATTACCGCCAGCACCTGACCACGCTTGACCGCCTGGCCCAGCTCGGCTTGCACCGACTCGACCACACCGGGCACGCGTGGCACGACGTGGGCAGTACGGTCCTCATCGAAGCGGATTTCACCCGGGAAGCTGATGGCGGTGCCCAGTTCACGAGGGCCGGCATTGGCCAGTTGCACACCGGCAGCTTCGATCTGGGCGATGGACAGGTGCAGCTTGCCCTCCTCTTCTTCGTGGCCTTCGCCGGCCTGTTCCTCGCCGTGGCCGTGGCTGTCTTCGCCGTGGTCGTCGTGCCGGGCTTCAGTGCCTGACGCGTTGCCGAGGTTGCCGGTCCAGGCCAGGCCACCGAGGCCGAGCGCGGCAATGGCGGCAGCCAGAAGGGCTATCTTGCGTGGATTAGTCATTGTTGCTCCTGCTGTTCAATTTGTTGCGCAGGCCATCGAGGTCGCCATAGATCCGCTCGACCTGCGCCCGCGCGTCGGTCGCCGAGGCCAGCGCCTCGAGGTACAGCCCGCGCGCCTCGATCAGCGTGCGCTGGGCGTCGAGCACATCGAGAAAGGCAAACTTGCCCATTTCGAAACCGCGTGTGGCGGTGTCCACGGCCTGCTGGGCAGAAGGCAGGATGGTGCGGTCATAGGCCTGCACTTCCTGCATGGCCGTGGCCCACTGGCTGACGGCGCTGCGGGTTTCACTGCGCAGGCGCAGCTCCACGGCGTTGCGCAGGTCACGCGCCTGGTCGGCACGGCGGGCCGCGGCCAGCACGTTGCCCTGGTTGCGGTCGAACAGCGGCAAGGGCATCGACAGGCCCACCACATTGACCCGCTCGCGGTCTTCGCGGCTGTACTGGCTGCCAAGGCTGACGGTGAGGTTGGGAATGCGCAGGGCCTTTTCCGAACCCAGGGACGCTTCGCCGCGCTCGACCTGGGCGGCGGCCAGGCGCCATTCAGCCGTTTGCTCCACCTGACCGAGCAGGGCGTCGGCGCTGGGCGCATCACCGGGGGACAGGTTGGCGGCCTGCAACTGGTCGAAGCTTGCCAGCGGGCTGCCGGTCAACCGTGCCAGGGCCTGGTAAGCCACACTGCGCTGGGTTTGCGCACGGCGCACTTCAGCCTGGGCCTGGGCCAACTGCACCTGGGCCCGGGTGGCCTCCACGGGCGATGACTGGCCAGCGGTCACCCGCCCCTGCACCACTCGCAGCCCACGCTCGGTCAATGCCTGCGATTGCTGCGCCAGCTCCAGCGCGGTCTGCGCGCGCAGGGCGCCGTGGAATGCCTGCACCACATCGGCGCGCAGGCCGTTGCGCTGGCGCTCCAGGTCCAGCTGGGCAATGGCCTGGCCGGCACCGGCCACGGCGATGCGTGCACCGCGCTTGCCGCCCAGCTCCAGCGGTTGGCTGAGGGTGACAGTGGTGGTGCTGGTGTCACGGCGGGTGTCCTCGACCTCCCAGGACAGCTCCGGGTTGGGGATCAGCCCGGCCTGGCGCCGCTCGCCATCGGCAATGCCGATTTCCCGGCCGGCCGCAGCCAGCTCCGGGTTCTGGGCAAAGGCGGCGTCAAGCGCCTGGGGCAGGCTCAGGCTCTGGCTGGCCTGGGCGCTGGCGGCAACAGCCAGCAACAGGCAGAGCAAGGCGGTCTTGCGGGGGATGGACACGAAACAGATCCTCGTCGGCGAGCTTTGGCGAGGGACTGTAGAAAGCCGCGCTTATCGGGGCGGTGGCGGGAAAATTACAATTTTGTAATCAAGCTGCAGGCGACAAAGCTGGAGCCCTATGGAGTTCCTGTGGGAGCTGGCTTGCCGGCGATAGGGCCGGTACAGGCGATATCAAGTTCGATAATCGCCCACTTTTCCGGTACAGCGGTTTAGTCCGATTGACCAAACTAACCAGTCGGTACAAAACTAGGCGCATCCAACAACAACAAAGCGATGCCCGTCATGAAGCCCCTCATTCTCGTGCTCAACGGCCCCAACCTGAACATGCTGGGCACCCGCGAGCCTGCCCAATATGGCCACGAAACCCTCGCCGACCTGGCCCAGGGCTGTGCCGATACCGCCCATGCCCACGGCCTGGAAATCGAATTCCGCCAAACCAACCACGAAGGCGAACTGATCGACTGGATCCATGCCGCCCGTGGCCGCTGCGCCGGCATCGTGATCAACCCCGGTGCCTGGACCCATACCTCGGTGGCCATCCGCGATGCCCTGGTGGCCAGCGAAGTGCCGGTAATCGAAGTGCACCTGTCCAACGTGCACAAGCGCGAACCGTTCCGTCACCTGTCGTTCGTATCGTCCATCGCCGTCGGGGTCATCTGCGGCCTGGGCAGCCATGGCTACCGCATGGCCATCAGCCACTTCGCCGAAATGTTGCAGGAGCACAGCGCATGACCCAGCAAGCCATCCTCGCCGGCCTGATCGGCCGTGGTATCCAGCTGTCGCGCACTCCTGCCCTGCACGAACACGAAGGTGATGCCCAGGCGCTGCGCTACCTGTATCGGCTGATCGATGCCGACCAGCTGCAACTGGACGACAGCGCCCTGCCCGGCCTGCTCGACGCCGCCCAGCACACCGGTTTCACCGGGCTCAACATCACCTATCCGTTCAAGCAGGCGATCCTGCCGCTGCTCGACGAACTGTCGGACGAAGCCCGCGGCATCGGCGCGGTGAACACCGTGGTGCTCAAGGACGGCAAGCGGGTCGGCCACAACACCGACTGCCTGGGCTTTGCCGAAGGCTTGCGCCGTGGCCTGCCTGATGTGGCACGGCGCCAGGTGGTGCAGATGGGTGCCGGTGGTGCCGGTTCGGCCGTGGCCCATGCCCTGCTGGGTGAAGGGGTCGAGCGGCTGGTACTGTTCGAAGTGGACGCGGCCCGTGCGCAGGCCCTGGTGGACAACCTGAATGCCCACTTCGGTGCCGGGCGCGCCGTGGTCGGCAACGACCTGGCCACGGCCCTGGCCGAGGCGGACGGGCTGGTCAACACCACACCGGTGGGCATGGCCAAGCTGCCGGGCACACCGCTGCCGGTGGAGTTGCTGCATGCGCGCCTGTGGGTGGCGGAGATCATCTACTTCCCGCTGGAGACCGAACTGCTGCGCGCCGCCCGGGCGCTGGGCTGCCGCACCCTGGATGGCAGCAACATGGCCGTGTTCCAGGCGGTGAAGGCGTTCGAGCTGTTCAGCGGGCGCCAGGCGGATGCGGCGCGGATGCAGGCGCACTTTGCCAGTTTCACCTGACAGATCGGTGTTGGCTTCTTCGCGGGTAAACCCGCTCCCACAGGGATCGCACAGTCTGCAAGCGGTGCAGTACCTGTGGGAGCGGGTTCATCGAGTCGTCGAACCGCCGCGAAGAGGCCGGCACAGACAACTCACCCTTTTTCATCCAGCAACGCCTGTATCACCTGCTCCTGCCCCCCATAATCCCCCTCGCCAAAGTGCACATGGCGCACCTGCCCCTTGCGGTCGACAAAGTAATGCGCCGGCCAGAACTGGTTGCCCCAGGCATTCCACACCTTGTAGTCGTTATCCACCGCCACCGGGTAACCGATCCCCAGGCTGGCTACCTTGTCACGCAAGGTGCCTACATCGTGCTCGTAGTCGTACTCCGGGGTGTGCACGCCGACCACCACCAAACCCTGGTCGGCATAGCGCCGCGCCCATTCGTTCACATGCGGCAGGCTGCGCCGGCAGTTGATGCAGTCCCAGGTCCAGAAGTCCACCAGCACCACCTTGCCCTTGAGCCCGGGGCCATCCAGCGGCGCCGAGTTCAGCCACTGGCTGGCGCCGGACAGCGACGGCATGGCACCGTAGCTGTCGCGGGCCATCAGGTGCCCGGCCAGGCCCAGGCCGGCCAGCGCCAGGGCAATACCGCCAACCTTCAACAACAAGCGGCGATCAATTCTCATGGCAACCGCCGGTGGCGTAGGTGCGGTACTGCACGCTCTGCTGCTGGCCCTTGGAGTCGAGGTAGTCCATGCGGGTGTTCACCAGGCCGCAGGCGTCGCTCTGGTCGTCCTGTATCGACAGCACTTTCTTCACGTCCAGGTGGTCACCGTAGCGGTACTGCATGACCCCGGTATCGTCCATCGGCATCGTGGAGGCCTGGGCGGCAATGGCGCCGAAGCTGAGCACGGCGAACAGGCTGGCACGGGCGAAGGTAATGAAGTTCATGGCATCTCTCCTGTGTAACGCTTGAGGGTGGGGAGTTGTGCTCCCCGGTCGAGAGCCATTTCACGCCGGCCAGGTATCCCGTATGTGTCGCCCGAAGCTGTGATGTGCTTCCTCCTGTGTCTGTACACATGCCAGATACACTGCAATACAAACCCCCGCAGGCAAGCGCGAATGCGCTCGGTACACTGCGCCCATCCCCTCTTGCACAGGAACGCAGCGCATGGAACACGTCGATCACATCCTGATCGTCGACGACGACCGCGAAATCCGCGAACTGGTCGGCAACTACCTGAAGAAGAATGGCCTGCGCACCAGCATCGTCGCCGACGGCCGGCAGATGCGCGCCTTTCTAGAAGCCAACAGCGTCGACCTGATCGTCCTGGACATCATGATGCCCGGCGACGACGGCCTGCTGTTGTGCCGCGAGCTGCGCGCCGGCAAGCACCGCAACACCCCGGTGCTGATGCTGACCGCCCGCAACGACGAAACCGACCGCATCATCGGCCTGGAAATGGGCGCCGACGATTACCTGACCAAGCCGTTCTCGGCCCGCGAACTGCTCGCCCGTATCAACGCCGTGCTGCGCCGCACGCGCATGCTGCCGCCCAACCTGACCATCAGCGAAAGCAGCCGCCTGCTCGGCTTCGGCCAGTGGCGGCTGGACACCACCGCGCGCCACCTGCTCGACAGCGAAGGCACCCTGGTCGCCCTGAGCGGTGCCGAATACCGCCTGCTGCGGGTGTTTCTCGACCACCCGCAGCGGGTGCTCAGCCGTGAGCAGTTGCTCAACCTGACCCAGGGCCGCGAAGCCGACATCTTCGACCGCTCCATCGACCTGCTGGTCAGCCGCCTGCGCCAGCGCCTGGGTGACGACGCCCGCGAACCCAGCTGCATCAAGACCGTGCGCAGCGAAGGCTACGTGTTCTCACTGCCGGTGCAACTGCTCGAGTCACCATCATGAAATGGCCACGTACCCTGGCCTCGCGCCTGGCACTGATCTTCTTCACCGGCCTGGTGCTGGCCTACGGCCTGTCGTTCGGCCTGCAGGCCTACGAGCGCTACATCAGCAGCCGCTCGATGATGCTCAGCACCCTGGAGCAGGATGTGGCCACCTCGGTGGCCATCCTCGACCGCCTGCCCGCGGCCGAGCGCGCCGCCTGGCTGCCGCGCCTGGAGCGGCGTACCTACCGCTACCGGCTGGACCAGGGCCTGGCGGGCGAAGCCATGCCGACCAGCGACCCGCCCATGGCCGCCGACTCGATCGTCAAGGCCATTGGCGCCGACTATCGCCTTTCCTTCCAGGAAATCCCCGGCCCGAATGCGCACTTCCAGGCACACCTGACCCTGGCCGATGGCGCACCGCTGACCATCGACGTAACCCCATCGCCGGTCCCGGTGGCACGTTGGCTGCCCGTGGTGTTGCTGATCCAGCTGGCCGTGCTGTTGCTGTGCACCTGGCTGGCGGTACGCCTGGCGATCGGCCCGCTGACCCGCCTGGCCCGTGCGGTGGACAACCTCGACCCGGACAAGCCTGGCGTGCAGCTGGATGAAAGCGGCCCGCGCGAGGTGCGCTATGCCGCCGTGGCCTTCAACGCCTTGCAGGCGCGCATCGCTGCCTACCTCAAGGAACGCATGCAGTTGCTGGCGGCCATTTCCCACGACCTGCAAACACCGATCACGCGCATGAAGTTGCGTGTCGAAGTGATGGACGAAGGGGTGGAAAAGGACAAGCTGTGGAGCGACCTGGGTGAAATGGAACACCTGGTGCGCGAAGGCGTGGCCTATGCCCGCAGCATGGACACCAGCACCGAGGCCCCGTGCCGGGTCAACCTCGATGCCTTTCTCGACAGCCTGGTGTTCGACTACCAGGACAGTGGCGCCCAGGTCGAGCGCCATGGCAGCAGCGGCAGCCTGCTGGAAACCCGCCCGCATGCCCTGCGCCGGGTGCTGGTGAACCTGGTGGACAATGCCCTCAAGTTTGCCGGTGCTGCCGAGCTGGAGGTGTGCCGCGAGGGCGACAGGACGTTGATCCGCGTGCTCGACAACGGGCCAGGCATACCCGGTGGCGAACTGGATGAAGTGCTCAAGCCGTTCTATCGCGTGGAAGGTTCACGCAACCGCAGCACCGGCGGCACCGGGCTGGGGTTGGCGATTGCCCATCAGCTGATCCAGGCCATGGGCGGCCGGTTGACCCTGAGCAACCGCGCAAGCGGCGGGCTGTGCGCGCAGATCGAGCTCAAATGACAGTTTGTGGGAGCGGCCTTGCGTCGCGATAGGGCTGCGCAGCAGCCCCAGGTTTTCAGCTTCGTCGCATGAATTGCCGGGGCCGCGTTGCGGCCCTTTCGCGACGCAAGGCCGCTCCCACAAAAAGCAGGTGGTGCTTGAAGTATCAGTACACTCCGATACACAACCCCACCACCGCCGACACACTGCAGATACCCCACCCCGACACACTCCCGGTCACACAACCACACCCCGGGAGCCTTCCTGATGAAACCCCTCACCCTTCCCTCCGGCTGGAAGCTGTTCGCCACGCTCGCCGGCCTGACCCTGGCGATGACCGCCGTGGTCCTGGCCAGCCAACCTGATCCGGACGGCCTGCGCAGCGCGATCCGTGCCACTGCGCGCAGCTCCTTCGCGCTATTCCTACTGGCCTTCCTGGCCTCGTCGCTGGTGACCTTGCTGCCTGGCACCAGCAGCCGCCGCATCCTCCAGGAACGGCGCTATCTGGGGTTGGCATTCGCCTTTTCCCACACCGTGCACGGCGTACTGATCTACCGCTATGCCCAGCAATTCCCCGAGCTGTTCTGGGCCGGCCGCACGCTCACCTCCAGCCTGCCCGGCACCCTCGGCTACCTGTTCCTGCTGCTGCTCACCATCACCTCGTTCAAGGCCCCGATGCGCCTGTTGGGTGGCCGTGCCTGGCAGGCCCTGCACAGCACCGGCATGTGGGTACTGGCCGCGGTGTTCTGCCTGTCGTTCTACAAACGCATCCCCATGGGCGGCTGGTACCCGCTGGCGTTCGCCCTGATGTTCAGCGCCATCGCCGTCAAGCTCACCGCCAAGCTGGCCCGCCAGCAACGCCGTAACGCCCGTGCCCTTTCCTGAAGAGAGAAACCAGCATGACCACCTTGACCCGCACCCTGACCACCTTCGACCGTTTCGGTACCTGGAGCGCCGACCTGCCGTTGCGGCTGTTCCTGGCCTGGGAATTTTTCGAATCCGGCTGGGAGAAATTCAATGGCAGCAACTGGTTCGCCGACCTGCAAGCGAACTTCCCGTTCCCCTTCAACCTGCTGCCTGCAGAGCTGAACTGGCAGCTGTCGATGTGGGCGGAGCTGATCCTGCCGTTACTGCTATTGCTGGGGCTAGGTACCCGGCTGGCCTCGTTGGGGCTGATGGTGGTGACCGTGGTGGCGATTGCCGCGGTGCATTGGCCGGCGCACTGGTCGAACCTGGCCGAGCTGGCCCAAGGGTATGCGATTACCGACCAGGGCTTTGGCAACTTCAAGTTGCCGTTGATCTACCTGGTGGCGTTGCTGCCACTGCTGCTGAAAGGGGCTGGGCGGTTGAGCCTGGATCATTGGCTCAGAGGGCGGTTCTGCAGGTGATATCGCCGGGGCTGCGTTGCAGCCCATCGCGACACAAGGCCGCTCCTACAGGGGATCGCGTACCTCTGTAGGAGCGGCCTAGTGTCGCGATAGGGGCGCAAGGCGCCCCCCGCACCCGCACTCAACCTGTACCGATGATGACCCCCTGCTCGCGCAGCCCCTCCAGCAACGCCAACCCCTCCTCCACAGCACCGCCCAACGCCTGCAACCGAGCCCGCCCACTGCCCTGTTCCAGCGCCAGCAACCGGTACGCCAGCGGCGCCAGGCGCGCGAAGCGCACCTTCAACCCCGCATCGCGATAAACCAGCAACAAGGTCGGCGCCTCTGGCGCCACCGCTGGCTGGTAATCCGCCCCGATCCGCTCCACCGGCCAGCGATAGGCCAACACTCGTGCCACACACGACAACAGTGGCTCCCCTTCCAGCAGGTCGCCTGCCGGGTCATGGGCCGGGTCCTCGGCATCGCTCAGATACAACTGCGCCTCGACCCACTCATAGTGCGCCAGCTCCAGCTGCCAGGGCGCATCCAGCTCGATGCCTTGCAGGTAATCGACGAACGCTTGGGCAATCTCGGTGAACAACGGTGTCTGGCTGCGATAGTTGGCATAGAAATCTCGCACTCGGGCATGCCAGCGCGGTTCGCCCAACGCCTGGCGCATCACCGGAAAACTGCCGGCCAGCAAACCTTCGATAGCACCATAGAACAGCTCGCGGTAAACCTTCAGGCGCCGGGCCTCCACGCCCGGCGGCGGCGCATGGCGCTGCGGGTCACGCAGGTGCCGGGCCAAGGTGTACTGCTGCTCACGCAAGGTCTCATTCATTTGCATGCCCTCCCGCAGCACGCTGCACAGTGCGGATGCGCGCCGCCTCGGCGAGCAGTTCGGCCAGCGGCGGATAGTTGAAATCACGCTCGAGCACGGTCGGTTGCACACCGAAGCGCGCACAGGCGACCGCGTACAGCGCCCACACATCCTCCTTCACCGCAGCCCCATGGGTGTCTACCTTGAGGTCCGGCGCTTCATCGTAATGGCCAGCCAAGTGCATGCCGGTGACCCGCGCCTGGGGCAAGCCCGCCAGGAATTCGCGGGCGTCATAGCCGTGATTGCAGGCATTGACGAAGACGTTGTTGACGTCCAGCAGCAGGTCGCAGTCGGCCTCATCGAGTACCGCGCGGATGAAGTCGAGTTCACTCATCGCCTGGTACGGTGCGGCGTAGTAGCTGATGTTTTCCACGGCAATGCGCCGCTCCAGGTATTCCTGGGCCTGGCGAATCCGCGCGGCCACATGGCGCACCGCTTCGTCGGTGAATGGAATGGGCATCAGGTCATACAGGTGCCCGTCATCACTGCAGTAGCTCAGGTGCTCGCTGTACAGGCGCACCTGGTGGCGGTCGAGAAACTGGCGGGTCTGGCCAAGGAAATGGCGGTCCAGCGGCTCGCTGCCACCCAGCGACAACGACAGCCCGTGGCAGGTAATGGCAAAACGCTCGGCCAACTGCGCCAGGCCCTTGCCGTAGGCACCGCCCACGGCAACCCAGTTTTCCGGTGCGCATTCGAGAAAGTCCACGGCGCCAGCCTCCATGGCCAGCAGTTCCGGCAGCAGGCCGCGGCGCAGGCCTAGCCCGGTCTGTAAAGGTACAGGGGACAAAGATGTGGGGTGCATGAACAGGTCTCCGCAACAGGCACAACGCCCCGCCTGACCAGCAGGAGGGGCGTTGCGCGGTTCATGGGGCAGAAGGTCAGGACTTGCCGGTCAGGTGGCTGAACAAGCCTTCGGGCATGGCCTTGCCATTAGCCTGGTAGATCGCCTTGAGGTGATCCGCCGCCTCCTGTTCGGAGATGAAACCATCATGGTTGCTGTCGATCTTGTCGAAGTCGCCGGCACGGTCCTTGGCCACCGCCAGGAACTCGTCGCGCGAGACCTTGCCGTCGTGGTTGCTGTCGGTCTTGGCGAACGAGGCATCACCACACTTGCCCTCGCCACACTTGCCTTCGGCACCGGCCTTGGCGCTGGCGCCGCACTTGCCCTCACCGCATTTGCCTTCGCCCTGGGTGGCCTTGGCGCTGCCACCACATTTGCCTTCACCACACTTGCCCTCGCCGGCCACCTTGGCCGAAGCCAGCTGGTAACCCTGGGCCAACGGCTCGACGGCAAAGGCGCTGCTGCTCAATGCCATGCTGCCGATCAGGGCAGCGCCGAGCAGGCCGAGGGTGTTTCGTACTTGAGTCATGGTGTCGCTCCACTGTGGTTGGAATGTGGAGCCATTAGGCCGTTGCGGTATGTCGTGGATGTATCGCGCGGGGTGCGGTTTTGTATGGGAATGGGTCTGCGGCGTGGGCAGATACAGTGGGATACACAACGGCCCCAAGGTGACTCGGGGCCGTCGTGCAGGGTCAGTCTTCCAGCGGCTTGGGTGGCGCGGCCGGCTTGGCGGGTTTGGCAGGCTTGCTGTCCTTGGCCTTGGGTTCCGGTGCCGCCGCTGCCACAGGCTCCGGCGCCGTCACGGCTTTTTCGCTGGCGGGCAGATCATCGACCGCCTTGAGGATCACCTGCGGGTCGATGGCCTCGCCCTCCTCGTCGTCCTTGAGCATGTGCCGCTCACCGTCCTTGCCCACCAGGATCACCTTGGTGCCTTTGCTGGCACCCAGCTTCAACTCGCGGATCAGGGCCATGGTGGTCTGCTGCTCGAGGTTCTTGTCCTCACGCTTGCCCATCATGTTGGCAACGCTGTACACCACCAGGTTGCGCTCTTTGAAGGCGGCCTGGGTGGCCGGGTCCTTGAGGGCCTCGTTCAACCCACGCAAGGTCGGGTCGGCGCTGCTGGGCGCAATGACGACCAAGGGCCTGGCCTTGCCCAGTTCCTTGGCCAGCGGCGCGTCACTGTCGGCGGCAAACACAGGGCCGACGAGCGCGAGCAAGGTGGCGAGGGTCAGTGACCGGACGAGCATGCGTATCTCCTTATTCTCTCGATAAACCAGAAGACTACAGATCAGGGCGAAAGATCCGACGAGCGAGCGTAAACCAGCAAAAGGCCTCCATGTTTGAATGAACAGTAACCGGCGGTTACCAAGTGCGGACGTTCCCCGTCCCGAGCCCGAAAAAGTACCCCTCTCACTTGTAGCTTGAGCATAGTCCAATGCGCCCTGGTCATGCCGGCCGTTGCAGAGCCTCGATGGTCAGTTGAAGCTCGGTCTTCTCGGTCCAAAGCCTGATTTCCGCCATCAACCTGGCAGCGTCCTCGGCATTGGCATCCTCCGCCAACTGGTTCTGAAAACTTGCCGGCACTTCCAGTTCGCGCACGTAGCGTTTCTCGAGATAATTTCTCCAGAACGGTTGCTGGACCATCCACACTGCCACCGATTGGTCTGTCTCGTTACGCCTGACCTGATCAGCCGCGCGCATCACCGAAGCGTCATCCAGGTCCGGGATGCCCGCGTGTAGCATGCTCCGCGCGTTGCCAGGGAGGCCCAGGTCCTCGCGCAAGCGGATCGAGTAGGCCAGCGCCCATTCGATCGACTCGTTCCCCGCACCTGCATCCTCAGCCACGCGCAAGGCGATGAAGTCGACCTCCTGCTGCCTCCACAACTGCCGCGCCAGCTTCACCAGGGCTCGTTCCTGGCTGCCAGAAGGGGCGGCCTGCTCGGCTTCCCACACAAGGCATCGGATTTCAAGCTGCTGGAAGACCACCGTGGCATTGTCGGCGCAGTTCTCGACCAGTGCATTGGCGAAAATTTCACTGGCCAGTGCTGCTGAGCTGTCCACCTTTTCCATCATGGTCAAAACGCGTGCAGCCAGCATTTCCCCATATCGAGGATGAGTGAAGTCTTGCGAGCGCGTAAGCTGTTTCAGCAGTTGCATGAAGTTCGTCACCCCATCCATTTGCTCAACAGTGGCCCACAGGTTACCCAAATCTTCGCGTCTATCACCGTCCAGGCGGTCCACCCAGCGAAATTTGTGAGGGACCGAACTGTCCTCCGGAATGTTCCAGGCCTCCTGCACATCTTCAGCCTGGTGCAGCAGCACAGGATTGCCTGACAGCGCCACGTAGCCGTCCCGCCACAACGGGGACTGGATGAAGTTGGGGGGCAACAGCGTGATGAAGTTGTTGGAAGCATCGAGCATGTACAACGTCTGACAATCCGTGATGCCCTCGGGCAGCAATACCAACCCGGCATTGCGCAAACGCAGTTCGGCCAACTGGTTCATCTGCGCCACAGAAAAGGTCATGTTCAAGCGATTGTCCGAAAGGTTCAGGTAACGTAACCGGCTGCATTGCGCCAGCAATTGAGCCTGGGGCTCGTCCAGAGAGATGCGATTGCCGGACAAGTCGAGTATGCGCAAGTCATTGAGCAACGACAGGCTCGCTGGCAGACGTTGCAACTGGTTGTAGCTCAGTTCCAGGGACGTCAGATTGGGGAATGAGAGCAGGAACTGCTCTGGTACCTCTTTCAGCAACAGGCTGCGCAAGGAAAGTTCGGTAACGTGCGGGAAGCTGAAGAGTGGACCCAATTCAGGCAACGAGCACAGGTCATACGCGCTGTAATGCCAAGTTAAAGCCAGTCGTTGATGCTCAGGTGTAACTTGAGCGGGCACCCGTTCCCGCCAGCATTGCAGGATTGCTTTGCGAAACCGCTTGCGCTCGGCTCGCTCTCCGGCCAGCAACCCTCGCCGCTCCCAGCTTCTCAAGTGATCGCTTAACCGACGTGCCTGCTCTTCGAGCACACCGAGCTCGGTGTCGGTATCACGCCCCGAAGCATGCAACGTGGTCAGCCAGGCTTCGATCTGTTCATCACTGTAGGCCGGGTAAAGGTCGCGCAGACGCGTCTCGAACGCCCGGGGTCGAGACGCAGGCCGGGCAAAGCGCCCCAGGCCGCCGCCCAGCGGGTAGCCGACCCTGCCATCCTCCAGGCGCAGTGGCGCCAGCATCCATGGCTGTCGAGGGTTTTTGCCCAACACCTGGGCCAGTACTTTGGTGTGCCCGGCCATTTGCCGGGCCAATACTGCTCGCAAACTCGGGGCGTAGGGTTCATTGATACCGAGTGCCGCATGATCGGCCGGGGCAAACGCAGCCGCCAAGGTCTCGAACAGCTCGCCGGGGCCACTCAGGTCGAGGCCTAGCGCATCTTCAAGCTCGAACTGCCCGTTGTCATGCACAAGCCTGTAGTTCTGCCCGTCGCCAGCAGTAGTCATTATCGGCTGCGGGCTATCACCATCGTACAGCCGCCAGCGCGGCCTGGCCTCCCTGACATCCAGCGTCTCCAGCAGCGTCAGCGCGACCTTGGCCTGGTCCAGGGTCTGGGGCGTCTCGATGAACAGCGCCTCGCAGGCACGCGCAACACGTATGCGCAGTACGCTCAGCCTGGCCCTTTCGACCAGCCGAAACGGCACCGTACCGCTGACCAGTGCCTGAAACTCCGCACCTTCGGCAGACAGCTCACCCAGCAGCTCGCGCGCCGCTCGGCGATGCAGGCTCGGGAATGCCCTGCGCAACGTTGCCACCGCCGCATCGTCTGGCTCCTGCTGCCCGTCATACACCTGCTGAAACAGCTGGCGCCGCTTTGCCGAGACCTGCGCCGCCAATGCTGGCCCGCTCTGCTCGGTGACGCCAGGCAAGGCGCGGGCCTTCGCCAGCAACGGCGCGTCCTCCGGCACCCGCCCGAGTTGCAGATCGTCCAGCAGGGCCTGCAGCCGGCGGTCGATCAGCAGGCGCTCTACGGTATCGCCCAGCTCGGCCTCAGGCGGCCGGCCGTACACATGCAACGCCCGAAGATGGTCTGCATCCAGGGCATGGACGGCCATGGCCTGGTCAATCTGGTCATCATCCAGGCGAGCGAAACGCTCACCTAGGCGGCGGAACATCCGGTGCTTGTCTGTCCAGCTGGACGGTTGCTCGGTCCATAGCCGCCAGGCACCGGCGTCATTGTGACGCAACAAAGGCCCATGACCATCTCGGGGTGCCAGTTGCCACTCTTCATCTGCGCGCTGGACGATTTCGTAGTTATGGCCATCCATGGTCATCCAGCTTCTGTCCTGGGCACGGTAGATGCCCATTGCATCGGCCACTTCCCCAGCGGGAGGTGCAACGCTGCGGAACGGCACCAGGTCTCCATTCCAGAGCTTCTCGCTGCCGTCTTCCAGGCGCGCTGGCACCCACTGGTCCAATGCGGCCCAGGCCCGGCTCGCTTCCCGCCATACCACAGCGGTGACACCGATCACGGCCAGGTCTTTGGTCACGCTGAGCACATGGTCCATTGCGGCGCTGGTATCGCCCTCGCGCCAATCTTCAACGGCCTGGAACAGCTCGCCCAGCAGGTCCCAGACCATTACCGCCAGCAGCAGTGCATTGAGTGCGGGGATGAACACGCCCGCCACGGTGGCCAGTGTCCAACCCTCGGCAACCAACCTTTGTTGATGGGCTTCCTGGGCCTTGCGATCAAGATCTGACACCGGCGTGGCAATCAGCGCGGCATCGTCCTTGATGTGGGCAATGCGCGCGGCAGCAAGGTGGGCGAACAACGGCAGCGGGTAGTCCCGCATGTGCTGGTCCATTTCCCGGGTTGCCCAATCGGCGACGCCCACCAGGTCCTTGGCAACCCTGGAGAAGAACTGCTGGCTGTCGCGCCGGCGTACGAAACGTTTGAAGAAATCCTGATAGCGCTTGTCTCGCAGACGCTTGCCCAAGACCTTGCGGGTGAAGCTTTCCAGGTCGGGGCTTGCGGTCCAGGGACCGTGGGGGTCGTCGGGAATATAGACAATGATCTTGCGGCTGACTTTGTCATGAAACACATCGAGTATCACGATCTGTTGCAAATCGCAGCCGAACGCCTTGAGTTGCCGGGCCACCACTTTCGACTCGTACAACGTGCCAGGTCTGCCGTGCTTGCACAGCTCTAGCACCAGTTCCAGTTCGGCAGCACTCAGTACTCCATCACCTTTAGCCTTGCACGCATCGATCAGCATGACCGAGCTGTACAGCTGGGCAAGCGTCGAAGCCATGCTGCGCCAGCCGCTTGCCTGGCTGCTCGGCGCTTTGAGCACGCTGTCCAGGTGCTGTTGATAGCGCTTGCCCAGATCCAGCTGGCGGCACAAGCGTGCGAAGGCTGGCGCCGTTGGCGAGGCGAGCCGTTGCGACAGGCTGTCGACGATGCAGTTGTCCTTGTGCTGTTCGTTCCGCCCCTCGCCCGGCGTGAAGTTGTCCAGTGCCGCCTCGATCAGCGGTACCTCGAAATAGTCCTTTTCCAAAACCGGGTAGCGCCCCCACACGGTGCCCTGGCTGGGAGCGGTGTAGGTGTACCAGCGCCTGAAATACAGGCCATCGACATTTTCCTTGGTGCCGAACTGTTCCTGCATGGCGTTTTGAAGCAGCGGCTTGACGAAACGGTCGATGCCCTCGATTCGCGCAAGCTCCTTTTCCAGCCACTGTCGACAGGCCAGGCTGTCTTTCAATGCGTCGCGCAATGCAGCATGCTGCGATTCATACAAACCGTTGGCCGGGATGTTCTGCTCGGTCGGCGAGACGATACGCAGCCGGCGAATCCATCTGGGCAGTCGCTTGACGATGAGGTTGTCCTGATAGGCCTGCTCCATGGCCAGCGTATCGGCGGTTGGCGGTTGTTCCTGGCGGGGTGTAGTCACGTTGTTGCGCCTCGGGCTGATCAAAAGGCCCGACACTAGACGCAGGCTTGCCAAACGATTGGCTAGATAGCTACCACCTCTTCAGAACAGCGCCAGCTGCTGGCCGGTCAACCCTTCGAAACTGTCGCCAACGAAAGGCAGGATGGCATCGGCCACCGGCTGCAGCTGCCGCGTCAGGTAATGTTCGTAGTCCACCGGTGCTTGCAGGTTTTCCAGGGGTTCGGGGCCCGCCAGGGTGATCAGATAGCTGATCCAGCCGCCGCGCTGGTATTGCAACGGGCGGCCAAGGCGGCGGTTGTAGTCATCGGCCAGCCGGGCCGCACGCACGTGCGGTGGCACATTGCGCTGGTAGTCGGCTAGCGGCCGGCGCAAACGCTTGCGGTACACCATCAGCTCATTCAGCTCGCCCGCCAGGGTGCGCCTTACATAATCGCGCACATACGCCTGGTACGGCTCCCCGCGGAATATCCGGCCATAAAGCTCCTGCTGGAACTCCCGGGCCAGCGGCGACCAGTCGGTACGCACCGACTCCAGGCCCTTGTAGACCATCTGCTCGCTGCCATCGGCCCGCTGCACCAGCCCGGCGTAGCGCTTCTTGCTGCCTTCGTCCGCGCCGCGGATGGTGGGCATCAGGAAGCGCCGGTAATGCACCTCGAACTGCAGCTCCAGCGCGCTTTCCAGGTTCATCTGCTCGCGCAGGTGTTCGCGCCACCACTGGTTGACCTGGGCCACCAGCTCACGGCCGATGCGTGCTGCAGCCTCCTCGCCGTGGGCGCCCTTGAGCCAGACGAAGGTGGAGTCGGTATCGCCATAGATCACCTCGTAGCCCCTGGCTTCGATCAGCGCACGGGTCTGGCGCATGATCTGGTGGCCGCGCATGGTGATCGATGAAGCCAGGCGCGGGTCGAAGAAGCGGCAGCCGCTCGAGCCCAACACTCCGTAGAAGGCATTCATGATGATCTTCAGCGCCTGCGACAGCGGCGCGTTGCCCTCGCGCTTGGCCGCTTCCCGGCCCTGCCATACCCGCTCGACGATGGCCGGCAGGCAATGTTCGCTACGGGAAAAACGCCCCCCGCGGAAGCCTTCCACCGAGTGTTCATCGTCGGGCAGGCGCAAGCCTTCGACCAGCCCCACCGGGTCGATCAGGAAGGTACGAATGATCGACGGGTACAGGCTCTTGTAGTCCAGCACCAGCACCGAGTCGTACAGGCCCGGGCGCGAATCCATTACGAAGCCACCGGGGCTGGCTTCGTCGGGGCGGCTGCCGAGGTTGGGGGCGACGAAGCCCAGGCGGTGCATCTGCGGGATGTACAAATGGCAGAACGCGGCCACCGAACCACCGCTGCGGTCCACCGCAAGGCCGGTGACCGAGGCCCGCTCCAGCAGGAATTCGAGCAGGCGGGTGTGGGCGAAGATGCGCGTCACCAGCTCGCAATCCTTGAGGTTGTAGCGCGCCAACGCCGGCTTGTCCTCGGCGAAGCGGCGGTTGATTTCATCCATGCGCTGGTACGGCGTGTCGATGGCCTTGCCTTCACCGAGCAAGGTCTGGGCGACACTTTCGAGGCTGAACGACGGGAAGCTCCAGGTCGCCGAGCGCAGCGCCTCGATGCCATCGATCAGCAGCCGCCCCGGGGCATCGGCGAACACGTGGCCACCACCGGCATGGCTGCGCAAGGTCATCGGCGCGCCATTGCGCCCCAGTGCCAGCGGTACCTGCAGCAGCTTGGCGTGCTCGTGCAGCAGGCGCAGGTCGAACTGGATCAGGTTCCAGCCGATGATTGCATCCGGGTCGTGCTCGGCCATCCACTGGTTGAGGCAGGCCAGCATGTCGGCGCGGTCGGCGCAGTAGTGCAGGTCGAAGTCCAGGCCATCAGCCGTGCCGTTGGCCGGCCCGAGCATGTACACCTGGCGCTGGCCACAGCCTTCCAGGGCAATGCTGTACAGCTCGCCCCGCTCGCTGGTCTCGATGTCCAGCGACACCAGGCGCAGCGGCGGGCGATAACCCGGCAGGGGCTTGAGCTGGGCATCGCAGAGCACGCCTTGGGCATCCGGTTGGCCGGTGAACTGCACCGGGGCGGTGATGAAGCGCTCCATCAGGTAGCGCTCGGGCGGGCGAATATCGGCTTCGAACACCTCGATACCGGCCATGCGCAGGCGTTGCTCCAGCTGCATCAGTTGCCGGTGCTGGCGGCAGTACAGGCCCAGCACCGGGCGCTGGTCAAAGTCCTTCAGCTGCAGCGGCCGCAACTCGACACCGGCTTCGTTGGCCAGCAGCACCCGTGCGTGCGCTTCCTGCGCCTGGGGGATGAATGCCACCGATACCTGTGGCGCCAGGCGCAGCTGCCGTGGCCCCTGGTCGGTGGCCAGCCAGAATTCCACGCAGGTGCCTTCGGGCGTGTCATGCCAATGTCGGGTCAGGACAAAGCCCTGCTGCAACTCCACCGCGTCGACCTCTGAATCGTTTGTTGTGCTATTGCGGCGATTCTACCGCTGACGCACCGTCGCAGCGCATTTTGTTGGGGCCCGCAGGTGTTTGCCGAAATAATTTCAGCGCCGGGCGCTTGCCGGCGGCCGGGCGTTTGCTCGAGCGCGTGTTCAACCGTACAGGTAATTGATGTCCTTGCAGGCCAGCGGTGGCACCTGGCCTAGCAGGAACTCGCGCAGCTTGTGCATCTGCCGCGCCTTGGGGCTGGCCTTGAGCCAGGTCATGTAATAGCCGTCGCCGGTGGCCACCGCGTGCTTGAACGGTGTGACCAGGCGCCCGGCCAACAGGTCGGCGCTGGCCAGCACCAGGTCGACCACCGAAATACCCAGGCCTTGCTGTGCGGCCGAGATGCCCTGGTCGAGGGTATCGAACACTTGCCCGTGATCGATGCTGATGTCCAGCGCATCCATGCGAGCCAGCCAGCGCCGCCAGTCTCGTCGGTCAGGGGACGGGTGCAGGAATTCGCACTGGGCCAGGTCGGCAAGGACCGGTTGTGCCTGGGCCATGTAATCCGGGTGGCACACCGGGATCAGCCATTCATCGAACAGCTTGAAACTCTCGATATCGGCGGGAAAACGCCCGTTGGCCAGGAGGATCGCACAGTCGTAGGGCTCGGAGTAGAAGTCCACGCTGTCGATGTCCATCCACACGCTGGACAGCTGCACGCTGCAGTTGTCCTCGACCTTCTTGAACGCATCCAGCGCCCGCAGCAGCCAACGCACGGTGAGCGTGGACGGCGCCTTCAGACGCAGGCCGTAGCGGTCCTGACGCAGCAGGGCGCAGGCATTTTCGATGATCTTGAAGCCAACCTTGAGCTCCTGCGCCAGCAGGCGGCCGTGCTCGGTCAGGGCCAGCTTCGGCCCGCGGCGTTCGAACAGGTCGCAGCCGAACATGGCTTCGAGGGTCTTGATGTGGTGGCTGACGGCGCCCTGGGTCAGGGCCAGCTCTTCCGCGGCACGGGTAAATGAGCCATAGCGAGAGGCCACCTCGAAGGCACGCAGCGCGTGCAAAGCCTGAATCCGTTCCGACATGGCGACGCCCTGAGCATGAGTAAGACTAATAGTAGGTCATAGTTCCACGCGTTTTACAACGCCAAGGACGTCTCGGAAAATGCGGGTAAATAATAAACATAACCAAGATCCTGCCTGCATGTGACTTGAACGTTCATCAAATTTACGCCTGGGGAAATCATGTCGACGGGTTATGGAACTTGCTATCGCCTGGATGCGCTAGAGCTGGCCGCTGACCATGTGCGCAACGCGCGACATTGGACCTACAAAGCCGTAGAACATTTTCGCAGTGTCCTCGCCAACCCCGAGTTTCCCTGCCTGTTCGGCCGCAAGGCGGTAAACGGCGCAACCTGCCACATCCTCTTCGCCCGCGCCGGGCAGCTGGCCGATGACATCGCCATGGGCCTGGCCGACTACGTGCGCACCGTCACACCTATCCCACCCAAGCAGCGTATCGGCAGCCCACTGGTGGTGTTTCTCGAAACTGCCGCCGACTACACCCTGGCCGAGCAACAGGCGCTGGCCTGGAAGGTGTTGCGTGGCGTGCACGCGCGCGACCCGCATCCCTGGCCGCAGGGCATCCCGACCGACCCCGACGACAACGCCTGGTCGTTCTGCTTTGCCGGCATGCCGTTGTTCATCAACATGAACTTCCCCGGCCACCAGCAGATGAAAAGCCGCAACCTGGGGCCACATATCACCTTCGTCATCAACCCGCGGGCGAACTTCGACGAAGTGGCCAACGTCAACACCGAAAGCGGCCATCGTATCCGCGAACGCATCCGCGAGCGCGTGCACCACTACAACGACGGCGTCATGCCCGACACCCTTGGTTTCTTCGGCGATGCCGACAACTACGAGTGGAAGCAGTACCAACTGCAGGAGGCAGGGTCGCTCAACCCGTCCCGCTGCCCGTTCCACGCCCATGCCGTACAGCCGGCAACACCCGACATACTGATCGAGACCTGACCGTGAATACCGCACTCACCGCTACCTACGCCCTTACTGTCCTGCTACTGATCGCCACCCCCGGCCCGGTGGTGGCACTGATCGTCAACACCGCGGCCGCCTCCGGCTCACGCAAGGCCATGTTCACGGCTGTGGGCACCAACTGGGCATCACTGGTGCTGATCGGCGCGGCGGCCTGGATCATCCTCACCAGCGCCGCCATCGACAAGGCCTGGCTCAGCGCCATGAGCCTGCTGGGTTGCCTGTTCATCGGCTACATTGCCGTCGGCACGCTGCGGGACGCCCTGCAGGCGCCGGCAGCCGAGGCACCGGGCGAGCTCGCCAAGCCTGCCGGCGGCGGGCTGCTGCAAGGTTTCATGGTGGGCATTTCCAACCCGAAGGACATCATCTTCTTCATCGCCTTCTTCCCGCAGTTCATCCAGATCACCGAGTCGTTCGGCAAGAGCATGGTGGTGCTGTCGATGCTGTGGGTGGCCATCGATTTTGCCGTGCTCAGCCTGTACATCTTCGCCATCGGCAAGATCGCCTCGCAGCGCAGCAACCGCATGATCAGCCTGGCCTCGGGGGTCGCCCTGCTGCTGATCGCCGCCGGCGGCCTGCTGTACAACGTCAAGGAGCTGGCGGCCTGAACGTGACGCAAGGTGCCCGCTGCAACAGAAGGAGAACCCATGACCGCGACTGACACGACCCCGTCGCCTTCGCCGTTGCAACAGGACTACCAGCGCTTTCTGCTGCTGGGCAGCCGGCGCGCCCCGCACACCGTGCATGTGCACGAAACCGGCTACCGCTCCGGCACCATCAACACCGATGCCCTGGGCCTGCGCTACAGCCATTTTGCCGGCAAGCGCTTTTCGGCAGCCGAGCGCGGTGGTGCGTCACGCATCAACCTGCTGGTCGGCGGCTCCACCGCCCTGGGCATCGGTGCCAGCTCCGACGAACACACTGTGGCCTCGCACCTGTCGATGCTGACTGGCGAAGTCTGGCTGAGCCTGGCTGGCTGCGGGCTCAATGCCAGCCAGGAGCTGCTGATGTTCCTGACCCACCAGCACCGCCTTGGCCAGCTCGGCCATGTGGTGGTGCTCAGCGGCCTCAACACCCTGGCCCACGAAGCCCTCTGCGAAGTCCTCGCCAGCCTGAGCGACCCGCGGCACGCCAAGGCCTACCAGGATTTTCTCAACAGTTTCAGCGAAGGCATGCAGCCCACGGCGGCGCCCCGCCGGCAATCGCTGTGGCGGCGCATCGGCCAGGCGTTAGCCACGCCCTCGGTCGCAACACCTGCCACCTGGCCACTGTCACCCCCGGAAAAGCGCCTGGCCCGTGCCGCCGACAGCATTGGCCGGACCTTGCGCCAATGGGACCGGCTGCTGGCAGACAGCCATTCCACCCTCACCTTCATCCTGCAGCCGTTGCTGCCCTGGTGCCGGGATAGCCTGCCCGCTGGCGAGCAGGCCATGCTGGACGCGCTGCAGCGACGACCGGCGAATTTCGACCGGCTGCTGGACGGCGCGTTCGACAGCCAGTTGCACTCGGCCTTCTTCCGTCGCATCAAGAGCCAGGCCGACCCGGTGCCCTGCTATGACATGAACTGCATGCTCAGCAGCTCGCCGGTGTTCGGCGCCGACCTGTTCATCGACCGCCTGCACCTGAACGACCTGGGCAACAATGCCCTGGCCAAGGTCATTACCGCCAAGCTTGGCCTGGCCCAGGAAAAACATGCCCAGCGCAAGGTCACGCCGATCAAGCTCGTCTGACAGTTGCCAGGTGGTCTTCCGGCCAGGCCCCTTGGGTGGCTAGAATAGGCCGTCGTTCCGATCTGCCCGAGGCGCACGCTTGACCGCCATGAACATCGAAGCCATCCATCAGTACCTGGCACCCCATGGGGCTTGCCTGTGAGCCGCATGCTTCGCTTGCCCCCACTGCTGATCGCCCTGATGCCGCTGGCCGCGCACGCGCTGGAGGTGCGCATCGATCCTCATGCCGACCTGCTCTACCGCCAGGCCTTGCCCCTGCTGGAGCAGGCCGACAGCCAGGACGACGGCGCCAGCACGCTGCGCACGGCCATCGGCGGCGACCCGGAGCTCAGCCGCCAGGGCCAGGCCATGGCCCACACCCTGCCGACAGCCGTCGCCTTGCTGAAAAAGTCCGTGGAGCTGGGCCACCCGGTCGCACAGTACCGCCTGGCGCTGTACTACATGACCTACCTGCCCGCCGCGCAAATCCCGGATGCCGCCTGCCCGCTGCTCGAAGCCAGCCTCAGACAGGGCTTTGCCGCGCCGGCGCCGGCCATCGCCACCTGGTGCCCGCCCTATAACGTCAGCAGCGAGTACCGTACTGCGCTGGAGGCCATCCCCAACATGGCCACCGTATATGCCCCCTACTACCCGCAACCGGCCACGCGCCTGGCCTGCAACCGCAACCGGCCACAAGGCCTGGAAATGCAGTGGGGGCGCCAGCGTGACTACCAGGCCGAGGTCTACCGCCTGCTCGGCGACCTCGACCCACAGCACCGCCAGAGCCTGCTGCAGAAGGCCGTGGACACCAACGGCTGCGTGACAGCGCAGCAGCACCTGACCAGCCGTCCTTAACACGGACACGGCTCCCGTGTAGGAGCGGCCTTGTGTCGCGATGGGGCGCGCAGCGGCCCCGGCAATATCTGCGGCGAAGCTGAAATCCTGGGGCCGCTGCGCGCCCCATCGCGACACAAGGCCGCTCCTACAAGGGACCGTGCCAGGCATAGCAAGATCGTTCAAGCCATCCCCCGCCCCGTCTGGCATGCTGGCCTGCCAACGTACACGCACTGCAGCCACCATGCCCCACATCGCCCGCCAAGCCTTTCTCCACGGCGCCATCGCCATTCTCCCGTTGTCCCTGGCCGTCGCCCCCTGGGGCCTGCTGGCCGGCTCCATGGCCATCGAGGCCAACCTCAGCGCCTGGGAGGGGCAAGGGCTGTCGGCCATTGTCTTCGCCGGTGCCGCGCAACTGGTGGCGATCGGCATGCTCAAGGGCGGCGCCAACCTGGCGTCGATCCTGCTGACCACCCTGCTGCTGACCTCGCAGCACCTGCTGTATGGCCTGACGATGCGCCCGGTGCTGTCCAGCCAGCCGCTGCGCTGGCGGCTGGGCCTGGGCTTCCTGCTCACCGACGAGTTCTTCGCCCTGACCAGCCAGTACGACCAGCAGCAGTTCAACCGCTGGTACGCCCTGGGCGTGGGCCTGACCTTCTACGTCGCCTGGAACCTGTTCACCCTGGCCGGCATCCTGCTGGGGCAGAACATTCCGCACCTGGACCAGCTCGGCCTGGACTTTTCCATCGTCGCCACCTTCGTCGCCCTGATCGCGCCACTGGTGCGCAACCTGGCCACGCTGGTGTGCGTGGCGGTGTCGCTGTTCTGTTCGGTGCTGTTCAGCTACTGGCACTGGGAAACCGCCCTGGTGGCCGCAGGCCTGCTGGGCATGAGCGCCGGTTTCGTCTGCCAGAAATTCGCCGGAGCCCGCGCATGACCTGGGTCCTGATTCTTGCCATGGGCGCCATCGTGTTCCTCAACCGCTATGCGTTCCTGGAGCCGCGCCTGCCCTTGCGCCTGAGCTCCAACGCCCGGCAGTTCCTCGGCTTTGCCGTGCCGGGCATGCTCACCGCAATCTGCGGCCCGATCATCTTCATGCCCGAGCACCAGTTGAACCTGAGCCTGCTCAACCCCTACCTGCTGGGTTCGCTGGTGGCCATCGCCCTGGTGCTGTTGACCCGCAGCGTGTTGCTGAGCATGCTGGTGAGCATGTTGATCTTTTTCCTCCTGCGCAGCTGGCTGGCATGAGCACGCCCCTGCGCGAGCAGACACACCTCTGGCAGGCGCCGGCACTGGGCGACGTCGAGATGCTGCACGCGCGTTATTTCCAGCAGCGTTTCGCCCCGCATGTGCATGAAGGCTATGTGTTCACCGTGATCGAGTCGGGCGCCCAGCGCTTCTGGCATCGCGGCAGCGAGCATCTGGCGCCGGTCGGCAGCATGGTGCTGATCAACCCCGACGAACTGCACACCGGGGCCACCGCCCACGAAGCGGGCTGGCGCTACCGAGGGTTCTACCCGGAACATGAACGGGTAACCGGGGTGCTCGACGAACTGGAACTGGGCCGCCACGGCATGCCCAGCTTCAAGGACAGCGTGATCCACGACCCAGCCCTGGCGCTTGCCTTCAGCCAGTTGCACCAGCTGTCCGAAGCCGGCGCCAGCGCCCTGCAGCAGCAGACCGCCTGGCGCCAGGCGGTGCTGGCCCTGGTGCAACGGCACGGGCAATGCGCCGAACCTGCCGCCCCTGGCCACGAACCGCTGGCAGTGGCCCGCGCCCGTGAGCTGCTGGAAAGCCAGCTGGCCGACCCGCCTTCGCTCGAGGCCCTGGCGGCGGCGGTCAACCTGTCGCCGTTCCACTTCGCCCGGGTGTTCCGCCAGGCCACCGGCCTGCCGCCACATGCCTGGTTGAAGCAGCGGCGCCTGGCCCGTGCGCGGGAAATGCTCAAGCGTGGCTGGGCTGCCTCGGAAGTGGCGTTCGGCCTGGGCTTTGCCGACCAGAGCCATTTGAGCCGGCAGTTCAAGCAGGCCTACGGGGTAACGCCAGGGGCTTATCGCAGCGCCTGCCTGCAAGGCTGAGCTGCGACAGCCGGCCTCAGGCAGGCCGGCCAGCCACTGCTACACTGACAAGGCTGAATGGAGGATCCTGCCATGTCCGAAAGAGAGCTCACCACCCTCCTGTCGCTGATGAACCAGCGCCAGGCCTGCCTGAGCAGTGCCTGCAAGGAGATAGCCGACTGGATCGACCGGCAGGGCGACGTGCCCGCCGCCGGCAAGATCCGCGCAAGTCTCAAGGCCCTGGAGGCCGATGAGGCCCAGGTCCGCAAGACCTTGACCTCGCTGACCCTCGACAGGCCGCTGCCCAAGTTTCGCAGCTGATTGAACCGGGGGCTGCCTGGCAGCCCATCGCGACACAAGGCCGCTCCCACAGGGGATACGCGTTCTCCTGTGGGAGCGGCCTTGTGTCGCGATGGGGCGCAAAGCGCCCCCAAAGGGTTCAGCCTGATCAGTGCTTCATGTGCATGTGATCATGCCCACCGCCCGCCTCGGCGTTGAGCGCACGCACTTCGGCCTGTACGTCCAGGGTTTCCTTGGCCCCCTTGGCATCTTCGATGGTCAGGGTCAGCGGCACTTTCTCGCCTTCCTTCACCTGGTTGTTCAGGCCCATCAGCATCACATGCAGGCTGTTCGGGTCGAGGGTCACGGCCTTGCCGGCCGGCAGCTCGACCGCCTTGACCTCACGCATGCCCATCACATCGCCGTTCATGGTCATCTCGTGCACCTGCACGGTCTTGGCCACAGGCGAAGCCACGCCCACCAGCTTGCTGTCGCTGCTGGCGGTCAGGGTCATGAAGGCACCGGTGGACTGCTGGTGCGGCACGGTCGCACGCACCCAGGCGTCGCTCACGGTGGTCTGGGCCAGGGCCGGCAGCGCCAGGCCCATCAGGACCAGGGCAGCCAGGCCGTGCTTGATCGGTTGCATCGACATTCAGCAGATCTCCATCAGGGTGACCAGGTCTTCGGCGCATTCCTGGGCGGTCAGGGAATGGCCCAGGCTCAGGCGCAGGGTGCCACGCGTATCGTAGACGTAGCTGGTGGACGAGTGAGAGACGGTATAGGTATCACCGGCCGGGACTTTCTCGTAGAACACCTTGAACTCTTTGGCCACCGCGGCGATTTCCTCGGGGGTGCCGGTCAGCGCGGTGAACGACGGGTCGAACGCCTTCACGTAGGCATCGAGCACTTCGGGGGTGTCGCGCTCCGGGTCCAGGGTAATCAACACCACCTGGAACAGGTCGCGATCGCGGCCGCGCAGCAGCTTGCGGATTTGCGCGGCGCGCGCCAGGGTGGTCGGGCACACGGCCGGGCACTGGGTGAAGCCGAAGAAGATCATCGGCATGCTGCCGTAGAAGCTCGACAGGGTGCGCACATTGCCTTGGGTGTCCTTGAGGCTGAACTTGCGCCCAAGGATTTCGTTGCTCATGTTCTTGCCGTACTTGAACTCGAGCCCCCGGGCCGGGCTGCAGCCTGCGAGCAGGCCAAGCCCGAGAACGCCCATCCCGGCGACAACTGCGCGCCGGGTATATAGATCATTCATGAAACCATCCTTTACAGGGAAGGTGCCGGCCCTCGGGACGGGCCGGTCGAAAAACCGGGGCATTCTGGCACGACACCCCGAGGGGTTCTACCCGACGAAGGCAAGGATTGGCTGCAGCCCTTTGAATACGGGCTGCGGCCTGTTGTCGCAGGGGTTGAAACGGTAACACTTTGTTGCTAAGGCCTGACCAGATTGTGCGGCCACTCCCACACGCAACGGAACGCGCCTGCCTCTACATCAGTAGTAGGCGTTCTCTTTCTGGCTGTGGTCAGTCACGTCACGCACGCCCTTCAGCTCGGGAATACGCTCGAGCAGGGTGCGCTCGATGCCTTCCTTCAGGGTCACGTCGGCCTGGCCACAACCCTGGCAACCACCACCGAACTGCAGCACGGCAATGCCGTCGTCGACCACATCCACCAGGCTCACCTGGCCGCCGTGGCTGGCCAGGCCGGGGTTGATCTCGGTCTGCAGGTAGTAGTTGATGCGCTCGTTGATCGGGCTGTCTTCGTTGACCATCGGCACCTTGGCATTCGGCGCCTTGATGGTCAGCTGGCCACCCATGCGGTCGGTGGCATAGTCGACCAGTGCGTCTTCCAGGAACGGCACGCTGACCGCGTCCAGGTAAGCGGTGAAGCTCTTCAGGCCCACGGCGGTGTCGTCAGGCTTCTCTTCGCCCGGCTTGCAGTAGGCGATGCAGGTTTCGGCGTACTGGGTGCCCGGCTGGGTGATGAAAATGCGAATGCCGATGCCAGGCGTGTTCTGCTTGGAGAGCAGATCGGCCAGGTAGTCATGGGCGGCGTCGGTAATGGTTATAGCGCTCATGTAGGTTCCTCACAGACTTGCGGCCAAGTGTACGCCAACCCGGCCTTCGAACAAAGTCCTAGTATTTGACTCGGGAAAGCGCATATTCAGGGGCCCGCCCCCGTGGCGCCGCCAGCCAGGCCTGCATGCGCCGGTACAGGCCGCGCTCCAGCCACTGGTAGCTGAACCACGACATTAGTCCAATGGACGGCACGCACAGGGCGAACACCAGGTACGGGTTCAACTGCAGGCGCTGGCTGGCGAACCAGCCTGCGTACAGCACCAGCACATGGAGCAGGTACACCGAATACGAACAGTCACCCAGCGCCTTGAGCAGCCGGTTGCCGCGGAACACCGGCTCCAGGGCGACGAAGGCCAGCACGATCATTGCGCTCGGCACGCCCCAGTGCAGCAAGCGCCGGGAAGCGTCCAGGTGGTAGATGGCGAGGCTTGCAACCGCCAGCAACGCCAACGGCAGCCAGCGGCCCTGGTGGATCAGCCCGCGACGGTGCAGCACGCCCAGGCCGATGCCGAGCAGGAATTCGTAGATGATGTCGTTGCTGTAGAAGCGGCTGAGCACGCCCAGCCGGCCCAGCATCTCGCTGGCCAGCAGCAGCGCGGCGGTGACCAGCAACTGGTGATGACGCTGGCGCACCAGGAAGGCCAGGCCGAACAGCAGGTAGAAGAACATTTCGAAGTTCAGCGTCCAGCCCACGTTCAGGGTCGGGTACAACCCGTAGCCACCGGGGTTTTCCGCCGGAATGAACAGCAGCGACAGCAGCAGATGGTGCCAGGTGAATGCCTGGTGCGGCATCCATTGGCTGAAGGCCAGCAGCAGGGTTGCCATCAGCGCCGTGTAGAACCAGTAGGCCGGGACGATACGCAGCGCCCGGTTGAGCAGGAACTGGCGGGGCTCGATGGCCTTGTCGCAAGTCGACAGGTAGATGACCAGCCCGCTGATGACGAAGAAGATGTCGACGCCTGCGGCGCCGCGGTCGGTGAGCAGTTGGCCGATGGGGCCGGAGGCTTGGAAGTCGAAGAAGATCTGCATGAAATGGTGGCAGACCACCACCCAGGCGGCGAACGCCCGCAGTGCTTGAAGCGAATACAGCATGGAGAACCCTGCAATTGCCGGTGCATTGAGGCCTTTGGGAGCGCGTTGCGCTCCATCGCCGGCAAGCCAGCTCCCACAAGTACTGCGCAGCCTTCAGGCATGTGCGGCCCCTGTGGGAGCTGGCTTGCCGGCGATTGGGCTGCAAAGCAGCCCCCGGACCACCCAGCAAGTCCGACCGCAGGGTAATCGGAAAGGTCAGCCCAACCGATCAGAGGTTCTCGTAGCGGTTCATGTCCAGCACGCCCGCCTCGACTGGTTCGGTCTCCTTGATGAAGCTGTTCAGGTCATGGAAGTAGCGCCAGAACTCTGGGTGACTGCGGCGCACACCCCAACGCATGACGATGCGCTCGAACCTGGCCGGGTCATCTTTCGCATACTCCATGTCCTCGACGAACTCCGCCACATCCTTGGTCGGGATGTTGAAGATGAAGTTGGGGTAGCTGCTGAGAACGCCCGGGTACAGCGTCAGGGTATCCAGCCCCGGCTGGTAGCGGTAAGCCTCACCCAGCAGGAACGCCACGTTGCTGTGCGCGCGGTTGCGCAGCAGGCTGTACACCTGGCGCTGGCCGCCCTGCCCTTCGATGCGCAGCATGGTCGCTTCGGGCAGCTGGTTGATCACCTTCAACCCGGCAGCCGGGCGCGACACCAGGCGGCTGAGCGACTGCTCGACATTGCGGAACTCTTCGCTCACCTGCGGCCGCGAGCAGAACGCGCCCTGGCAGCGGTTGATCGGGTCAGGCGCGGCATTCAGGCTGCCGGTACGCTGCAACAGCTTCAGGCCGAAGTCGCGCTTGGGGTTGCGCGGGTCGAGCTGGATGCCGCTCGGGGTGTCGGTGTCGATGTCTTCATAATCCATCCACATCTTCACCTTGCCGCTGTTCTGGTACCAGTCGCCGAGGATCGCCTTGCGCTGGTCGGCCGGCATCAGGCGCAGGAAGTTTACCTCGGCGCCGTTGCGAATCAGGTCGAAGTACAGGCGCGTCTGCAACTGGTGCGAGACGTTGCCGAACACATCGAAGTTGACCGCCAGCTGGTAATAGGTGCGCTCGAACAACGGGTAGTCGAACAGCCACACGGTCAGCGGCACATCACCGATCAGGCCCTTGGTCACCGAGGCGCTGTCGAAGTGGCGGAAAATGCTCAGCAACGCGTTGTCGTTACCGGCCCACAGCGTCGCCCAGCCCGGCGCCGGCATGTCGGCATAGGCTTCGCGGCGCAGTTTTTCGTACTCGTTGCGCTTGTCACGGTAGGCGTGCCACAGGCTCAGCACGCTGCCCACGTCATCGATCTGCCCAGGCATGGCCAGCAGCGGCGTGGCCTCGCCACGGTACTTGGCATCGGTGACGTAGCGGTCGTGGGCCGGCTCCTGGAACAACGCCCAGAAGTTGTCGCGGATCACGTCGGTGGCAATCTGCCCACGGCATACCGGGCCACGGATGAAGGTGCGCACGAAGTACTCGGCGTTATCCAGCATGAACTGGTAGCGCGCCACTGCCGGGATCGCTTCGAAGGTTTCGAACGGGTTGGCCCGGTGGCGCGGGCCGTAGCCTGGCAGCGCGGTGGCATGCCAGTCGCCGGCGTAGAACAGTTGCTTGACCCGCTTGAGCTTCTGCGGCCCCATCGGGTAGGTGATGTGCGTCTTGTGCACGATCACGCCCTGCACCGGGATCAACCGGTAGTAGAAGTCGGTGCCCGGCGGGTCGTTGGGGCGGCGCGTGGCGATCAGGTCGACCGGCTGGCCGCTCGGTGTACGCGAACGTACCCACTGGAAGAAGTGGCCCTGCTCGCCACCGACGAAGTAGATGTGCGCCAGGAACAGGTGCTCGTACAGCCAGCGGCCGACCAGTGCCTCGGTGGAACCCGGGCGGTTGAGCAGCTCTTCCCAGTCGGCAATCTGCTTGGCTTCGGCCGCACTTGGCTTGATCGGCTGGTACTCGACCGGCGCACCGGCGGCCAGCCAGCGGCGCATGGTGTCGTATTCCTTGTCGGTCAGGCCGGTCACCGCCAGTGGCATGCCTTCCTTGGGGTGGGCGCCGGCATAGGCATCGAACTCATGCGGCAACGGGCACATGTTGTTGCGGTTCAGGCCCAGGACGATTTCCTCGGGCAGCTTGGCGTTGGGCGTGAGCGGGGTCTTGTGCCCCAGCTCGAGCATGCGCGCCATCAGTGCAGCCTGGCTGCCCTGGTTGTCGAGCACCGAGTAGAAGCCCTTCTTGCGCCACTCGCCCTCGCTGTGGGCGTCGTAGAACAGCCGCGTGGTGGGCACTGCCTTGCTGCGCTCGCCCTGGTACACCGGAACCTTGGTGGCGCCGCGCACTGCACCTTCGGGGCTTTCCAGCTTCAGCTGGCAGGCGGCGTCGTTGCAGGCGTGGCAGGCCACGCATTTCTCGGTGAAGATCGGTTGAATGTCCCGGGTGTAGGAAATAGCCGGGCTCGACTGGGGGGCTTGCCCGAACGCCACACTGCTGATGAGCAGGGCGAAAACGCCGGCAAGAATACGATGCACCATGTGCGGAAAGTCCTGGGTATTGAAAGCCATCACGATTTGTTGCCTGGTCGTCCTTGGGTGCCCTGCTTCGCCGACGCCCGCCCAACATGAGCCATTTTCATGCAAATGGGCGATGCGCCTAAAAACCGCGCAGCTTTGTTATGATTCTGCACCTTCTGAAATTTGCCCGACCAGGTAGTTCCTATGTCCGACCGCAGCGCTCGTCTCCAAGCACTCCAGAACGCACTCAAAGAGCGCATCCTGATCCTCGACGGCGGCATGGGTACTATGATCCAAAGCTACCGGCTCGAGGAACACGACTATCGTGGCACGCGTTTCGCCGATTGGCCAAGCGATGTCAAGGGTAACAACGACCTGTTGCTGCTCAGCCGCCCGGATGTGATCGCCGCCATCGAAAAGGCCTACCTGGATGCCGGCGCCGATATCCTCGAAACCAACACCTTCAACGCCACGCAGATTTCCCAGGCCGACTACGGCATGGAGTCGCTGGTCTACGAGCTGAACGTCGAGGGCGCGCGCATCGCCCGCCAGGTGGCCGATGCCAAGACCCTGGAAACCCCGCACAAGCCGCGCTTCGTCGCCGGCGTGCTCGGCCCTACCAGCCGCACCTGCTCGATTTCCCCGGACGTCAACGACCCCGGCTACCGCAACGTCACCTTCGACGAGCTGGTAACGAACTACATCGAGGCCACCCGCGGCCTGATCGAGGGCGGCGCCGACCTGCTGCTGATCGAGACCATCTTCGACACCCTCAACGCCAAGGCGGCGATCTTCGCCGTGCAGCAGGTGTTCGAGGAAGACGGCATCGAACTGCCGATCATGATCTCCGGCACCATCACCGACGCCTCGGGCCGTACCCTGTCGGGCCAGACCACCGAAGCGTTCTGGAACTCGGTACGCCACGCCAAGCCGATTTCCGTGGGCCTGAACTGCGCCCTCGGCGCCAAGGACCTGCGCCCCTACCTGGAAGAGCTGGCGACCAAGGCCGACACCCATGTCTCGGCCCACCCCAACGCCGGCCTGCCGAACGCCTTTGGTGAATACGACGAAACCCCGGCGGAAATGGCCGTGGTGGTCGAGGAATTCGCCGCCAGCGGCTTCCTCAACATCATCGGCGGCTGCTGCGGCACCACCCCTGGCCACATCCAGGCCATCGCCGAGGCCGTGGCCAAGTACAAGCCGCGCGAGATTCCGGAAATCGCCAAGGCCTGCCGCCTGTCGGGCCTGGAGCCGTTCACCATCGACCGCCAGTCGCTGTTCGTCAACGTCGGCGAGCGCACCAACATCACCGGCTCTGCCAAGTTCGCCCGGCTGATCCGTGAAGAGAACTACACCGAAGCCCTGGAAGTCGCCCTGCAGCAGGTCGAGGCCGGCGCCCAGGTGATCGACATCAACATGGACGAAGGGATGCTCGACTCCCAGGCCGCCATGGTCCGCTTCCTCAACCTGATCGCCGGCGAGCCGGACATCTCGCGCGTGCCGATCATGATCGACTCGTCCAAGTGGGAAGTGATCGAAGCGGGCCTCAAGTGCATCCAGGGCAAGGGCATCGTCAACTCCATTTCCATGAAGGAAGGCGTCGAGCAGTTCAAGCACCACGCCCGCCTGTGCAAGCGCTATGGCGCTGCCGTGGTGGTGATGGCCTTCGACGAAGTCGGCCAGGCCGACACTGCCGCGCGCAAGAAGGAAATCTGCCAGCGCAGCTACGACATCCTGGTCAATGAAGTGGGTTTCCCGCCGGAAGACATCATCTTCGACCCGAACATCTTCGCCGTCGCCACCGGCATCGAAGAGCACAACAACTACGCCGTCGATTTCATCGAGGCCTGTGCCTACATCCGCGACCACCTGCCGCACGCCCTGAGCTCGGGCGGTGTGTCCAACGTGTCGTTCTCGTTCCGTGGCAACAACCCGGTGCGTGAAGCCATCCACTCGGTGTTCCTGTACCACGCGATCCAGAACGGCCTGACCATGGGTATCGTCAACGCCGGCCAGCTGGAGATCTATGACGAGATCCCGGCTGCCCTGCGTGAAAAGGTCGAGGACGTGGTGCTCAACCGTACCCCGCATGGCACCGACGCACTGCTGGCCATCGCCGACGACTACAAGGGCGGCGGCGCAACCAAGGAAGTGGAAAACGAAGAGTGGCGCTCGCTGCCGGTGGAAAAACGCCTGGAGCACGCGCTGGTCAAGGGGATCACCGCGTTCATCGTCGAAGACACCGAGGAATGCCGCCAGCAGTGCGCCCGCCCGATCGAAGTGATCGAAGGCCCGCTGATGAATGGCATGAACGTGGTCGGCGACCTGTTCGGCGCGGGCAAGATGTTCCTGCCCCAAGTAGTCAAGTCGGCCCGCGTGATGAAACAGGCGGTAGCACACCTGATCCCGTTCATCGAAGCCGAGAAAGGCGACAAGCCGGAAGCCAAGGGCAAGATCCTGATGGCCACGGTAAAAGGCGACGTGCACGACATCGGCAAGAACATCGTCGGCGTGGTGCTGGGCTGCAACGGCTACGACATCGTCGACCTCGGCGTGATGGTGCCGGCCGAGAAGATCCTGCAAACCGCCCGCGACGAGAAGTGCGACATCATTGGCCTGTCCGGCCTGATCACACCGTCGCTGGACGAAATGGTCCACGTCGCCCGCGAAATGCAGCGCCAGGGCTTCCAGTTGCCGCTGATGATCGGCGGCGCCACCACCTCCAAGGCGCACACCGCGGTCAAGATCGAGCCCAAGTACAGCAACGACGCCGTGGTCTACGTCACCGACGCCTCGCGTGCGGTGGGTGTTGCCACCCAGTTGCTGTCCAAGGAGCTGAAAGCCGGCTTCGTCGAGAAGACCCGCCAGGAATACGAGGAAGTACGCGAGCGCACCGCCAACCGCAGTGCCCGCACCGAGCGCCTGAGCTATGCCCAGGCTATCGCCGCCAAGCCGCAGTACGACTGGGCTGGCTACCAGCCAGCGGTGCCCTCCTTCACCGGCGTCAAGGTGCTGGAAGACATCGACCTGCGCACCCTGGCCGAGTACATCGACTGGACCCCGTTCTTCATTTCCTGGGACCTGGCCGGCAAGTTCCCGCGCATCCTTACCGACGAAGTGGTCGGCGAGGCGGCCACGGCGCTGTACAAGGATGCCCGCGAGATGCTCGACAAGCTGATCGACGAAAAGCTCATCAGCGCCCGCGCGGTGTTCGGCTTCTGGCCGGCCAACCAGGTGGCCGATGACGATATCGAGGTGTACGGCGAGGACGGCCAGGCCCTGGCTACCCTGCACCACCTGCGCCAGCAGACCATCAAGCCGGACGGCAAGCCCAACTGGTCGCTGGCCGACTTCGTCGCGCCGAAGGCCAGTGGCGTTACTGACTACGTGGGCGGTTTCATCACCACCGCCGGCATCGGTGCCGAGGAAGTGGCCAAGGCCTACCAGGACAAGGGCGACGACTACAGCTCGATCATGGTCAAGGCCCTGGCCGACCGCCTGGCCGAGGCCTGTGCCGAATGGCTGCACGAGCAGGTGCGTAAAGAGCACTGGGGTTATGCCCGCGACGAACACCTGGACAACGAGGCGCTGATCAAGGAGCAGTACCGCGGCATTCGCCCGGCCCCCGGCTACCCGGCCTGCCCGGACCACACCGAGAAGGAAACCCTGTTCCGCCTGCTTGACGGCACTGCCATCGGCGAGACCGGGCCGAGCGGCGTGTTCCTCACCGACCACTTCGCGATGTTCCCGGCGGCGGCGGTCAGCGGCTGGTACTTTGCCCACCCGCAGGCGCAGTACTTTGCCGTGGGCAAGGTCGACAAGGACCAGATCGAGCGCTACAGCGCGCGCAAGGGCCAGGATGTGAGTGTCAGCGAGCGCTGGTTGGCGCCTAACCTGGGTTACGACAGCTAAGACCCTTGGGGCCGCTTTGCGGCCCATCGCGACACAAGGCCGCTCCTACAGGAGAGTGCAATCCCTTGTAGGAGCGGCCTTGTGTCGCGATGGGCTGCACAGCAGCCCCAATAGCCACCTACACTGTCCCTGATTGCCTCTGATTTCCTCAGGAGCCACCATGGACGATTCCAGCCAGGGCAAGCCCCCTACCTTCTGGCAGATGCTGCACAGCATCCTCGCTGCCGCCTTCGGCGTGCAAAGCGGCAAGAACCGCGCCCGCGACTTCACACACGGCAAGGCCAGCCATTTCATTGCGCTGGGGACGCTGTTCACCCTGGTGTTCATTGCCGTGCTGATCGGCCTGGTGCAGTTGGCCCTGCACCTTGCGCGCTAGCAAAAACGCCTGCGGGACTCCCTCCCGCAGGCGCTCTGGCTGCATCACGGTCTTGAATACAAGTCTACTGGTGGCTGACCCAATACACGGCAGTGACCACCACCAGAACGATCAGGCAGAGGATCGCCCAGGCATCGACGCTGCTGTCAGCTTTGCGGACCTTGGTTGAGTTTCCCATTGCATTGCCTCTTGTAGTGGTTATGGGAATGCACTTCACCACCAGCAGTTAAGACGAGCAATGCCCTTCCCTCAAGCAGGGTCTTTCAATAATTGATCGGTGATGTCAGAAACGGGTACTGGTAGTCGGGCGGCCGCCCTTCGGCACTGTAATGCTGGAAATCGATGCCGTAGTCCGGCCGCTCCAGCAGTTTCAGCCATCGGACTGCCTTGGCCTGGTCGATCGGCTGCAACACCGGCACGCGATGCTCGCGCAGGCCATCACGGTTCACCGCCAGCCCCTGGGCATCATCGTGCAGCATCACCATCGCCCAGCCGCCGAGGGTGAAATGCCCGCCCATCAGCACGCTCAGGCGCCCGTCGATACGTGCGTGCAGGGCCTCTGGCGAGCTGTTGATGGCGCTGAACAGCACATCGCGCCCTGGCTTGCGCCCCGCCTCCTCGAACGCCTGCATGGCACCAAAGGCCATTTCGTCGTTGGCCGACCACACCAGGCGGGTGGCCGGGTAGCGCTCCAGCAGTTGCTGCGCCTGCTCGTAGGCGCGCTGGCGGCTCCAGCCGCCATATACCACCTGGCGCAGGCGCACCTGGGGGAAGTCGGCCAGGGCCCGGCGCATGCCTTCCTCGCGCAGTTGCGAGGCCGGGGTGGTCTTGACCCCGGCAAACGCCAGCAGGTCCACCGGCCCGCTGTCACGGGGCAATTGCGCGACCATCTGGTGCAACATCTGGAAGCCCGCCTGCTCGTCGTTGGCCGTCAAGGTGCCCAGCAGCGCGGCATACTTGTCGGGCTGGGCCTCGATGCTGCGGGCCTGGCCGGCAGTCAGGCCGTTGTTGACCAGAAACAGCTTGACCCCGCTGCCGCGCGACAGGCGGATGATCTCCGGGGCCACGTACTGCTCGTTGACCAGTACCAGGTAATCCGGGCGCTGCGGCCCGCCCAGGATCGCCCTGGCCTGGGTCAGCGCCAAGTCGGCGCGGCGTTCGCTGTACTCCACGCGCAGGGTCATGCCCAGGTCGTCCGCAGCGGCCTGCATGAAGCGGCTATAGCTGGTCCAGAACGTCTCGGTGGACAGACCCGGGTTGAGGAAAACCACCGAAACCGGCTGCGCGCTCGCCGCCAGCGGCAAGACAAGACACAAGCTTTGGCACAATGCCTTGAGCATGGGCTGACATCCCTGCGAAGCAAACATCGGATTATAAACGCCAGGCCACGCCCAACGCACAAATGGCAGTCAGTCTCACATAGTCCATTTGGTTCTTTTCATATGCAAAAACATCACTTTAGCGCATAAACGCAACCTGCTATCGTTCCCCGGCTCCGAAGCGGAGTGCGCGGCCGTGCGCGCGAATAGCTGCATGCCTGAGACAGGACTTTTATGTACGTATACGACGAGTACGATCAGCGGATCATCGAGGACCGCGTCAAGCAGTTCCGTGATCAGACCCGCCGCTATCTGGCCGGTGAGCTGAGCGAAGAAGAATTCCGCCCTCTGCGCCTGCAGAACGGCCTTTACATCCAACGTTTCGCACCGATGCTGCGCGTCGCCGTGCCGTACGGCCAGCTGAACGCCACCCAGGTCCGCACCCTGGCCAGGATCGCCCGCGACTACGACAAGGGCTACGCCCACATCTCCACCCGCCAGAACGTGCAGTACAACTGGCCGGCACTGGAAGACATCCCGGACATCCTCGCCGAACTGGCCACCGTGCAGATGCACGCGATCCAGACCAGCGGCAACTGCCTGCGCAACACCACCACCGACCAGTTCGCCGGTGTGGCCGCAGACGAAATCGTCGACCCGCGCCCGTGGTGCGAAATCGTCCGCCAGTGGACCACCTTCCACCCGGAATTCGCCTACCTGCCGCGCAAGTTCAAGATTGCCATCAACGGCTCGCAGGAAGACCGCGCCGCCATCGAAGTGCACGACATCGGTCTGGAGCCGGTGCGCAACGCCGCTGGCGAGCTGGGCTTCCGTGTGCTGGTCGGTGGCGGTCTGGGCCGTACCCCGGTGGTGGGCTCGTTCATCAACGAGTTCCTGCCGTGGCAGGACCTGATCAGCTACCTCGACGCCATCCTGCGCGTGTACAACCGTTACGGTCGCCGTGACAACAAGTACAAGGCGCGGATCAAGATCCTGGTCAAGGCCCTTACCCCGGAAGTGTTCGCCGAGAAGGTCGAGGCCGAAATGGTCCACCTGCGCGGCGGCAGCACCACGCTGACCGAAGCCGAAGTGCAGCGTGTATCGCGCCACTTCGTCGACCCGGCCTACCTGGCCCTGGACAACGTCGACTACGCCGCCCTGGACGCCGAGTACCCAGGCTTCGCCCGCTGGCGCTCGCGCAACACCCGCGCCCACAAGCGCCCTGGCTACGTGGCCGTGACCCTGTCGCTGAAGCCCACCGGCGTTGCCCCGGGCGACCTGACCGACAAGCAGCTGGACGCCGTGGCCGACCTGGCCGAGCGCTACAGCTTCGGCTTCCTGCGCACCTCGCACGAGCAGAACATCATCCTCGCCGACGTCGAGCAGCGCCAGCTGCACGCCCTGTGGCTGGAACTGCGCGAAAGCGGCTTCGCCACCCCGAACATCGGCCTGCTGACCGACATCATCTGCTGCCCGGGTGGTGACTACTGCTCGCTGGCCAACGCCAAGTCGATCCCGATCGCCGAATCCATCCAGCGCCGCTTCGACGACCTGGACTACCTGTTCGACATCGGCGAGATCGACCTGAACATCTCCGGCTGCATGAACGCCTGCGGCCACCACCACGTGGGCCACATCGGCATCCTCGGCGTGGACAAGAAGGGCGAGGAGTTCTACCAGGTGTCGCTGGGCGGCAATGCCGCGCGTGGCGCGAGCCTGGGCAAGATCCTCGGCCCGTCCTTCGCACAGGATGACATGGCCGATGTGATCGAGAAGCTGATCGCCGTGTACGTCGAGCAACGTACCGAGGAAGAGCGTTTCATCGACACCTACCAGCGTATCGGCATCGACCCCTTCAAGGAACGCGTCTATGCAGCGAATCATTAAGAACAACCAGATCGTCGACGAAACCTGGCATCTGCTGCCCAAGGAAACGTCCTTTGACGAGCTGACCAACTGCGACGACTACATCGTCCCGCTGCAGATGTGGCGCGACCATGCCCACGTACTCAAGGCCCGCGACGGCGGCCTGGGCGTGTGGCTGGACAGCGACGAGCAAGCGGAAGAAATCGGCGAGGACGTGCAGCACTTCCAGGTCATCGCACTGAACTTCCCGGCGTTCACCGACGGGCGCAACTACTCCAATGCGCGCCTGCTGCGTGACCGCTACAAGTTCAAGGGCGAGCTGCGCGCCATTGGCGACGTGCTGCGCGACCAGCTGTTCTTCATGGCCCGTTGCGGTTTTGACGCGTTCGCCATCCGTGCCGACAAGGACCCGGAAGACGCGTTGCAAAGCCTGAAGGACTTCTCGGTGACCTACCAGGCCGCCACCGACGAGCCGCTGCCGCTGTTCCGCCGCCGCTGATCGTCACCTTGCAATGCCAGACGGCCCGCCTCTATGGCGGGCCGTTTCGTTTTCCTGTACCGGCCTCTTCGCGGGCTTGCCCGCTCCCACAGGTACTGCACCGTTCTTGAGTGCGGCGCGGTCCCTGTGGGAGCGGGTTCACCCGCGAAGAGGCCGGTACAGGTTTACCCTGCATTCCCTCAGCAACAGTCAAGGCACAGCGACCTATTCTTGCCTCCCGGTCAAATGACCTTGGCCCCGCCCCACCTTAATCAATCCCCCTCAAAGCCGCACACTGCTCCCCACACGAAGAGCGATCGAACCCGAGCGACCAGGCTCGATTCGGCTCACCTCTCACTCACCAGGAGCAGATCCATGAGCATTCCATCCTTCGGCCTCGGCACCTTCCGCCTCACCGGCCAGGCCGTCATCGATTCGGTCAAGTCGGCCCTGGAACTGGGCTACCGGGTCATCGACACCGCGCAGATCTACCAGAACGAAGCCGACGTCGGCCAGGCCATCGCCGAAAGCGGCGTCAAGCGCGACGAGCTGTTCATCACCACCAAGATCTGGGTCGAAAACTACGCCGCCGACAAGCTGATCCCGAGCCTGCGCGACAGCCTGCAGAAACTGCGCACCGACTACGTCGACCTGCTGCTGATCCACTGGCCTGCCCCAGGCAACGGCGTTGAGCTGCGCGAGTACATGAGCGCCCTGGCCGAAGCCAAGAAGCTGGGCCTGACGCGCCAGATCGGTGTGTCCAACTTCAACATCGAACTGACCCGCCAGGCCATCGAAGTGGTCGGCAAAGGCGAAATCGCCACCAACCAGATCGAACTCAGCCCGTACCTGCAGAACAGCAAGCTGACCGCGTTCCTCAAGGAGCAAGGCATCACCGTCACCTCGTACATGACCCTGGCCTACGGCAAAGTCCTGAAGGACCCGGTTCTGGCCGACATCGCCGCCAAGCACAAGGCCACCGTCGCCCAGGTTGCCCTGGCCTGGGCCCTGCAGCTGGGCTACGCGGTGATCCCGTCGTCGACCAAGCGCGAAAACCTGGCCAGCAACCTGCTCGCCCGTGACCTGAAGCTGGACGCCGACGACATGGCACGCATCGCCAAGCTCGAGCGCAATGGCCGCGAAGTCAGCCCTGACGGCCTGGCGCCAATCTGGGATTGATACCATGACCACACCCCTCGAACGCCTGACTGCTGGCGGCTTCAGCATCGGCCTGGAAGCGCCGCTGGACCACGACTGGACGCCCGCCGGCGACCAGGCGCGGCGCCGCGATGGCCGCCAGTTCGGCGAGCCGGACCTGGCCCGCCACGCAGAACTGGCACAACTGGCCGACCGCCTGGGCTACCGCGCCCTGTGGGTCCGCGATGTGCCGCTGTACGACCCGTCGTTCGGCGACGCCGCCCAGGTGTTCGAGGTGTTTGCCTACCTCGGCTACCTGGCCGGGGTAACCCGCGACATCCTGCTTGGCACGGCTGCCGTGGTGCTGCCGATTCGCGAACCACTGCTGACCCTGAAATCGGCCAACAGCGTGCAGCGCCTCAGTGGCAACCGCCTGCTGCTGGGCGTGGCCAGTGGTGACCGGCCGGTGGAGTACCCACTGTTCGGTCGGGATTTCGAGGGGCGTGGCAACACATTCCGCGAACAGGTCGCGCTGCTGCGTGATGGTGCCAACGGCCACCTGCCCGAAGGGCTGGCCGTGCTACCCAGCACCGCTTCGCCGCTACCGTTGCTGGTAGCCGGCCTGGCCCAGCAGAGCCCGGCATGGATCGGCAGCAACCTGGACGGCTGCCTGGCCTACCCCGGCACAGCAGACGATCACCGGCGCCGGGTCGCCGCCTGGCGCGCGGTGGCGGGCAACAAGCCTTACAGCAGCTTCATCCACCTGGACCTGGCGGACAACCCCGACGAACCGCTGCAACGCTGGCGCTTCGGTTTCCGCGGCGGCCGCAAGGCGCTGGCGACCGAACTCAGCGCCCTGCGTGCGGCGGGCGTCGACCATATCGGCCTGCACCTGCGGCGCAACGTGCGCCCGCTGGACGAAACCCTGCGCGAAATCGCCGAATACGTATTGCCACAATTCCATGAGACAAAAACCCAACTGACGGAGGCCACCCCGTGAGCACCCCTACCCCACTGCCGGCCTTCGCAGGCCGCAGCTTCCAGGTCGAATACCCCGGCCTGGCCGCGCACAACATCTATTCCGCCGATGGCCGCCGCGTAAGCTACGCCATCGTTTCCGGCCCTTACGCTGGCGCCAGCGGCGAAGCCGAATGCCAGTGGCAGCAGATTGCCGAAGGGGTCTACGTGATCTCCTGGCAGGAAGCCGACGGCGCCACCGTGGTGCATGTGGATGACTTCGCCAACGGCCATTCGCAGGCCTTCTTCACCGCCAGCGACCTGACCTTCTACCGTATGCAAGGGCCATTGACCGAACTGGACGCGCAGGAGCCTGCGCAATGAAACCCGGGCGCGTCCTGTTTGCCCTGGCTATCGGCGCCTTCGGCATCGGCACCACCGAGTTCACCCCGATGGGCCTGCTGCCGGTGATCGCCCAAGGTGTCGATGTCAGCATCCCCAGCGCTGGCATGCTGATTACCGCCTATGCCATCGGGGTGATGGTCGGTGCGCCGATCATGACCCTGCTGTTCAGCCGTTTCGGCAAGCGCGCCGCGCTGATGGCGCTGATGGCCATTTTCACCCTCGGCAACCTGCTGTCGTCGCTGTCACCGGACTACTACACCCTGCTCGCCTCGCGCCTGGTCACCAGCCTCAACCACGGCGCGTTCTTCGGCCTTGGCGCAGTGGTGGCCGCCAGCGTGGTGCCCAAGGAGAAACAGGCCAGTGCCGTGGCCACCATGTTCATGGGCCTGACCATCGCCAACATCGGCGGCGTGCCGGCCGCCACCTGGATCGGCCAGCAGGTCGGCTGGCGCATGGCCTTTGCCGGTACCGCCGTGCTGGGCCTGCTGGCCATGGCCGCGCTGTGGTATGCCCTGCCCAAGGGTGAACGCGGCAGCGTGCCGCACGTGCGCAAGGAGCTGGCGGTCATCGCCCGCCCCAGCGTGCTACTGGCAATGGCCACCACCGTGCTCGGTGCCGGCGCCATGTTCACCTTGTACACCTACGTGGCACCGGTACTGGCCGAACTGACCGGCGCCTCGGACAGTTTCGTCACCCTCGGCCTGGTGCTGATCGGTGTGGGCTTCACCCTGGGCAACAGCCTGGGTGGCCGCCTGGCCGACTGGTCGCTGGATGGGGCGGCGCGAATCTTCCTCGCGGCACTGGCAGTGATCATGCTGCTGATGCCGCTGGTGCTCGGTAGCCACATCGGCGCCGCCATCGCCTTGCTGGTATGGGGCATGTTCACCTTCGCCGTGGTACCGCCGCTGCAGATGCGGGTGATGATCGCCGCCATCGAAGCACCGGGGCTGGCCTCGTCGATCAACGTCGGCGCGTTCAACCTGGGCAATGCCGTGGGCGCGGCGCTGGGTGGTGCGGTGATCAGCCTGGACCTGGGCTATGCGGCAGTGCCGATGGCAGGTGGCGTGCTGGCGGCTGCCGGGCTGCTGCTGGTGTGGCTGGGCGGGCGTAGCAAGGCTGCCGGGAAAACCGCAGCAGCCTGATAAAGCCCCCTCCTGTGGGAGCGGCCTTGTGTCGCGAAAGGGCTGCATCGCAGCCCCGGCAACCTATGCATCACGGCTGAAATCCCGGGGCCGCGTTGCGGCCCTTTCGCGACACAAGGCCGCTCCCACAGGGATTGCGCAAGCTTTCAGATTTGAGCAAGACAGTTGCCCCATCTCGAGCGGTCTCAATTGTTCCACGCACTGCAATTATGATGTGCCAGGCACACCCATTCTCTGTTCGGCCAGCGGCTACTACTCTCCTACCAGCCAATCGAACTGAGGAGTACCCCGATGTCCCGCCCACCCCTGCCGCCCTTCACCCGCGAAAGCGCCATCGAAAAGGTCCGCCTGGCCGAGGATGGCTGGAACGGCCGCGACCCGGCCAAGGTCGCGCTTGCCTATACCATCGACACCGTCTGGCGTAACCGCGCCGAGTTCCCGCGTGGCCGTGCCGAGGTCGAGGCGTTCCTGACGCGTAAATGGAACCATGAACTGGAGTACCGCCTGATCAAGGAGCTGTGGGCCTTCACCGGCAACCGCATTGCCGTGCGCTATGCCTACGAGTACCACGACGACAGCGGCCAGTGGTACCGCGCCTATGGCAACGAGAACTGGGAGTTTGCCGAGGACGGGCTGATGCAGAACCGTCATTCGAGCATCAACGAGCACCCTATCAGCGAAGCCGAGCGCAAGTTCCGCTGGCCGTTGGGCCGGCGCCCGGATGATCACCCCGGGCTCAGCGAACTGGGGCTCTGATCAGCCCAGCGGCAGCATGACCCTGACTTCCAGCCCGCCACCCGGGCGGTTGCCCAGGGTCACGCTGCCCCCCTGCTCCAGCACGATGGCCCGTGCTGCGGGCAGGCCCAACCCCACACCACCGGTATTGCGGTTGCGTGAACCTTCGATACGGTAGAACGGCGCGAATACCTGCTCATGCAGCTGCGGCGCGATGCCCGGGCCGCGATCCTGCACGGTAATCTCGATCTGCCTGGCGCTTACCGCCAGCACCACCGTTGGCTCACAGCCGTATTTCGCTGCATTGTCGATCAAGTTGACCAGCACGCGCTTGATACCCACGGGCCGCCCCGTGTACACACAGCGGCGCGGCCCGCTGAGGCCGACCTCGACCCCCGCGTCCTTGAAGTCGTCCACCACGGTCAGCAGCAACTCGCCCAGGTCGAATACGGTCGTCTGTTCCAGCCGTGCGTCATCACGGAAGAACTCCAACGCCGCATCGACCATCGCCTGCATCTCGTCGACGTCCTTGAACAACTTGGCCTGTAGCTGGGCATCGTCGATGAACTCGGCGCGCAAGCGCATGCGCGTCAGCGGTGCACGCAAGTCATGGGAAATGGCCGCAAGCATCTGGGTGCGGTCGTTGAGAAAATGCTTGAGCTGGGCCTGGGTGGCATTGAACGCAAGAATGGCCTGGCGCAGGTCGTGCGGGCCGACCACCGGAATGGGCGGGGCGTTGAAGTCCTTGCCAAAACGCCGCGCACCTTCGGCAAAGCGTTCCAGTGGCTTGGCCAGGTAGCGCGTGGCCAGCAACGCGACGGCAAGGCTGGAAACCAGCATCAGGCCGAGGATGATCAGGTTGCGCGGCAGTTCATCCAGGCCCCAGCTACGGCTGGTGGCACGGAACAGCACCCAGGACTTGTCGCTCAGCTCGATCATCAGCGCATAGCCACGTTCAGGTGCGTACTCCGGCATGTCGGACGGTTCGAAAGCCTCCACCCTGGCATCCGGGCGCTTTAGCAGTGCGCGCAGGATAGGCGTGCCCTCGCTGAACTCGGCATCGACCAGCACTGGCACGCCCGCTTCGTCATGGCGGCGCAGCCAGCGCACGGAATATGAGCCGTCGCCCGCCGCACTGGCGATGTTGGCACGCTGCGCCATGGGCGCGGCATCGAGGATGCGGGTGACCGCTGCAACCTTCTCGATCACCCCGCTCTCCAGCAGCGGTGGCTGCGCCCAGACGCTCAGCAACAGGCTGAACAGCCCCTTGAGCAGCAGCAGGAACAGCATCGCCGTCAGGGTGGTCAGTGCGATCCAGCGGGCAATGGTGATCCTGGGCCGTGGCAGGGCCTGGCGAACCCTGGCCAGCAGCTTCATCGCTTCGCGACCGTGGGCGTGAACAGGTAACCGGCGTTGCGCAGGGTACGGATCAAGGGCTCGTTGCCGTTGTCGGTTTCAAGCTTGCGGCGCAGCCGGCTCACCTGGACGTCGATGCTGCGGTCATAGGCGTCGTAGGCATCGCCACGGGCCATGTCCAGCAACTGCTGGCGGCTGAGCACCCGCCGCGGATGCTCGGCGAACACCAGCAGCAACTCGAACTCACCGTTGGACAAGGGGATCATGACATTGTCCGGCGAACGCAGCTCGCGCCGCACCACATCCAGCCGCCAGCCGGCAAACTCCAGGGTCGCGCAGGCATGGCCCGCCGAACCACCGGCCGCTTCACCGGCACGGCGCAGCACTGCCCTCACCCGGGCCAGCAGTTCACGGGCGGCGAACGGCTTGGTCAGGTAGTCGTCTGCGCCCAGCTCCAGGCCAACCACCCGGTCACTCAACTCACCCATGGCGGTGAGCATGATCACTGCCACCTTGTGCTCGGCCAGCAAGCGCTGGCACAACACCAGGCCACTGTCGCCAGGCAGCATCACATCCAGAATGACCAGGTCCGGCACCCGCCGCTCAACGGCCTGCCACAGCGCCTTGCCATCCTTGGCCACATCAACCTCGTAGCCATGCTGGCAGAGAAACTTCTGCAGCAGGTCGAGCACCTCGACATCATCGTCGACTATCAGCAAATGGCTCACAAAAAAGCACCGCAAAACAAGGTTACCAAGCCGTACTTTAAGGCCATCCCCACGCAGCCGTCATATATTTCAACCCGGAAACAAAGTGTCGACGCCGAGACAATCCGGACATTCCCAGGCAAAGAAAACTGCGCAGCATCGCCGCCAGTTCTTGCCAGGAATGTATCTATGTCCCGTTCATCATCCGCCTCCCGCTCAGCGCGCTCCGCCGCGCTGGCCTTGTCGTTGCTTGCAGCGGGAGGCTGCAGCCAACGTGCACCGGCCACGGCGGCCTGCGGCAATGTCGCCTATCAGGTCAGTGACCCGGCCGAGCCTGCCAACCGCGCCGTATTCGCTTTCAACCGCACGGTCGATGACTATCTGCTGGCCCCCGTCGCCCGGGGCTACACCGCGCTGCCCGGTTTTGCCCAACAGGGCATGCACAACTTTGCCAGCAACTTCGGTGAGCCCAAGGTGTTCGTCAACGACCTGCTGCAGGGCAATGGCGAACGGGCGATGACCAGCCTCTCCCGCTTCATCTTCAACACCACCTTGGGCGTGGCGGGGCTGGTCGACGTGTCTGGCAAAATGGGGCTGAGCCAGCATCGCTCGGACTTTGGCCAGACCTTCGGGGTATGGAACATCGCCGCGGGGCCCATTGTCGAGCTGCCGCTGCTGGGCACCCACAACCTGCGCGATGCCACCGGCACGGTGCTGGGCCTGGCACTGGACCCGTTTGGCGGTAACAGCGATACCGTCGAAACCATGGGCAACGTAGCCACGGCCGGCGGCATCGTCGATGCACGGGCCGAAGCACTGCCATTGACCGACCTGCTGCGCACCTGGCCTGACTACTACGTTGCGCTGCGTGACTACACCGCGCAGCGGCGCAGCAACCGGGTGGCAGAAGGCAAGGCCGGCGAGCCGGGGGCGCGGCCAGTGGATTGTGCAGGGGGTGCCCGTGAAGAATGATGCCCAAGCCGCCATGCTGCTGTTCAGGCGCCTGGAAGGCGCTGCCCGGCAACCGCTGTTGCTGCATGAACTGGAGGCCCGTGTTTCGGCCGATGGCCGGAGCCTGGTGCTGAGCCGCTATCGCGAACGCTTTACCGCCGAAGGCAAGCCCTACCGGCACGAGGCTCATCGCAGCGTACCGATTGCAGCATTGCTGCGCTGGGTGGCGCGGCACGAACGATGAATCCGAGGGCGGCCAGGTATTAGCAGGGACCCTGTGGGAGCGGCTTTAGCCGCGAACACCGGCGCAGCCGGTGCCATGCACCGCGTTGGATTCTTCGCGGGTAAACCCGTTCCCACAGGGTACGCGGACCGCTTGCGAATTCAGGGCGTCAGGCCCGGAATGTCCGAAACGCGACAGTGGCTGCCTGTTCGGCGTGAGACAGGCAAACCGGGCACTGGCTACCCTTCCTCGGCAAATGCCTTGTTCCCTTTCGCCAGAAGAAGATCGCCCATGACGACCTCCACCGCCTCCATGGCCGCCACCACGCCTGCCGACCAACCCCAGGGCTTTCTGGTCCGCATCGTCGGCGCTGCCGCATTCGCCCACCTGCTCAACGACCTGATCCAGGCCGTGCTGCCATCCATCTACCCGATGCTCAAGAGCGATTTCGCGCTGAGCTTTGCCCAGATCGGCTGGATCGCCCTGATCTACCAGGTGACCGCGTCCCTGCTGCAACCCTGGGTCGGCCTGTACACCGACAAGCACCCGCAACCCTACCTGCTGCCGGCTGGCATGCTGGTGACGCTGGTGGGCATCGCCCTGCTCGCCTTCGCCAGCAGCTATGAAATGCTGCTGGTGGCCGCGGCGGTGGTCGGCGTGGGCTCGGCGACCTTCCACCCCGAAGCCTCGCGAGTGGCCAGGATGGCCTCCGGTGGGCGCTTCGGCACCGCGCAGTCGACCTTCCAAGTCGGTGGCAACACCGGCTCGGCCCTCGGCCCGCTGCTGACCGCTGCCATCGTCATTCCGCACGGCCAACCGGCCATTGCCTGGTTCATGCTGGCGGCCGCGCTGGCGGTATTCGTGCTGTTGCGGGTGACCGGCTGGACCGTACGCCACGGCCAGACCCGGCTCAAGTCCTTCGCCGGCCAGCAGGCCCCCGGCCTGTCGCGTGGCGCCATGTGGCGCGCCGTGGCGGTTATCGCCGTGCTGATGTTCGCCAAGTTCGTCTACATCGCCTCGTTCACCAACTACTTCACTTTCTACCTGATCGAGCATTTCGGCCTGAGCGTGCAGCACAGCCAGCTGTACCTGTTCGTGTTCCTCGCGGCCGTGGCCCTGGGCACCTTCGCCGGTGGCCCGGTGGGTGACCGTATCGGGCGCAAGGCGGTGATCTGGGTCTCGTTCCTCGGCGTGGCGCCCTTCGCCCTCGCCCTGCCCTACGCCAACCTGGCCTGGACGGCGGTACTGGCGGTGGCCATCGGCCTGGTGATGTCCTCGGCCTTCGCCGCCCTGGTGGTGTACGCCCAGGAGGCCGTGCCGGGCCGGGTCGGCATGGTGTCGGGGGTGATGTTCGGGTTGATGTTCGGTATCAGCGGCATCGGCGCCGCCGGGCTCGGCGAACTGGCCGACCGGCATGGCATCGAGTGGGTGTACCAGGTCATCTCGTTCCTGCCGCTGCTGGGGTTGGCCACCGCGCTGCTGCCGGCAACCCGCTCGCAAGCCCGCCCCAGCCGCTGCTGTTAAAGTGGGCGTGCCAGGCTGCCCGTACAAGAGGTCGAAATGCTGAAGCCGCAGCACGAATTGCTGGTGGAGGTGGATGAGTGGAGCTGGGAGGTGGGCAGCCGTGCGACGGACTACCCGACCGACTGGTTCATCGAGCCCCACAGCCATGCCAAGCACCAACTGATCTATGCCATCAAAGGCCTGATGATCGTCGAGTCCGGTAACGAACGCTGGACCGTGCCACCCAGCCGCGGCGTATGGATGCCCTGCGGCCAGGTGCACGCGATCCGCTGCGTGGGCGATGTGAAGATGCGCAGTGTGTTCGTGCGCACCGACGCGGCAGTGCAGTTGCCCGTGCAGAGCAAGGCTATCAGTATCTCGCCGTTGCTCAGCGAACTGATCAAGGCCTCCGTCGGCTTTACCGCGCCGTTTGCCGAGGACTCGCGTGAAGCCCGGGTGATGCGCCTGATCCTCGACGAGATCTGCGTGCTGCCGACCTTGCCACTGAAGCTGTCGCAGCCCGGCGACAAGCGCCTGCAGGCAATCTGCGCCGCGCTGCACGAGCGGCCTGACGATAACGCCACCGTGGCCGACTGGGGCCAGCAGCTGGGGGTGGACGAAAAGACCATCCAGCGCCTGTTCCGCAAGGAAACCGGCATGACCTTCGGCCAGTGGCGCCAGCAGGCGCGGCTGATGCAGGCACTGGAGCGGATCGCCCTGGGCGAGCGGATCATCGATGTGGCGGGGACGCTGGGGTATGACAGCCCAAGTGCCTTTGCCAGCATGTTCAAGCGCCAGTTCGGTACTACGCCGAGTCAGTTCTTCAAATAACCTGGAAGCGACACATTGACTGTGCGGGCCTCTTCGCGGGTAAACCCGCTCCCACAGGGATATCACCGCACCTGAGGCTAGTGACACTCCTGTAGGAGATCACCCGGCACTCTGGGCTGCGCTTTCGCGCAGAGAATTCAATTCCTAAGCGCGACGCGGCCTCTGTGGGAGCGGGTTTACCCGCGAACACCGGCCAAGCCGGTGCCAGGCAGCGCGCCCCTGCTCAGCCCAGCCAGCGCACCAGCGCGAAACCGGCGAAGGTCGTCAGCAGCGAGCCCAGCACATGCGCCGACACCGTGGCCATGGCCCAGCCATAACGGCCATGCATCAGCATCGCCATCACCTCGGCGGAAAACGTCGAGAAGGTAGTGAGGCCACCGCAAAAGCCGGTAGTGACCAGCAGCCGCCAGGCCGGGTCGAGGTTGGGCCAGCGCAGGAAAAACGCCATGGCCCCGCCAATGATGAAACCGCCAACCAGGTTCACCAGCAAGGTGCCGAAGGGCATGCCCGGGAACAGCGAATTCAGGCGCAGGCCCAATAGCCAGCGCAACACGCAACCAGCGCTGCCACCAACAACTACGGAAAAAAGGGACAGGTACATCGGGAAACTCCACAGGGTAAACGGGAACCCTGTGGGTAGACGGCGGGCGATAGCCTACGCGCCCCTGTCACAGGGTATGCGTAGGCATCATCAGCGCGGGGGCGGTTCAAGGAGGAATGCCATCTCCTGGGGGGAGATGCTATGAAACCAGGCGCTACTATGCAATATCCTGATACATCAACCGCCTGATCGGCCCCGCGTTGCCTGATCTCGCGCAGCAACCCTGCCAAGCCGTGTACAGTACCCTCACAACAAAGCCCCCAGAAGGAGCCCGGCACATGACCGTGACGCTGTCCCCCCTGCAGATCGACTGCGATTTCGACTCCGGCAACATCCAGGTGCTGGATGCCAGCAACCCGGCCCAGGTGCACCTGGCCATCCGCCCGGACACCCACAGCGGCCACTACCAGTGGTTCCACTTCAAGGTCAGCGGGCTGACGCCGGGCCAGGTCCATCGCTTCAGCCTCGACAACGCCTCCGGTTCCTCCTACAAGAACGCCTGGAGCGGCTACAACGCCGTGGCCTCCTACGACCAGCAAACCTGGTTTCGCGTCCCCAGCCAGTTCGACGGCACGGCGCTGTCGTTCGAGGTAAAGGCCGAACAGCCGCACATCTGGTTCGCCTACTTCGAGCCCTACCCGCGCGCGCGCCACAACCAGCTGATCGAGCGTGCACGGCAACTGCCGGGGGTCGAATTGCTCGCCAGTGGCCGCAGCGTACAGGGCCGCGACATTCCCCTGCTGCGCGCCGGTGATGGCGCCGCAGGCAAGCGCAAGCTGTGGCTGATTGCCCAGCAACACCCGGGCGAACACATGGCCGAATGGTTCATGGAAGGCGTGATCGACCGTCTGCAGGCCAACGACGCGGTGATCCGGCAGTTGCTGGCCAAGGCCGACCTGTACCTGATCCCCAACATGAACCCCGACGGCGCCTTCCTCGGCCACCTGCGCACCAACTTCAAGGGCAAGGACCTCAACCGTGCCTGGCAGGACGCCAGCGTCGAGCTCAGCCCCGAGGTGTTCTTCGCCCAGGCGCAGATGAAGCAATACGGCGTGGATGCGTTCATCGACGTGCATGGCGACGAGGAGATTCCCCATGTGTTCACCGCGGCCTGCGAGGGCAACCCCGGCTACACGCCGCGTCTGGCCAAACTGGAAGAGCAGTTCCGCAGCACCCTGTGCAGCCTGACCCGCGACTTCCAGACCGTGCATGGCTACACCCGCGACGAACCGGGGCAAGCCAACACGACGCTGGCCTGCAATGCGGTGGGGATGGCGCATGACTGCCTGTCACTGACTCTGGAAATGCCGTTCAAGGACCATGACGACGCGCCGGATGCCGTCACCGGGTGGTCGGGGGCGCGCTCGAAGGCGTTGGCCGGGGCGGTGCTGGAGACATTGGCGAAGATGGTTGACGATTTGCGCTGACTGAAACGGCCCATCGCCGGCAAGCCGGCTCTCACAGGACTGCACATGACTCATGGAATTAGCAGGGACCCTGTGGGAGCGGCTTTAGCCGCGAACACCGGCGTAGCCGGTGCCATGCACCGCGTTGGATTCTTCGCGGCTCAAGCCGCTCCCACAGGTTACGCGGACCGCCGCTGCCACAAGGTCCCTGCGCTCAGAACTGCACATCCAGAAGCACGCTGTCGGTATAGGTCGCAGCCGGGGGTGTAGCCTGGTCGGTGTAGACCTTGGCGTTGTAGTTGAACACCTGGCTACCGGTGCCGGTACCCGTGCCGGGGTTCACATCGGCATCGGTACTGGCCCGTCGCGCTGCCCCTGTCGAACCCCAGCGCACTGCACCGGCGCCCTTGAAAATGTCATAGGCCAGGTAGTTGTTGGCCGCCGACTTCATCCGCCGTCGCCCATTGGCCACGTTCTGCCCGTCATCCAGGCCCACGGTGTAGTTGCTGCCCTTGGTGCACGACACGCTCAGGCTCTGGCTAACCGTACCGAACCCCGCCACCACCGGCGCGCTGGCGAAATTGATGCTGGGTGTGGTGATCTGGCAGTCGTTGGTCACCGTCATGCTCACCAGCAGGGTCTTGGTACCAGTGCCCTGGTCTCGCCCTATGCAAAGCCCGCCAACACCAATCCCGTCGCAATAGTCCCAGGTCCACTCGACAGTGAGGGTTTCCTGATACAGCCCGGCCGATACGTTGCTGCCTACCTGCGTGCGCATGTAGATGGGCACGTTCTTCGGTGTACCGTTGAGCAACCCGAGCAAGTCGAGGATGCCGGTGGTCCTGAATTCGAAGGCGGTGCCACGGGTGATCGGATAGGTGGTCGTGGCGTCGGCATACAGCGTGTAGGGGATCACATCCCCGGTAGGGCCTACCAGCCCGCTGGTGGTAGAGGTGACCTTGATCTTGAAGGAGTCGGTGCTGCTGAGCACGCTGATCACCGAACCGTTGCATTGCAGGCCCGAGTTGGTACTGGAAGCTGTCTGTACCGCGCCACGTACCTGGGTCGAGTTGAGCGAACCAAACGCCGCCGGCGTAGTCAGCACTGACGTGCACTTGGCCCAGGCCGAGCCCGCCCACAACAACAAGGCGCATGCCCACAAACCACGCCAGCAGGCCTTCACTTGCACACCAACGGGCCGATCAAGGGGATCGAACCTTGTGCTTCAGGCAGGTCGAACGCCACCTGGCACTGCCCACCCCCTTCCAGCTCCACCTGCAGACGGTTATGCGGCGCCAGGTTTTCCAGATAGACCAGGCCATCCCAACCGACCACCGCCTGGCTGCCGCTTTCTGCATGGGTGACACGGCTGCCCAGCTTGAGCACCTGCCGGTCGGCGTCCACCAGTTCGACACTGGCCGCCAGCACGCGCCTGAGCGGGAACTCCAGCAGGTAGCCACTGCCCCGGCGCACCGCCACCCGCTGTTCCACTTCCGGCGCGAGGATGTCCGGCGGCAAGTCCATGGGGTCGATCTCGTACTTGCCGCGGTAGTAACCGCTGCTGTACGGCACCAGCAGGTGGCCATCGGCATCGGTGCGGCCGACCTCCTGGTTTTCGTAGCGCACCGGCACATCGGCGTAACCACCGGTGCTGACCACCACGAAGGCATCGTCGATGCGGTTGGCAGCGAACAGCCCGGCATCCATCCACACCAGCGAGCCACTGGCGTCGGCCCAGCGGGTCATCTCGCCACTGCTGCCATACACACCGGCCTGCAACTGCACCGACTGCAGGCGCCAGGTGACATCGGCCTGGCGGTAGGCATCGCGCTCGCTACCGGCGGCGTAGCCCAGGTTGTAACCGACACCACCACCCACCGGCGTCGCGCGGCTGTAGTTGACCCGCTGCAGGCTTTCGCCTTGCTGGCTGCGCTCCATGCCCAGGGCCAGGGTGCCATGCAGGTCGAACGGGATCACCAGTTGCGCCTGCACCGCCCACTGGCTGTCCCCCACTTCACGGTTGGCCGACAGATACACGCTGCTGTTGCCCCACAGCGGCCTGCTGTAGCTCAGGTTGATCAACCGGGTTCGTGTGCCGTCACCGGCGCGCACATCGAAATAGCCGGCGCCGATGTTGCCGTATTCGTTCAGGTTCAGGCTCAACGTGACCTGTTCGCTGCGCTGGCTCAGCTGTATGTCCCGGCTGTTGACCCGGGTCAGGTCGGCATAGTCGCCATGGCGTTGCAGGCGCTGGTAGCTGAAGCCGATGCGCTGGCTGTTGTACTGGTAACCGAGGGCGACCTGGTGGCCCTTGTCGCCGTCGAACCGGCTCTGCGCCAGGGCCGCGTTGAGCACGCCGAGGTTGCCCAGCCGCATGTTGCCGCCCAGGCCCCCCAGCATCAGCGATTCGGCGCTTTCGGCATGGGTCTCCAGGGTGAAGATGTCGCTGACCCCGTAGCGCAGGCTGGCCGAAGCAACCCCTGGGCCGTAGGCAAAATCGCGCACCCCGTAGTCACGGCGCAGGCTGCCGGCTGCCACCGAATAGTCGGTCAGGCCCTGCTGCAGCAGGCTGCTGGTGACGTAGAACGGCAAGGTGGTCGACACCTGCCGGCCAAGGGCATCGGTGGTAACCACCACCGCCTCCCCGGCGCCGTTGATGAACGGCACGTTGGTCAACGTGTAGGGGCCCGGCTGCAATTCGCTGGTGCTGGACTTGTAGCCATTGATGAACAGGTCCAGCGAGGTCGGTACCGCCGCTTCACCGGAGAACGCCGGCAGCGGATAGGTGACCAGGTCGGGGCGCGCAGCGAAATCGCGCGACAACTGCAGGCCACCGACCCGCACCGAGCTGGTCCAGGGCAAGGCCCCGGTTATCAGGTCACCGGCTTCGTAGGTCAGCAGGCGCTGTTCGTCGGTGAAGCGCCAGGTGGTGTCGTAACGCAAGAAGCCCTGGCGCGTGTCGTCGGTCGGCGCACCATTGAACGACTGGCGCCATTGCCCGGTGCTGGAGAACGTACCCCAGCTGTCGAACAGACGCAGTTCGTTCCAGGCCGCCAGGTAGCTGCCGCCGTCATCGGTGTCGTTCAGGTACAGGTCGTAGTTGAACAAGGCGCCGAAACTGCTGCGCGCATCGCTGGCCGGGTACAGGTTGCGGTCGCCCAGCTGCTGGTCGGGCAGCCAGGCCGGCGGCACTTGCAGCAGCAGGCGCTGGTTCTGGCTGTCGTAGTCGGCGTGCAGCCCGGCGATGGCCTCCAGCGCCACCTCGCCCTGCGGGTTGCCCGGCAGCGAGACGCCGGCCGCCCGCAACACCTCGCTGTCCAGGTACAACTGCCCGGCGCGCTGCTGCACCGGCACCAGTTCAGCCCTGGGCATCTGGTTCACCAGCAGCTCGAGGTACAACGTGGCATCGGCGATCGCGGACAGCTCCGTGGGTGGCGGCGGCAGGTCGTCGGCCAGCACCAGGCCAGGGCCGACCAGGGCCAGCCCCAGGCACCAGCGGTGCGTCCTCGCTGTCAGCCACCTCACACACGGTTTCCAACCATTGCCGGGTCCTCCCTGGCCCCTGCGCGGCATTCAGGCGCAGGCTCATTGGCTTTGGCGGATGGCGTCCGCGCTGCTCTGGCCGTTTACCCTCCCCTTCAGCACACTGCCGGCACTCGGTGCAAGCGGTGCCGGCCAGCGCATGCTGGCCCCCGGCAGCACATAACCCAACAGGCCATCGGCCAGTGGCTTGCTCTGGCTGCCCTGCTGCACCACCACATCGGTCAGCCGCGCATGCACCGCGCCGGTGTTGCGCAGCTCCACGTACGGCTTGCCCTGGACAGTCACCGCACGCCAGCTGAGTTGCGGCCTGCCGACGCCCTCGGCATTGCGCTTGCCCGCGGGATCGGCCTTGCCCCACAGGCCTTCGCCGTAGACGAACAGGGGTACCGAGTAGCGCATCTGCAGGCGGATCGCCGCGGTGGTGCCGGGCTCGGCCTTGTCGACAGGGATGGCGGGCGGAATTTCGTCGATGATGATGCGGTAGGCCTGCTCCTGGCCGACTGGCGAGGGGCCGGTGCGGGTCAGGCGGATCAGTTGCTTCTGCCCGGGGGCGATGTTGGCCACCGGCGGGCTGCCAATGATCTCGCGCTGCGCCTGGTACTGTTCCTGGTAGTCACCCTGGCGCCAGGCGAACACGCGCACCTGCAGGTTGGCCGGCGCCGTGCCACGGTTTTCCAGCCACAGTGCGCCAGCCTTCTGGTCAGCCTCCAGCACCGGGTCGATCGGCCAGATCAGCACCGAGGTAGCCGCCCCGGCCGGCAGGCTCGCCAGCCACAATGCTCCGATCAATCCACGCGCCCACTTCGCGCCTGCCCCCATGAAGCTCTCCTTGAATACCGGTCGTTGGTGCCGGTGCATTCACCAGGTCACCGTCACTTGCACCACATCGGTGTAGGTCCCCGCCGGCTGCGTGCCGGTCAGCTGGACCCGCCCGTACACCGGCAGCTTGATCGCCGTCGGGTCGGTGTAGCTCACGGCCACGCTCTGGCCGATCCCCAGGCTCTGGCTGTATGCCGCATCCCGGTACAACTGGTAGGCCAGCACCTGCGTGCCGCCCGTACGCTTGAGGTTGCGTGTGCCACTGGCACTGTTCTGCCCGCCATCCACGCTCATGCTCAAGGCCACCCCCGGGGTGCACTGGAAGGTCACCGTGCTGCCGCCCAACGAGGTGCCGATGACTCCGGTGGCCAGCGCCGATTGCGAACCGTAGTCGAGCGTCCCGAAGCTGCTCACACCGCCCACCACCAGGCACCCGGCAACGATCTGCGCCGTCACCTGGAAGCTGCTGGTGGTCGCCGCATCCAGAGGCGCGGCCAGCAGCACGCCAAGGCCGCTCAGGCCGCCCGCCAGCCAGCTGCGCATGGTTCAGAACGACAGCTCGACGGACACTGTGTCGGTGTACACCCCCGCCGGCAGGCCGGCCTTGCCGCGCGCCTGGCCATACAGGTTGACGGTCTGGGCCGTACCGCTGCTGGTCGGCAAGGTGATGGTGCCGTTGATGGCCAGCACCTGCGTGCGCCCGGCATCGGTGTAGAAGTCGTACGGCACGAAGTTGCCGATGCCATCTGCCAGCGCACGGCTGCCCCCGGCCGACTGGCCATCGTGGGAACCTGCACCCACGCGGATCACGGGTACCGTGCCGGCCGAACAGAGAATGCTGATCGCCCCCCCTCCGCCGCCGATCACCTGGGCGTCTGCGCTGGTGAACAGGGCATCGCGAGTACCGAAGTCCAGGGCGCCGAAGTTCACCCCCGAAGTGCCCGAGCTGCCATTGACCTGGCACGCCGCGGTCAAGGTCAGCTTCGAGTCGATGGTCCCGGTCGTGGCGGCCTGCGCCTGGGAAGCCAGCATCAGCCCCAGGCCGGCAAGGATGCAGCGTGAAAGGTTCGTTCGCATCGAAGTCTCCTTGTGTCGTTACCAGTCCAGGGTCACCCTCAGGGTGTCACGGTACAGCCCGGCCGGCAGCGCGCGCGGTTGCGCCACTACCACACCGTAGATGGGGATCGGTATCTGCCGGGTACTGCTGATGGTGAAGGCACGCGCCTGGCCGATGCCGTAGCGGCTGTTACCGCCTGGGTCGATCGCCAGTTGATAGGGGATCAGCTCGCGGCCGTTGCTCAGGCGCCGTATGCCGTCGCTGCCATTCAGGCCGCCGTTGATGCGCACGTTGAACGCCCGCACCTCGGGCGTGCAACTGATCTGCAGGCTGCCTTCGCCGCTCACATCATCAACCCGGCTGCGCAGCGGCTGGTCCCAGTTCGGTCCGCGCTCGCCGAAGTCCATCAGGCCGGGGTTACCCACCGTTGCCGGTTGCGTCTCGTTGCTGCTGATCTGGCAAGCGGTGCTGATCACCAGCCGCGCCTGGATGAAACCGGTGCTGGTGCCATGCGCGGCACCACCGGGCACCAGCAGCGGGCCCAGGGAAAGCAGCAGGATCGAGGTACGGTTCATGGCATCGCGTCCTTGTGCATGGCGGCATCCCTACCAGCTGACGGTCACTTTGAGCAGGTCGGCGTACAAGCCTGCAGGCGGTACCCAGGCCAGCTTGTCGATCCGAGCAAACAACGGCAGCTCGACCGAACCGCTGTTCGGCACCCGCGCCGAATGCGCCACGTTCACCGCCAGCGGTTCGCGCCAGGCAGCGTCGCGGTAAAGGCGATACGGGATGGGCCGGGCCGTGGCATCGTCACTGGCCAGGAAGCGCAACTCGCCGACGCCGCCATGCAGACCACCGTCGACGCGGACCTGATAGGGGGTGTGGGGATTGCATTCCAGGCGTGGCGGGCGCTGGCTCAACAGCGCGCCGGTGAGCGGCGCCCCAGGGCCATCCAGCCGTGCAGCAGCGCCCAGGTCGATGCGCCCAAGCGCCTGTGCACCGGCATCGCGGGGCTGGTTGACCAGCATGCAGCCGCGCTGCACCAGCACCCGCACCTCCACCAGGAAGTCCGCCGCCATGGCGCTGCTGCTCAACATAAGGCCCAACAGGGCGGCCAGGTAGCGCTCCGTCACCTAATTATCCTTGTCGATGTCTGCTGACCTGAGCGTAGCAGCGGAGTGGCATCACGCTGCTGGCATCGAGCCATTTTTTTGTATTAGCCAAAAAGCGCTACCACCTGAAAAAAAAGCCGCACGACACAGAACGCATCGCCGACATTCTCCTCAAATGGCCAAAGGCCGTTATCCGGACCGATATTCTGTTAGGGTGTATCCCCTTCATCCTGCCTAGACTCATGCGGCATGCATGGAAGGACACGACAGGAGCGTTTTCATAGATGATTGCAGACAGCACGCTCACCCAAGCCCTCGAGCGCTGCGCCCAGGAGCCGATCCAGCTGCCTGGCAGCATCCAGCCCCACGGTTTCCTGCTGGTGCTGGACGAAACCGACATGCGAGTACTCCAGGCCAGCGAAAATGTCGAGCACTGGCTGGGCATACCGGCCAGTGAACTGATAGGTCGCGACTTCGCCGAACTGGTCAGCGGTGCCTTCGACCTGCGCCTGCACCTGGCGCGCCTGCCGCAGGACGAGGTCTTTCCGTTCCACATCAGCGATGTGCACCTGCGCCAGGACGCGCCTTGCCGCGGCAACCTGCACCTGCTGGTCCATCGTCACGACCAGGTGCTGATCGCCGAATTCGAACCCCCTCGTCTGCCGGCGGACCTTGCCGGGCAAGGCGACTACTACCCGCTGGTGCGCAGCTTCGTAGGCCGCCTGCACCAGGCCGGCAGCCTCGAGGAACTGCTGCAGCAAACCGTGCTGCAGCTCAAGCGCATCACCGGCTTCGGCCGGGTCAAGGCCTATCGCTTCGATGCCGAAGGCAACGGCCAGGTGCTGGCCGAGGTGGCCGACCCGGGGTACCCGAGCTACCTGGGCCTGTGCTTCCCCGCTTCGGACATACCGCGCCAGGCGCGCGAGCTGTACCGAATCAACCGCATCCGCGTGATCGAGGACGCCAACTACCAGGCCTCGCCGTTGCTGCCAGCTGCCAACCCGCGCACCGGCAAGCCGCTGGACCTGAGCTTTGCCGCGCTGCGCAGCGTGTCGCCAGTGCACCTGCAGTACATGCGCAACATGGGTACCCTGGCATCGATGTCGCTGTCGATCGTGGTCGACGGGCAACTCTGGGGGCTGGTGTCCTGTCACCACGAACAGCCGCGCCCGGTGGACCTGCGCACCCGTACCGCCTGCGAACTGCTGGCCAGTGTGCTGTCGCTGCAGATCGAGTCGCGCGAGTCTCACGCCAACACTCGCCAGTTGCTGGAGCTGCGCCAACACATCGTGCGCATGATCTCGTCCATGGCCGACCATGACAGTGTCGGCGACGGCCTGCGCGACTTGCCGGAAGTACTGCTGGCCTTCGCCGGCGCCCAAGGTGCCGCGGTCATATCCGCCGAACGTTGCGACCTGATCGGCAAGACCCCTCCGGCCGCGCAGGTAAACGCCCTGGTGCACTGGCTCTCCCAGCGCGGCGAAGAGAGCGTGTTCCACAGCGACAACCTGCGCCGCGACATCGATGAACTGCCCGAGCTCGCGGCCCACGCAGGCGGTGTGCTGGCAGTGGCCATTTCGCAGATCCACTCGCACTACCTGCTGTGGTTCCGCCCCGAGCAGGTGCGCACGGTGAACTGGGCCGGGCAGCCGAACAAACAGGTCGGGCCGCAGGGCAACCTCGACCCGCGGCACAGTTTCGAAAGCTGGCAGGAAAAACTGCGCGGCTACTGCGAACCCTGGCACCCGCTGGTCATCGAAGGCGTGCAGGAGCTGCGCACGGCAGTGCTCGGCATTGTCCTGCGCAAGGCCGAGGAACTGGCGCAGCTGGCTGGGGAGCTGCGCCGCTCGAACAAGGAGCTCGAAGCGTTTTCCTACAGCGTGTCCCATGACCTGCGCGCGCCCCTGCGCCATATTGCCGGCTACTCCGAACTGCTCGGCGAAATCGAGGGCCAGGGCCTCAGCGAGCGCGGCAGGCGCTTTCTGCAACACATCGAGGAAGCCGCGCATTTTGCCGGAAGCCTGGTAGACAACCTGCTCAACTTCTCGCAAATGGGCCGCTCTGCCCTGCGCCTGTCCGAGGTCGACCTCAACGCCCTGGTCGAGGCCATTCGCAGCGAACTGGCGCCCGACTACCAAAACCGCGAAATTGTCTGGGACATTGCCCAGTTGCCCAAGGTGGTCGGTGACCCGGCGTTCATCAACATGGCCTTGCACAACCTGCTGGCCAACGCCATCAAATACACACGTGGGCGCACCCCGGCGCGCATCGGCATCAGTGCCGTGCAACACCCGGGCGAAACCGAGATCTGCATTCGCGACAACGGCGTGGGCTTCGACATGGCCTACGCCAACAAACTGTTCGGCGTGTTCCAGCGCCTGCACCGCATGGAAGACTTCGAAGGCACCGGGATCGGCCTGGCCAGCGTGCGTCGCATCATCGAACGCCATGACGGCCGGGTCTGGGCCCATGGCAAGGTTGGCCAGGGTGCAACCTTCCACTTCACCCTCCCGCGCCATCCCGCGACTACCTGAGGCACCGCTACCATCATGCTCAAACCCATCCTGCTGGTCGAAGACAACCCACGGGACCTGGAGCTGACGCTCCTGGCGCTGGAACGCAGCCAGTTGGCCAACGAGGTCATCGTGCTGCGTGACGGTGCCGAGGCACTCGACTACCTGCTACGGCGCAATGCCTATGCCGAACGTGACGACGGCAACCCCGCCGTGTTGCTGCTGGACCTGAAACTGCCAAAGGTCGACGGCCTGGAGGTGCTGAAGGAAGTACGCGCCACCGCCGAACTGCGCAGCATCCCGACGGTGATGCTGACGTCCTCGCGCGAAGAGCCCGACCTGCTGCGCGCCTACGAGCTGGGGGTGAACGCGTACGTGGTCAAGCCGGTGGAGTTCAAGGAATTCGTCGCCGCCATTTCCGACCTGGGGGTGTTCTGGGCGGTACTCAACGAACCGCCACCCGGCTCGCTGCGCCTGAACCGGCGTGGCAGCATCTGAGGTGCCCGCGACGATGCAGCCAACGCCGCTGAAACTGCTGATGGTCGAAGACAACTCGATGGACGCCGAACTGACCCTGATGCGCCTGGAGCGCAGCGGGCTGCAAGTGCAGGCGCAACTGGTGTTCGACCATGCCGGTGTCGAGCAAGCCCTGAGCGAGGCCCGCTACGACCTGATCCTGTGCGACTGCGTGCTGCCGGGCTCGTCCGGCACCGAAGTGCTGGCCATCGCCCAGCGCCTGGCACCGGACATTCCGTTCATCTTCCTGTCTGGCATCTATGGCGAAGAACATGCGGTGGAAATGATCCGCCTGGGCGCCACCGACTATGTACTCAAGAAGAACCTGCCGCTGCTGCCCAAGGCCGTACGCCGGGCCCTGACCGAAGTGCAGGAGCGCCAGCGCCGGCGCCGCGCCGAAGAAGCCCTGGCCGACGTCGAGGCACGTGCACGCATTGCCATCGACGCTGCCGGCATGGGCACCTGGGACATGCGCCCGCAAGAAGGCCTGTTGTTGTGGGATGACCGCTGCAAGACCCTGTTCGGCCTGCCCGCCGATACCGAAATGAGCCTCGAGGTGTTTTACGCCGGCATCTACCCCGACGACCTGCCGCAGGTGCGCGAGGCGGTGGAGCACGCCATGTGCCCGGAAAGTGGCGGCCTGTATCGGGTCGAATTCCGCATCGCCCAACCCGCTGGCCTGGAACCGCGCTGGCTGCTCAGCAGTGGCCAGAGCCAGTTCGTCGACGGAAAATGCATGCGTTTTTCCGGGGTGCTGCAGGACATCCATGCCCAGCGCCTGGCCAACCAGGCACTGCACCAGCTCAACGAGATGCTGGGTGAAAGGGTCGAGCGCCGCACCCGCGAACGCGACCGTGCCTGGGAGCTGTCGCAGGACTTGCTGGCCGTGCTCAACAAGGACCTGACCCCAGTCGCGCTGAACCCCGCCTGGGAAGCCAGCCTTGGCTTGTCCCGCGAACGCCTGAGCCAGTTGTCCTTGCTGCACCTGCTGCCCGAGCCCGACCAGGAACTGCTGCTCACCGAACTGGCCGCCCTCGCCCATGGCCGCACCAGCGCCCGTTTTGTCGGGCGTATCCTGGATGCCGGTGGCCAGCAACGCTGGTTGTCGTGGGTGGTGGTGCCGGAAGACACCCTGTTGTACGTGGTGGCGCGCGACATCACCAGCGAGCGCGAAGCCGCCCTGGGCCTGGCCGAAGCCAACGCCCGCCTGCGCGAGCAGATCGCCGAGCGCGAACGTATCGAGGCCGCGCTGCAGCAGATGCAGCGGCTGGAAGCGGTCGGCCAGCTGACCGCCGGTGTGGCTCACGACTTCAACAACCTGCTGACGGTAATCCTCACCGGTGCCAGCTTCCTCGAGCGCGACCTGGCCAAAGCCGACGTTGAAAAAGCCCGTGCGCGGCTCACGCACATCCGCGAAGCCGGCGAGCGCGGCGCCAAGCTGACCTCGCAGTTGCTGGCTTTCTCCCGTCGCCAACGCCTGGAACCGGTGGCGCTGAACCTCAACCGCACCCTGGCCGGCCTGGAAGAGTTGCTGCGCCGCACCTTGGGCGGCAATGTCTCGGTGCGCCTGGACCTGGAACCAACCCTGTGGCAGGCGCTGACCGACCCGACCCAGACCGAAATGATCATTCTCAACCTGGCGATCAATGCCCGCGATGCCATGCCCGACGGCGGCCAACTGACGCTGTCGACCCGCAATACCCGGATCGACGCCCGCCCGCAGCGCCCGGAAGACCCGGACCCTGGCGAGTACGTGATGCTGAGCATCCGCGATACCGGCTGCGGCATGAGTGAAGAGGTGCTGGCCAAGGTATTCGAGCCGTTCTTCACCACCAAGGATATCGGCAAGGGCTCGGGCCTGGGCCTGGCCCAGGTATTCGGCTTCGCCAAACAGTCCGGGGGTGGCGTGCGCATCGACACCACGCCTGGGCGTGGCACGCAGGTGGCCGTGTATCTGCCGGCAGTCAAGGGTGAAGCCGTCAACGAACCGGTGCCGTCGCTGTTCAGCCATTCGATAAGCGAAAGCGGCCGTAATCGCACCGTGCTGCTGGTGGATGACGACCATCTGGTACGCGACATGCTCGGCGATGTGTTGCGCCAGTACGGCTACCAGGTGCGCCAGGCGCACAGTGGCGAACAGGCCTTGGCCTTGCTGGATGAGCAGATCGACCTGCTACTGAGCGATTTCGCCATGCCCGAGTTCAACGGTGCGCAACTGGCAGTGGCGGCACGCGAGCGGTACCCGCACCTGCCGGTGGTACTGCTTACCGGTTATGCAGAATTGCAGGGGCTGGAGTTGCCGGGCAGCCTGGTGATCCAGAAGCCGGTACAGGCCGATGAACTGGCCCGCTTGCTGAACGAGATGCTTGGAACTGCCAGGTGACCGAACAGCCCGCGACAAAACCTGCGGAAACGACAAAGCCCAGCGCTTGCCTTTCCAAGCACCGGACCGAGATACGTTTGAAGCAAGAAAATGGCAGGGGCGGCTGGATTCGAACCAACGCATGGCAGGATCAAAACCTGCTGCCTTACCGCTTGGCGACGCCCCTGTATCGGATGCAGCGTTTGCTGCTCTGACAATTCCAACTGAGTGACAACTGGGTTGTTGTCTTGGAATGCGCGGCACTTTAACAACAAACTTTCGGTCTGTGAACCCCCTGATGAAAAAAAATTACCAAAAAACAGCGAGTTAGTCATTTTCGGGGTTGGCGCGGCGACCATCCGTCGTTTTCCGCCCGCTTGGCTTCAACACAATCGCTTTCCTCCCTTCCAATCAGATGAGCCATCTGCATTGACCAAGGAGGACCCCATGCCTGTCTCCCACGACCTTTACCAGGACTTGCACTACCCGCGCGAAATCGTCCAGCAACGCCGTCAGCAGGACAAGGCACTGGACCGGCTGCTGGACGAGTACATGGACATCGACAACCAGGTGCTGGCCGCCGAGTCGATCTCGGCGGGCAACTTCGAGGATGAAGACCTGCGCCGCCTGAAAGAACGTCGGCTGGCAGTGAAGTACATGATCGAGCGCCAACTGGAGCACAAGGCCTGAGCTAACCCTGCAACATGGCCAGGGTCAGGGCGTCCTGATCACCGCCGTAAAATTGCACCAGCGCCAGCTGGAACAGCGGGTTGTCGGGCGCCGCCCGGGCGAACAGGGTCAGGCACGAGCGCAGCTTGAGGTGGTCGGGGCTGCCGAGCATTTCACGGGCGCTCTTGTCGCTGTGCTGCAACAGCGCAGTCACGCAGGCCTCCAGGCGTGGGCCAAGCAGCGGATGAGCCAGGTAGGCACGAGCCTCGTCGATACCGGCCAGCGCATAGCGTTCGGCCATGGCGCTGTGGCCCAGGCCATCGAGCTGCGGGAACACGTACCACATCCAGTGGCTGCGCTTGCGCCCGGCCTGCAGCTCCTGCATCACCTGGTCATACACAGGGTTCTGCGCCTCGACGAAACGCTGTAGATCATGGTCGGCGTGCATGCTCGCCCCTCCTCGCATCGGCTCCAGCCTCTACTGTACGCCTGCCATGGCAAACCTATCTCATCAGGCGATGATTGCCGCGCACTTTCTGTATTGGTCAAAATGGCCGCCCTCGGGCAAGCTGCACGCTGCCCCGCCATCGCCCAAGGAGCTTTGCTTTTGCCTGCCTGGATCCCTACCCCGCTACGCCAGCTTGGCCAACGCCTGCGCGGCGCCGCCGCCAACCAGAGCGAACTGCTCGGCTGGTTCGAGGACAAGGCGCACAGCCGCGGTTACCAGCTCAGCGACGGCCAACGCCGGGTGATCCACTGCATGGCCGAACAACTGGCGCAGCTCGAACAAGGCCAGCCGCGCAGCCTGTACCTGTACGGTTCGGTAGGCCGGGGCAAGAGCTGGCTGCTCGATGGCTTTTTCCAGGCGGTGCCGGTGCAGGCCAAGCTGCGCCTGCACTTCCATGACTTCTTCGCCCGCCTGCACCAGGGCATGCACCGCCACCGGGCGCTGGACGATGCATTGGGCGCGACCCTCGACGAGCTGGTGGGCGATTGCCAGGTGCTGTGCTTCGACGAATTCCATGTGCACGACATTGGCGATGCCATGCTGCTCACCCGGCTGTTCAATGCGTTGTTCAGCCGCGGCGTGTTCCTGCTGGTGACGTCCAACTATGCACCCGAAGGGCTGCTGCCCAACCCGCTGTACCACGAACGTTTCCTGCCGGTGATCCGCCTGATCAACAGCGCGATGGAAGTGCTGGAAGTGGGTGGCGATACCGATTTCCGCAGCCTGCCGGCCAACCGCGAGCATCAGCGCTTTACCCGGGGCCACTATGTGTGGCCGGGCAATGCAGCGCAGCGCCAGGCGCTGAAGGTGCCCGAGCCGCAGCCGGTGATGCTGGAAGTGAACAAGCGCCCGCTGCGCGCGCTGGCCGTCGATGGCCGGCGGGTGGTGCTTGGCTTTGACGACCTGTGCGAAAAGGCCACGGCAGTGATCGACTACCTGGTGCTGGCCGGGCAGTACGATGAGTGGATCATCGATGGGCTGGATGATCTGTCTGAATGTTCGCTGGCGGCGCAGCAACGTTTCGTCAACCTGGTGGATGTGCTGTATGACCAGGACCGGCAGGTGCTGGTGATCGGCAAACGGCCGCTGGAAGAAAGCCTGGGCGGGCCGCTTGCCGACCTGATGCGTACGCGCAGCCGGTTGGGGCAGCTGCATCAGGTAGGGCCCTAGAACTGCATTGCCTGGGCCGGCCTCTTCGCGGGTAAACCCGCTCCCACAGGGATGTCACAAGCCTTGAGAACTGTGCAATACCTGTGGGAGCGGGCATGCCCGCGAAGAGGCCAGCAAAGTCAAAACATCAACCCGCCCTGGGCAAATCCGCCAGCACCGCCTCGATCTCCCCCAGCACCGCCGGGTCATCCAGGGTCGATGGCGGCACATAGTCCTGCCCGTCGGCAATCTTGCGCAGCACCGCCCGCAGAATCTTCCCGGAGCGGGTCTTGGGCAGCCGCTTCACCAACCGCACCCGGTTGAAACACGCCAACGCGCCAATCTCCTCGCGCACGCTACCCACCAGGTCCACCAGCAACTGCGCCTCGGCAATGCCCTCGCCGTCCTTGAGCACCACCAAGGCCAACGGCACCTGCCCCTTGATCTCGTCATGCACGCCAATCACCGCGCACTCGGCCACCGCCGGGTGGCGTGCCACCAGGTCCTCCATCTCGCCGGTGGACAGCCGGTGCCCGGACACGTTGATCACGTCATCCGTGCGCCCCATGATGTAGACGAAGCCGTCATCGTCCAGGTAGCCACCATCGCCGGTGTGGTAATACCCCGGGTAGGTCCGCAGGTAGGCCTGCAGGTAACGCTCATGGTCGCCCCACAACGTCTGGCTGCACCCGGGCGGCAATGGCAGGGCGATGACGATCGAGCCCTGGTGGTTGGGCCCCAGCAGGTGGCCCTCGTCATCCAGCACGCGCACGTGATAGCCCGGCACCGCCCGGTTGCTCGACCCCGGCTTCGCCGCGCTGCCTTCCAGCCCTACGCAGGGCGCGGTGACCGGCCAGCCGGTCTCGGTCTGCCACCAATGATCATGCACCGGCTTGCCACTGACCCGTTCCAGCCATTCGTGAGTGCTGGAATCCAGTTTCTCGCCAGCCAGGAACAACTGGCGCAGCGAGCTCAGGTCGTGCTTGCGGATCAGCTCCCCCTCGGGGTCTTCCTTGCGGATGGCGCGCATGGCCGTAGGCGCGCAGAACAATGCATTGACCTTGTATTGCTCCACCACCCGCCAGTAGGCCGAGGCGTCCGGGGTGCGGATCGGCTTGCCTTCGTAGAACACCGTGGTGCAGCCGCTCATCAGCGGCCCATAGACGATCAGCGAATGGCCGACCACCCAGCCCACATCGGATATGCCCCACCAAACATCGCCGGCCTGCATGCCGTAGATATGGCGCATGGCGTAGCACAGCGCCACGGCATTGCCGCCGTTTTCCCGCACGATGCCCTTGGGTTTGCCGGTGGTGCCAGAGGTATACATGATGTAAAGCGGGTCGCCGGCGTCCAGCTCCACCGGTGCCACCGGCTCGGCTTTGGCCAATGCCGCCTGCCAGTCCAGGTCGCGGCCTGGCTGCAGCTGGGCACGCGCCTGCGGGCGCTGCAGCACCAGCACGTTGCGCGGCTGGTGGCGGGCCAGTTGCAGGGCGCGATCGACCAGCGGCTTGTATTCGATTACCCGGTCGAACTCCAGCCCGCAGGAGGCCGTCAGCAGCAGCGTCGGCCGGGCATCGTCGATGCGCAACGCCAGCTCGTTGGCGGCAAAGCCACCGAACACCACCGAGTGCACTGCGCCAATCCGCGCGCAGGCCAGCATGGCCATGGCCGCCTGCGGCACCATGGGCATGTAGATGATCACGCCATCGCCCTTGTTCACCCCCAGCTGGCGCAACAACCCGGCCAGGCGCGCCACCTCGTCGCGCAGTTGGTGGTAGGTGTAGGCCTGCTGCACGCCGGTCACCGGCGAGTCGTAGATCAGCGCCAGCTGCTCGCCACGGCCCTGCTCGATCTGGTGATCGAGGGCCAGGTAGCAGCTGTTCAGGCGGCCATCGGCAAACCAGCGGTGGGTGCCGTCGGCATTGTCTTGCAGCGTGAGGGCAGGCTTGCGGTGCCAGGCCAGGTGCGCGGCCTGTTCCGCCCAGAAAGCGGCAGGGTCGGAAATGGAATGGGCGTAGCTGTGCTGGTAGCTCATATCGAAAGAAACCCGGTACTTGTTGTTATTGAAGGGCGAAACTTGAGTATGGACCGCTACACCCGCGCCGCCATGGGACTAAAGTCACAACCGACCTGCAAATTTGCAGACAACGCAAAAACGCCCCATAACGGTGCAAAGCCTCTAGAATAGGCCACCCCTTCAGCCACCGAGCAGCTCATGGACATCGATCAGGCCCGTACCTTTCTGGAAATCGTGCGTTGCGGTAGCCTGGTCGCCGCCGCCGAACGCCTGTTCGTGTCACAGACGGCGATCACCGCGCGGGTGCAGCGCCTGGAGCAGCAACTGGGCTGCCAGCTGTTCGTGCGCAGCCGCAACGGCGCCAGCCTGACCAGCGACGGCGAGGCATTCGTCAGTTATGCCAACCAGATGGTGCAAACCTGGGAAGCGGCGCGCCGCGACCTGCCGCTGCCCGAAGGCTGCCAGCAAGTGCTGCACGTGGGCGCTGAGGTGAGCCTGGGCAACCCGATGCTGCTCGACTGGGTCAGTGCCCTGCACCGCGAGCTGCCCAGCCATGCCATCCGCAGCGAGGTGAGCGACGGCGAATCGCTGCTGCGCAAGGTCGAGATGGGCCTGCTGGATGCCGCACTGGTCTACCAGCCGACCTACGGCCCGGGCCTGCAGGTGGAGCAGTTGATGGAGGAAAAGCTGATCCGTGTGCGCCGGGTCGCCCAGCCAGACCCGTACATCTATATCGACTGGGGCGAAGCCTTCCGTCGCCAGCACGATGCCGCCCTGCCCGACTGCGCGCGCCCGGCGCTGAGCTTCAACCTGGGCCCGCTGGCCTTGCAGTTCATACTCGACCAGGGCGGCAGTGGCTACTTCCGCACGCGGGTGGTGCAGGCCTATCTGGACAGCGGCGTGTTCGAGCGGGTACCGCAGGCGCCGGAATTCACCTACCCGACCTTCCTGGTGTACCCGCGCAAGCGCGACAGCGAAGCCCTGCAACAGGCCTTCGCCATCCTGCGCCGGCTGGTGGCCGCCGGCGCCAGCGACTGGTCACAACGCTGGGACCCGGTTATCTGAAACCTCGGCCTTGCTGAGCAGCTGGCGCTTGAGGCCGGCGATCAGGTCGGTCTGGGTGATCACCCCCACCAACTGGTCGGCATCGAGCACCGGCAGGCAATGCAGGCCCTGTTCGCACAGCAATGGCAGCAAGCGCTCCAGCGGGTGCTGGCTGCTGACGCTGATTACCCGGCGGCTCATCACCTGCTCCATGCGCACCGCCTTGCGGCCGAACAACCCGCGCCAACTGAAGCGGCCACGCTGCATGGCCGGGCCGACCAGGTCGCTGAGGCTGACTATTCCCACCAGCTTGCCCTGCTGCAGCACCGGCAGGGTTTTCAGGTGGTGGCTGGCCAGCATTTTCCAGGCCTGCTCCAGAGTGGTGTCGGGCGTGGCGAACTGCACATCGCGGGACATCACCGAGGCCGCGGTGATACCGCCGAGGCTGCGCTGCAGGGCGTGTTGCTCGGTGGCCAGGATGATGCGTTCCAGTTCATCACGGGTGACGTCGACGAACTCGCCCAGTTCTTCCAGGGCCTGGTCGAGGTCTTCTCCGCGGATGCCGACCCGCTCGCTGGGCAGCGGGTCATGGGTGTGGTGCAGGTCCTTGCGCGGCACCGCGCCTTTCGGGTAGCGCACGCCGGTGAGGCGGTTGTAGAGGATTGCCACCGCTACCAGGATCAACGCGTTGAGCAGCACCGGCTCCAGCAGGTGGTCGCCCATGGCGGTCAGCCCCGGGTCGGCCAGCACCGCGCTCACCGCCACCCCGCCACCCGGTGGGTGCAGGCAGCGCAGCAGGCACATCACCAGGATCGAGATACCCAGGGCGGCAGCGGCCACCCACAGCTCCGGGCCGAAGCCCTGGCGCATGGCCAGGCCGACCGCGCCGGCCAGGGCGTAGCTGCCCAGCACCGGCCAGGGCTGGCCCAACGGGCCCGAGTGCACGGCGAACACCAGCACGGCCGAAGCCGCCAGCGGGCCGAGCAGGTGCAAGGCGATGCTGGGGCCATAGGCCATGCCGGTCAGCCAGCCGGCGAGGAACAGGCCGAGCAACGCGCCGATACCGGCACGCAACCATTCTTTGGGGGGAATATTCAGGGGCGCTGGCAACAGCCGCTGCAGACGACTTTCGGAACGCGAGGCAGACATGTAGGTAATCGGAATCTGTAGTTTTTCTGGTTAAAAGAAAGCCCAGCCGAGGTGGCCTGGGCCTCGTATTGCGGTTGCAATAGCACAAGGGGCTCCGTCCGTGGAGAGATGGAAACCGCAGGGTTTCGTGGGGGAATTTTGCCGGGTGGGGTGAGATTGGGCTAATTCAAAAAAATGCGGCTGTACTGCAATTTTTTTGCAGTGGTGATATGGCCAGCAAATTCCTCAAGCGCGCCGCGCAACTTGTGGGAGCGGGTTCACCCGCGAAGAATGCGACACGGTGCATGGCACCGGCTTCGCCGGTGTTCGCGGGTAAACCCGCTCCCACAGGGACCCGGCATTACCGAGCCTTGCGCGGCAAGTCGATGCTTACCCGCAAGCCGCCCAGGGGGCTATCCAGCAGCGCCAAGCGCCCGCCCCAGGCCTCGACGATATCGCGCACGATGCCCAACCCCAGCCCATGCCCGTCTACCTGCTCGTCCAGCCGCGAACCGCGCTCCAGTACCTGCTGCCGCTGGCCCTCGGGGATACCGGGGCCATCATCATCGACCCACACCTGGTAGCCCTCGGCATTCGGTGCGATACCCAGCCGTACCTCGCTGTCGGCCCACTTGCAGGCGTTGTCCAGCAGGTTGCCGAGCAGCTCCAGGAAGTCCTCGCGGTCCCAAGGCAGCAGCAGCCCGGGCGGCACATCCCTGGCCAGCTGCAGGCCCTCGCCATGGATCATGCCCAGCGTCCCCAGCAACCCCGGCAGCTCGACGTCGCAGTCGAACTGCGCGCCAGGCAGCGCATCCCCCGCCAGGCGCGCACGATTCAGCTCACGCGCCAGGCGCTGCTGAATCTGCTCCAGCTGCTCACGCATCTGCGCGCGAACATCCGGCAGGTCCTTCAGGCGCTCGCTGGAGGCCAGGCTCAGCAGCACCGCCAGTGGCGTCTTCAGTGCATGGCCCAGGTTGCCCAAGGCATTGCGCGAGCGACGCAGGCTGTCTTCGGTATGGCTCAGCAGGTGGTTGATCTGCCCCACCAGCGGCGCCAGTTCGCTGGGCACTTCGGCATCCAGCTGCGAGCGCTGGCCCTGCTGCAACTGGGCGATCTGCTGGCGTGCCCGCTCCAGTGGCCGCAGCGAGCGGGTGACGGTGATGCGCTGCAACACCAGCACCAGGATCAGCGCCACCAGGCCCATGCCCAGGCCGATCTGCTGCAGGCGCCGAAAACCTTCGCGTACCGGCGAATAATCCTGTGCCACGCTGATCGAGATGTCCTGGCCCAGGCGCCGGTAGTCGGCACGCAGGGCAAGCAGTTGCTGGCCTTCCGGGCCGAGTTCGTGGCTGTCGGAAAGGCCCGGCGCGGCGGGCTTGGGCATGTCCAGATCCCACAGCGAACGGGAGCGCCAGGTGCCTTTATCGAAATCGATGCGGAAGTAATAGCCGGAAAACGGCCGCTGGTAGGCAGCCGAGATACGCCGCTCATCCAGCTGCAGGCCCGAAGGCCCGCGCACCAGGGCCACCAGCAGGTTTTCGCTTTCCTTGCGCAGGCCGTTCTCCAGGTAGCGCTGCAGGCCGACTTCGAACAGCCACAGGGTCAGCTGCGCCAGCACCAGGCCGACCACCACCAGCACCGCCACCAGGCCCAGGCTCAGGCGCGCCTGGATCGACTTCACGCGGCGCTCCCGGCGTAGATGTAGCCCTGCCCACGGCGGGTCTCGATGACGCTGCGGCCCAGCTTGCGTCGCAAGTGGTTGACGTGCACTTCCAGCACGTTGGAGTCGCGCTCGGTTTCACCGTCGTAGAGGTGCTCGGCCAGGTGGCTCTTGGACAGGATCTGCTGCGGATGCAGCATGAAGTAGCGCAGCAGGCGGAACTCGGCGGCGGTCAGCTGGATATCCACGCCGTCACGGTTCACGCACTGCCGGCTTTCGTCCAGGTGCAGGCCGGCCGCTTCCAGCGTCGGCTGGTTGGCCAGGCCACGGGCACGGCGCAACAACGCCTGGATGCGCAGCTGCAGTTCTTCGGGGTGGAAGGGTTTGCTCAGGTAGTCATCGGCCCCGGCCTTCAGCCCTTCGATACGCTCGGCCCACGAGCCACGGGCAGTAAGGATCAACACCGGCGTGGCCAGGCCGGCGGCACGCCACTGGGCCAGTACCTCCAGGCCCGGCAAGCCCGGCAGGCCTAGGTCCAGGATGATCAAATCGTAGGGTTCGCTCTGGCCCTGGTACACCGCGTCGCGGCCGTCGGCCAGCCAGTCCACGGCGTAGCCCTGGCGCTGCAGGCCGGCGGTGAGTTCATCGGCCAGCGGTACATTGTCCTCGACAAGCAACAGGCGCATTCAGTCGTCTTCCTCGTCTTTGAGCAGGGCACCGCTGCTGGCATCGAGCTTGATCTCGCGCACCACGCCTTCAGCCGTCAGCAACTCGACTTCGTATTCGTAGCGATTGTCGTCTTCTTCCAGCTCGGCCTCCAGCAGGCGCGCCCCGGGGTGACGCCCCAGGGCGGTTTCCAGCAGATGCTCGAGTGGCAGGATGATGCCCTTCTGGCGCAGTTCCAGGGCTTCGTCCTGGTCCAGGTCGCGGGCAACGGCCAGGGAACACACGGCCAGCAGGGCCAGCGCGAGGTAGCGCGCCGGCCGCAGTAGGTGGGTCATCAGTTGTCCCGCTCGTCCTTCAGCACTTCACCGGTCTTGGCGTCCAGCGCCACGTCCCATTCGACGTTCTGCGTGTCGCGCAACTCGACCTTGTAGATGTAGCGGCCGTACTCGTCTTCAAGCTCGGAGTCGGTGACGGTGGCACCCGGGTGCTTGGCCACGGCGGCGGCCTTGAGTTCGTCCAGCGACTTGACGGTCTTGGCATTGACCAGCTTGACCACTTCGTCGGGCTGCACATCCTTGGCGATGGCGGAATGGGCGCCCAGGGCAAGGGCGGCGGCTACGGTGAACAGGGCAGTCATGTGTTTCATCGTTCTTCTCTCCTGAGAACTGTGCAAGTTGTCTACGGGGTTAAGATTAACCACCGGTCCTTAATTCAACCTGAAAACAACTGGCGCCATGATAGCGCAGGTCAGGCTGCTTTCACGCCATCACCGAATCCCGCGCGGTCCCTGTGGGAGCGGGCTTGCCCGCGAACACCGGCGGAGCCGGTGCCATACACCACGTTGCATGCTTCGCGGGTGAACCCGCTCCCACAGGGTATTCGCATGAAGCCTTATAATGACCGCCTGCTGCCCAAGAGACCCGCCATGAGCGCCATTCACATCAAGTACCCCGCCCTCACCTTCAAGGCCGGCCAACGTGCCCTGCGGCAGGTCCGCGAGCGCGGCCTGCAGGCGGCCGATGTCGGTGTGCTGCCGGGTGCGGCTGGCGGGCCGAAGCCGCTGGGCATCCAGGGCCTGGACCTGGCGCTGTTCGGTGAGTGGCTGCCGTCGGCACCACGCCAACGTGCGCTGATCGGCGCCTCGATCGGCGCCTGGCGCTTCGCCAGTGCCTGCCTCGACGACCCGGTCGCAGGCATCCGTCGCCTGGGCGAACTGTACACCGAGCAGGATTTCGCCAAGGGCGTCACCCCGGCCGAAATCAGCCGCAGCTGCCAACACATGCTCGACAACCTGCTGCAAGGCCGCGACGGCCAACTGCTGGCCAACCCGCACTATCGCCTGAACATCCTGGTAGTGAAGAGCCATGGCCAGCTCGCCCACGACCATCGCGGCCGCCTGGGCCTCGGCCTGGGTTCGGTGATCGCCAGCAACCTGCTCGGCCGTTCGCGCCTGGCCCGGCACTTCGAGCGCATCATCCTGCACGACGGCCGCGCCACGCCGCCGCTCGACGCACTGACCGACTTCCCCTCGCGCTGCCTGCCGCTGGACCTGGCCAACCTGCGCCATGCCTTGCTCGCCTCAGGGTCCATCCCCATGGTCATGGAAGGTGTGAAAGACATCCCAGGCGCAGGTGCAGGCACCTACCGCGACGGCGGCCTGCTGGACTACCACCTCGACCTGCCCTACCGCGGCGACGACCTGGTGCTGTACCCGCACTTCACCGACAAGGTCGTACCCGGCTGGTTCGACAAGGCCCTGCCCTGGCGCAAGGGCGATGCCACCCGCCTGCAGAACGTGCTGCTGATGACACCCTCGCCGCAGTACCTGGCGGCGCTGCCCTACGGCAAGCTGCCCGACCGCAACGACTTCAAGCGTTTCATGGGCGATGCGCCTGGCCGCAAGCGCTACTGGTACAAGGCCATTGCCGAGAGCCAGCGGCTGGGCGACGAGCTGCTGGAGCTGATTGCCACCGGGCGGTTGCATGAACGCCTGCAAGCCTTGTAGCGGCCATGCTGGTAGACTGCGCGCATTCTTGATTCACACAGAGTTATGACAGCGTGGAAATTTTTAAAGAATTTACATTCGAGTCGGCCCACCGCCTGCCGCACGTCCCTGCCGGGCACAAATGCGGTCGCCTGCACGGCCACTCGTTCAAGGTCGGCCTGCACCTGACCGGCCCGCTCGACCCGCACACCGGCTGGATCCGCGATTTCGCCGAGATCAAGGCGATCTTCAAGCCGATCTACGAGCAACTGGACCATAACTACCTGAACGACATCCCGGGCCTGGAAAACCCCACCAGCGAAGTGATCGCCAAGTGGATCTGGGACCAGGTCAAGCCGCTGCTGCCGGAACTGTCGAAGGTCCGCATCCACGAGACCTGCACCAGCGGCTGCGAGTACAGCGGCGACTGAACCCCGGCAAGGGCGCTGTAGCAGCGCCCTTGCGCCCCCCCTAGAACCTGGCCGAGGTTTCCACCACCTGCACAGTCAGGGATCCTTCCTCACCCAGCGCCTCCGTACCCAGCCTGCGTTCGCTGCGATCTGCCAGCTTCACGACTCGGCCACTGCTGTGCCTGAGTTTCACGTTGGCCACTGTTGCCCCCACCTGCAAGGCAGTCGGGTCCAACCCGTCCAGATGCCAGAGAAAATCCGCCTCCGCACGAACCGATTGCCAGCGCTGCGCCAGGCTCATGGTCCAGCCCTTCTGTTTGCGCAGGGTGAACTTCAGGCGCCGACCACGCGCGTCAAGCGGCCAGATCTCATACGCATACACCCCGTTTTCGAGGTAAGCGGCAAACCAGAAACGCTCGCATGCCGGCCGGGTTTCATCGTCGCGCCAGCGCGTGCCCAACGAATCGGCCTGCTCCACACTCAACCTTGCACGTGGGTTCCACTCCCAGCCTTCGTCAAAGCGAGCTGCCACCAAGCCCTGCACGCCATCCGCGGAGCCGGCAGGGCCGGCTGGCGCCTCGTCGGGCCGCCAGCACAAACTGGCGATGAAACTGTGCTCTGCCTTGAACACATGACTGCTGCCCGCCCGCTGCAGGCCCGTGCCCCAGGCGACATCACGCGCTTCATGGGCGTAGTCCAGCACTTCTAGGGCCATCAGTCCTGGCTCGCCAGTCAGCGTGTTTATCAGCCACGCCTCCCGGTTGGCGAGGCGCCTGGCCTGTTGCCCGGCGGCGTCGACCAGAACGACATTGCATAACCGCGCCCCGCGCTTGATATCGTTGTGGTTGATACCCGAAAGGTTCCACAGGTGCTGCGGATCGGCCAGATGCTGACGCCCGGCCGCCGCCTCGGTCTGGTCCTTTACGCCCGCATAGCCTGCAAAGCCTGACAGCGCCCCCGGCTTACTGTAGACAATCCGGTTCAGCGGTTTCCAGTTTCGGTCATAAGGCCGCATTTCATAGCGCAGCGTCGCGCCGGTCCGGTCCGTACCGCTGACATAGGCTCCGAACCAGAACAGCTCGCCATACACATGACTGGGCAAGGTGTAGCTCCATGGCTCCAGCTGCAATGGCCCGGTGCCTCCGGGCTCAGCCCGCAGATACCGGTACCAGTGGTCGTTGTGAAACCCGGCCCCGCCATAATGCAGCCACATGGGCGCAAGCCTGGCGGTCGAAGCATCCCACTGATCGGGATGCAGAAGTTCATCGCCCAGCTGCCACCAGCAGCGAGCCAAAAAGGAAAATTCCGGGTGGTAGACATAGTCGCTCATGGGCGCTTCCTGTACATGGAAAACGCCGGACACTACGCGAGCGATGCCGCCCGAAATCAGCGGGAAATAGCCTACTCCAAAGCCTGTTGCAGGAACGCCGGGGCGATGTAGCGCTGGTAATGCGCCTCGGACAGCAGGAAGAACTCGCGGTCGATGGCGTCGCGCAACTGCGGCAGCTCCCAGTCGCGGAATTCCGGCAGCAGCACCATGCCGTAGGCTTCCAGGTCGCGGATCATTCGCGCCCCGCGGGCAATCAGCTGGTATGCCCAGCAATATTCCGACTGCTGCTCGACAAAGCGGATGGAACGCTGCTCCAGTTGCTGGCGCAGCAGGCCTTTGTCGAACACCTCCAGCTTGGCCATCATCACCTGCACCAGCAGTTGCTCCAGGCGCAGCCACACGGCGCGCTTCTGCGCATCGTCGTAGCCGTTCCAGTTGATCACTTCGTGGTGGAACCGCTTGCAGCCACGGCAAACCGTGTCTCCGTACACCGTGGAGCACAGGCCGACGCAAGGGGTCTTGATGGACTTGTTGGACATGAAAAACAACAGCTTGGCGGTGGAACACGGGCTCATGTTAGCCCTTTGTCTAACCAGGGTCACTCGTTAAAGTCATCTTCGCCGCCTTACGTTCGAGCTTTTTTTGCCGTAGAATCATCCCGCCTTTTCAAAGGCAACAATGTCCGTTGGAAGCTGTTTTCAAAGCGTCACGAGCACAGTTCATCCGGTAGAACGGCGTTGGCCCGGGCCATGCATCCCTCGCATGCCCGTGCCAGCCCTCATCAGCTCCCCGTTCTGCAGGCGTAAAACTTTGAAAGCAGCTTCTGTAAGGATTCTTTGCGACTCTGGCTGGGCGGCCCACAAAGCCGTGGCAGCGCATGGGTGCATTGAATGCTGGATGAGCGTCCCGGACCCCCTTTAGGGACCACTGATGAGGGAAATAACTGTGCTTGAAGCCTACCGCAAACACATCGAAGAGCGTGCCGCCCTGGGTATCGTGCCCCAGCCGCTGAACGCCGAACAAACTGCAGGCCTGGTCGAGCTGCTGAAAAACCCGCCGGCCGGCGAAGAAGCCTTCCTCGTAGACCTGATCACCAACCGCGTACCGCCAGGGGTCGACGAAGCTGCCTACGTCAAGGCCGCTTTCCTCTCCGCCGTCGCCAAGGGCGAAGCCAAGTCGCCTCTGATCGACCGCAAGCACGCCACCGAACTGCTGGGCACCATGCAGGGCGGCTACAACATCGAAACGCTGGTCGCACTGCTGGATGACGCCGAACTGGGCGCCGTCGCGGCCGAACAGCTCAAGCACACCCTGCTGATGTTCGATGCCTTCCACGATGTGGCCGAAAAAGCCAAGGCCGGCAACGTTCACGCCAAGGCCGTGCTGGAATCCTGGGCTGCCGGCGAGTGGTTCACCTCGCGTCCGGCCATCGCCGACAAGTACACCCTGACCGTGTTCAAGGTGCCTGGCGAAACCAACACCGACGACCTGTCCCCTGCTCCGGACGCCTGGTCGCGCCCTGACATCCCGCTGCACGCCCTGGCCATGCTGAAAATGGCCCGCGACGGCATCGAGCCGCAGCAGCCTGGTTCGGTCGGCCCGCTGGCCCAGATCGAAGCCGTCAAGGCCAAAGGCTTCCCGGTTGCCTACGTCGGTGACGTGGTCGGTACCGGTTCCTCGCGTAAATCCGCCACCAACTCGGTGCTGTGGTTCTTCGGCGACGACATCCCGTACGTGCCGAACAAGCGCGCCGGTGGCTTCTGCTTCGGCACCAAGATCGCCCCGATCTTCTACAACACCATGGAAGACGCCGGCGCCCTGCCGATCGAATTCGACTGCACCAACCTGGGCATGGGCGACGTCATCGACGTTTACCCGTTCAAGGGCGAAGTGCGCCGTCACGGCAGCGACGAACTGGTCACCAACTTCGAGCTGAAAACCGAAGTGCTGCTGGATGAAGTCCGCGCTGGCGGCCGTATCCCGCTGATCGTCGGCCGTGGCCTGACCGAAAAAGCCCGTGCCGAACTGGGCCTGGGTGCTTCCGACCTGTTCAAGAAGCCGGAGCAGCCTGCCGATTCGGGCAAGGGCTTCACCCTGGCACAGAAAATGGTCGGCCGTGCCTGCGGCCTGCCAGAAGGCCAGGGCGTGCGCCCGGGTGCCTACTGCGAGCCGAAGATGACCACCGTCGGTTCCCAGGACACCACTGGCCCGATGACCCGTGACGAGCTGAAAGACCTGGCGTGCCTGGGCTTCTCCGCTGACCTGGTGATGCAGTCGTTCTGCCACACCGCGGCCTATCCGAAGCCGATCGACGTCACCACCCACCACACCCTGCCAGACTTCATCCGCACCCGTGGCGGCGTGTCGCTGCGCCCGGGCGACGGCATCATCCACAGCTGGCTGAACCGCATGCTGATGCCTGACACCGTGGGTACCGGTGGCGACTCGCACACCCGCTTCCCGATCGGCATCTCGTTCCCGGCAGGTTCCGGCCTGGTGGCCTTCGCCGCCGCCACCGGCGTCATGCCGCTGGACATGCCAGAGTCGATCCTGGTGCGCTTCAAGGGCAAACTGCAGCCAGGCATCACCCTGCGTGACCTGGTTCATGCCATCCCTTACTACGCCATCCAGAAGGGCCTGCTGACCGTCGAGAAGAAAGGCAAGAAAAACGCCTTCTCCGGCCGCATCCTCGAGATCGAAGGCCTGAACGATCTGACCGTCGAGCAAGCCTTCGAGCTGTCCGACGCCTCGGCCGAGCGTTCCGCTGCCGGTTGCACCATCAAGCTGCCAGAAAAGGCCATCGCCGAGTACCTGCAGTCCAACATCACCCTGCTGCGCTGGATGATCGGCGAAGGCTACGGCGATGCCCGCACCCTGGAGCGCCGCGCCCAGGCCATGGAAGCCTGGCTGGCCAAGCCTGAGCTGCTGTCGGCCGACGCCGATGCCGAATACGCCGAAATCATCGAAATCGACCTGGCCGACGTGAAAGAGCCTGTGCTCTGCGCGCCGAACGACCCGGACGATGCCCGCCTGCTGTCTTCGGTACAGGGCGAGAAGATCGACGAAGTGTTCATCGGTTCGTGCATGACCAACATCGGCCACTTCCGCGCTGCCGGCAAGCTGCTGGACAAGGTCAAGGGCGGTATCCCGACCCGTCTGTGGCTGGCTCCGCCAACCAAGATGGACGCTCACCAGCTGACCGAAGAAGGCTACTACGGCATCTACGGCAAGGCTGGCGCGCGCATGGAAATGCCAGGCTGCTCGCTGTGCATGGGTAACCAGGCACGTGTGCAGACCGGTTCGACCGTGGTCTCCACCTCGACCCGTAACTTCCCGAACCGTCTGGGCGACGCCACCAACGTGTACCTGGCATCGGCCGAGCTGGCTGCTGTCGCTTCGATCATCGGCAAGCTGCCGACCGTCGAAGAGTACATGCAGTACGCGAAGGACATCGACAGCATGGCTGCCGACGTTTACCGCTACCTGAGCTTCGACCAGATCGCCGAGTTCCGCGAAGCGGCAGCCAACGCCAAGATCCCGGTAGTTCAGGCGTAAGCTGAGTTGTAAGATGTAAAGGAAAGCCCCGGCAGAAATGCCGGGGCTTTCTTGTTTCAACCTTTACCGGCCTCTTCGCGGCTAAAGCCGCTCCCACAGGGCCCCCAAAGTTGTCGAGGGCTGCGCAGGACCTTGTGGGAGCGGCTTTAGCCGCGAAGAGGCCAGCACAGGCAACCTCAGATCACGAACAGGTCGACAAACCTGTGCACCGCCATCTGTTCCAGCTTTTGCTGGTCCTTGCACACCTCAAGAATCTCCCCACACCGCTGCCGCGCAAAGCGCGTCGCCAGGTTGTCCCTGAACTTGGCCTCCAGCAACGGTATGCCCTCCCCTCGCCGCCGGCGATGCCCGATCGGGTATTCCACCACCACCTGCTCGGTACTGCTGCCATCCTTGAAGAACACCTGCAGCGCGTTGGCGATCGAGCGTTTGTCCGGCTCCAGGTATTCACGGCTGAAGCGTGGGTCTTCCACCACCTCCATCTTCTCGCGCAGGCGGTCGATACTGGGGTGGTTGGCATGGAAGGTGTCTTCGTAATGCTCGGCCACCAGATGACCGAAAATCAGCGGCACCGCCACCATGTACTGCAGGCAGTGATCGCGGTCGGCGGCATTGGCCAGCGGGCCGCTCTTGGAAATGATGCGGATCGCTGACTCCTGGGTGGTAATGACGATACGGTCGATTTCGTGCAGGCGGTTACGCACCAGTGGATGCAAGGTTACCGCTGCTTCGCAGGCGGTCTGGGCGTGGAACTCGGCAGGGAAACTGACCTTGAACAGCACGTTTTCCATCACGTAGCTACCCAGGGCTTGCGGCACGCGCAGCTCTTGCTGCTCGGACGGCTTGAGCGCGAGGTCCTTGTTGGTGTGACTGAACAGCACATCATAGAAGCCCCACTGCGGCGCAGTGAGCACGCCCGGCACGCCCATCTCGCCACGCAGGGCAATATCGGCCAGGCGCACGCCACGGCTGGAAGCATCACCGGCGGCCCACGATTTGCGCGAACCGGCGTTGGGCGCATGGCGGTAGGTACGCAGCGCCTGGCCGTCGACGAAGGCGTGGGACAAGGCGCTCAGCATCTGCTCACGGTTGGCCCCCATCAGCCTGGCGCACACGGCGGTGGAGGCCACCTTGACCAGAATCACGTGGTCGAGGCCAACGCGGTTGAAGGCGTTTTCCAGCGCCAGCACGCCCTGGATCTCGTGAGCCATGACCATGGCTTCGAGCACATCGCGCATCAACAGTGGTGCTTCACCTGCGGCCACGCGCTTCTGCGACAGGTGATCGGCAACCGCCAGGATGCCGCCGAGGTTGTCCGAGGGGTGGGCCCACTCGGCGGCCAGCCAGGTATCGTTGTAGTCCAGCCAGCGCACCGTGCAGCCGATGTCCCAAGCGGCCTTGACCGGGTCCAGGCGGTAGGCGGTGCCGGGGACGCGGGCGCCGTTGGGCACCAGGGTGCCTTCCACCTGGGGGCCGAGCAGCTTGGTGCATTCGGGGAAGCGCAGGGCCAGCAGGCCGCAGCCGAGGGTATCCATCAGGCAGTTGCGCGCGGTGTCCAGGGCTTCGGCGGATTCGACCCGGTACGTGAGGGCGTAATCGGCGAGGGTTTGCAGCACCCGGTCGTAGTCCGGGCGGGCGTTGAGGTCTACGTTGGCGCTCATATCCAGCTCCCTTCAGAATTGCCGGGGCTGCTTTGCAGCCCTTCGCGACACAAGGCCGCTCCTACAGGTACCGCGCAAACCGTGTAGGAGCGGGCAAGCCCGCGAAGGGGCGCCAAGCGGCCCCAACGAACTAAAGCCGAGCGCCAGTGGTGCGTTAGAAGCTATCGCCAGGCACGCGAACCCAGCCCTCCATCAGCACGCGAGCACTGCGGCTCATGATTGCCTTGGTCACTGTCCATTCACCATTCACCTGGCGCGCCTCGGCCCCCACCCGCAGGGTGCCCGAGGGGTGGCCGAAACGCACGGCGCTGCGCTCGCCCCCGCCTGCGGCGAGGTTGACCAGCGTGCCCGGAATGGCCGCCGCGGTGCCGATGGCCACCGCGGCCGTCCCCATCATTGCATGGTGCAGCTTGCCCATCGACAAGGCCCGTACCAGCAGGTCGATATCACCCGCCTGCACCGCTTTGCCACTGGACGCAGTGTAGGTGCTCGGCGGCGCGACGAAAGCCACTTTCGGCGTGTGCTGACGCCCGGCAGCCTGGTCGACGTTGCCGATCAGGCCCATGCGCACGGCGCCATAGGCGCGAATCGTCTCGAAGCGCAGCAGCGCCTGCGGGTCGCCGTTGATGGCGTCCTGCAGTTCGGTGCCGGTGTAGCCGATATCCGCCGCATTGACGAAGATCGTCGGGATGCCGGCATTGATCAGGGTCGCCTTGAACGTACCGACACCTGGCACCTCGAGGTCATCGACCAGGTTGCCGGTGGGGAACATCGCCCCGCCGTCGCCATCTTCGTCGGCCGCCGGGTCGAGGAACTCCAGCTGCACCTCGGCGGCCGGGAAGGTCACCCCGTCCAGCTCGAAGTCGCCGGTTTCCTGCACTTCACCTTCGGTGATCGGCACATGGGCGATGATGGTCTTGCCGATGTTGGCCTGCCAGATGCGCACGGTGGCGATACCGTTGCGCGGAATGCGCGCCGGATCGACCAGGCCGCTGCTGATGGCGAACGAACCGACCGCGGCAGAGAGGTTGCCGCAATTGCCGCTCCAGTCGACGAAGGCCTTGTCGATGCTGACCTGGCCGAACAGGTAGTCGACATCGTGTTCAGGCTTGATGCTTTGCGACAGGATCACGGTCTTGCTGGTGCTGGAAGTGGCGCCGCCCATGCCGTCGATCTGCTTGCCATAGGGGTCGGGGCTGCCGATCACCCGCAGCAGCAGTGCATCACGGGCAGGGCCGGGGATCTGCGCCTGCTCGGGCAGGTCTTGCAGGCGGAAGAACACGCCTTTGCTGGTGCCGCCACGGATGTAGGTGGCGGGGATTTTTACTTGCGGTACATGAGCCATGTTCAATTCCTGTCTTGCACAGCACCCCTGTGGGAGCGGGTTCACCCGCGAAAGCGTCCGATCAGAAAACAATGTTGTATCTGCTGACGCATTCGCGGGTAAACCCGCTCCCACAGAGGACCGCGCTGCTCTTGATTAGGCGGTCGCTTCGAGGAAGTCCTGGGCGAAGCGCTGCAGCACCCCGCCAGCCTCGTAGATCGACACCTCCTCGGCGGTGTCCAGGCGGCAGGTCACCGGTACCTCCAGGCGCTCGCCGTTGGCGCGGGTAACCACCAGGGTCAGCGTCGCCCGCGGCGTACGCGCGCCCAGTACGTCATAGGTCTCGCTGCCATCCAGGCCGAGGGTCTTGCGGTCGGTGCCCGGCTTGAACTCCAGCGGCAGTACGCCCATGCCCACCAGGTTGGTACGGTGAATACGCTCGAAGCCTTCGGCGACGATCGCCTCGACACCGGCCAGGCGCACACCCTTGGCCGCCCAGTCACGGGACGAACCCTGGCCGTAGTCGGCACCGGCGACGATGATCAGCGGCTGCTTGCGATCCATGTAGGTCTCGATCGCCTCCCACATGCGGGTGACCTTGCCTTCCGGCTCGATACGCGCCAGCGAGCCCTGCTTCACACTGCCGTCTTCCTTGCGCACCATTTCGTTGAACAGCTTGGGGTTGGCAAAGGTAGCGCGCTGGGCAGTCAGGTGGTCGCCACGGTGGGTAGCGTAGGAGTTGAAGTCCTCCTCCGGCAGGCCCATCTTCGCCAGGTACTCGCCGGCAGCGCTGTCGAGCATGATGGCGTTGGACGGCGACAGGTGGTCGGTGGTGATGTTGTCCGGCAGCACTGCCAGCGGGCGCATGCCGCGCAGGGTACGCTCACCGGCCAAGGCACCTTCCCAGTACGGCGGGCGGCGGATGTAGGTGCTCATCGGGCGCCAGTCGTACAGCGGCGCCACCTTCGGCCCACGGTCTTCCTCGATGGCGAACATCGGGATGTACACCTTGCGGAACTGCTCCGGCTTGACCGCGGCACGCACCACGGCGTCGATCTCTTCGTCGCTGGGCCAGATGTCCTTGAGGCGGATTTCCTTGCCGTCGACCACACCCAGCACATCCTTCTCGATGTCGAAGCGGATGGTACCGGCGATGGCGTAGGCCACCACCAGTGGCGGCGAGGCGAGGAAGGCCTGCTTGGCATACGGGTGGATACGCCCGTCGAAGTTGCGGTTGCCCGACAGCACGGCAGTGGCGTACAGGTCACGGTCGATGATTTCTTGCTGGATCACCGGGTCCAGGGCGCCGGACATGCCGTTGCAGGTGGTGCAGGCGAAGGCGACGATGCCAAAGCCGAGTTGTTCCAGCTCCTTCTCCAGCCCGGCCTCCTCCAGGTACAGCTGCACGGCCTTGGAGCCAGGTGCCAGCGACGACTTGACCCACGGCTTGCGGGCCAGGCCCAGCTTGTTGGCATTGCGCGCCAGCAGGCCTGCGGCAATCACGTTGCGCGGGTTGCTGGTGTTGGTGCAGCTGGTGATGGCGGCAATGATCACCGCGCCATCTGGCATCTGCCCTGGCACTTCTTCCCAGCTGCCGGCGATGCCTTTGGCCGCCAGGTCGCTGGTGGCGACGCGGGCATGCGGGTTGGACGGGCCGGCCATGTTGCGCACCACACTCGACAGGTCGAAGCTCAGGGTGCGCTCGTAGACGGCGCCGCCCAGGCTGTCGGCCCACAGGCCGGTGGCCTTGGCATAGGTTTCCACCAGCTTGACCTGCTGCTCTTCGCGGCCGGTCAGGCGCAGGTAGTCGATGGTCTGCTGGTCGATGGCGAACATCGCCGCAGTGGCGCCATATTCCGGGGCCATGTTGGAGATGGTGGCGCGGTCGCCCAGGGTCAGGGCACGGGCACCCTCGCCGTGGAACTCCAGGTAGGCGCCGACGACTTTCTGCTTGCGCAGGAATTCGGTCAGGGCCAGCACCAGGTCGGTGGCGGTGATGTTCGGCGCCAGCTTGCCGGTCAGCTCGACGCCGACGATTTCCGGCAGGCGCATCCACGAGGCACGGCCGAGCATCACGTTCTCGGCTTCCAGGCCACCCACGCCGATGGCGATCACGCCCAGGGCGTCGACATGCGGGGTGTGGCTGTCGGTGCCGACGCAGGTGTCCGGGTAGGCCACGCCACGGTCGTTGTGGATTACCGGCGACATCTTCTCCAGGTTGATCTGGTGCATGATGCCGTTGCCCGGCTGGATCACGTCGACGTTCTTGAACGCCTTCTTGGTCCAGTTGATGAAGTGGAAGCGGTCTTCGTTGCGGCGGTCTTCGATGGCGCGGTTCTTTTCGAAGGCCTGCGGGTCGAAACCGCCGCACTCGACGGCAAGCGAGTGGTCGACGATCAGTTGCACCGGCACCACAGGGTTGACCTGGGCCGGGTCGCCGCCTTTGTCGGCAATGGCGTCACGCAGGCCGGCGAGGTCGACCAGTGCGGTCTGGCCGAGAATGTCGTGGCACACCACGCGGGCCGGGAACCACGGGAAGTCGAGGTCGCGCTTGCGCTCGATCAGCTGGCCCAGCGAGGCGTCGAGGGTAGCCGGGTCGCAGCGGCGCACCAGGTTTTCGGCGAGTACGCGAGAGGTGTAAGGCAGGCCATCGTAGGCGCCGGGCTTGATGGCCTCGACCGCCGCGCGGGCATCGAAGTAGTCCAGGTCGGTGCCTGGCAGGTGCTTGCGGAATGCAGTGTTCATATCGTTATCAGGCTCGGTCACGGTACGGTCGTGGATAGCTTTCTGGTTGCAGCCCTGTGTCAGCTGTTCCGGCCTCATCGCCGGCAAGCCGGCTCCCACAGGTATTGCACTGCTCCTGAGGCTGGTGCAGTCCCTGTGGGAGCCGGCTTGCCGGCGATGAGGCCGGAACAGGCCCCCACAGGTACGGCCTGTCAGCGCTGTTCGATCGGCACGAACTGGCGCTGCTCGACGCCGACATACTCGGCGCTCGGGCGGATGATGCGGTTGTTGGCGCGCTGTTCGAAGACGTGCGCAGCCCAGCCGGTCAGGCGCGAGCAGACGAAGATCGGGGTGAACAGCTTGGTCGGGATGCCCATGAAGTGGTACGCCGAGGCATGGTAGAAGTCGGCGTTGGGGAACAGGCGCTTCTGCTCCCACATGGTCTTGTCGATGGCTTCGGAAACCGGGTACAGCACCTTGTCACCCACTTCGTCGGCGAGCTGTTTCGACCAGCCCTTGATCACCTCGTTGCGCGGGTCGGACTCTTTGTAGATGGCATGGCCAAAGCCCATGATCTTGTCCTTGCGCTCGAGCATGCGCAGCAGCTCGGCAGTGGCTTCCTGCGGGCTCTGGAAGCGCTCGATCAGCTCCATTGCCGCCTCGTTGGCACCGCCATGCAGCGGGCCGCGCAGCGAACCGATGGCAGCGGTTACGCAGGAGTACAGGTCGGACAGGGTCGAGGCACAGACGCGGGCGGTGAAGGTCGAGGCGTTGAACTCGTGCTCGGCGTAGAGGATCAGCGACACGTTCATGACCTTGACGTGCAGCTCGCTCGGCTTCTTGCCGTGCAGCAGGTGCAGGAAGTGGCCACCGAGGGTGTCTTCGTCGCTGGTGCAGTCGATACGCACGCCGTCGTGGGTGAAGCGGTACCAGTAGCACATCACCGCCGGGAACAGCGCCAGCAGGCGGTCGGTCTTGTCACGCTGGGCCTCGAAGGTCAGTTCGGGCTCCAGGGTACCCAGCACCGAGCAACCTGTGCGCATCACGTCCATCGGGTGGGCATCACGCGGGATGCGCTCGAGCACTTCCTTCAGGGCTTGCGGCAGGTCACGCAGGCCCTTGAGCTTGCGCTTGTAGTCGGCCAGTTCGGCTTTGCTCGGCAGCTCGCCGTACAGCAGCAGATAGGCGACTTCTTCGAACTCGGCACCCGCGGCCAGGTCACGCACGTCGTAACCACGGTAGGTCAGCCCGGCACCGGCCTGGCCCACGGTCGACAGCGCGGTCTGGCCGGCCACCTGGCCGCGCAGGCCTGCGCCACTGAGTACTTTTGCTTCGGCCATGGTGTTTCTCCTTTCTTGAACTTGTTATGGAAATCTAGCTGGCTAATCAGTTTTGCCTGTGCCGGCCTCTTCGCGGGCACGCCCGCTCCTACAGGGACTGCGCGGCACTCCAGGCCTGTGGGGTCCCTGTGGGAGCGGGCGCGCCCGCGAAGAGGCCAGCCGCTCCAATAAAAGCCTTCAGCCCTTCTTCTGGGCAAACAGCGCATCGAGGCTCTGCTCGAAGGCGTGGTAACCAATGGCATCGTAGAGCTCCATGCGGGTCTGCATGGTGTCGATCACGTTCTTCTGCGTGCCGTCGCGGCGCAGCGCGGTGTACACGTTTTCGGCCGCCTTGTTCATGGCGCGGAACGCCGACAGCGGGTACAGCACCAGCGACACGTCGACCGAGGCCAGCTCTTCGGTGGTGTACAGCGGCGTGGCGCCGAATTCGGTGATGTTGGCCAGGATCGGTGCCTTCACCCGGTCGGCGAAGGTCTTGTACATCTGCAGTTCGGTGATGGCTTCCGGGAAGATCATGTCGGCACCGGCCTCGACGCAGGCGGCGGCGCGGTCCAGAGCGGCGTTCAGACCCTCGACGGCCAGGGCATCGGTACGCGCCATGATCACGAAGCTGTCATCGGTACGGGCATCGACTGCGGCCTTGATGCGGTCGACCATTTCCTGCTGGCTGACGATTTCCTTGTTCGGGCGGTGGCCGCAGCGCTTGGCGCCGACCTGGTCCTCGATATGGATGGCGGCAGCGCCGAACTTGCTCATCGAGCGCACGGTACGGGCAACGTTGAAGGCAGAGGCGCCGAAGCCGGTGTCGACATCCACCAGCAGCGGCAGGTCGCACACGTCGGTGATGCGGCGCACGTCGGTGAGTACATCGTCCAGGCCGCTGATGCCCAGGTCCGGCAGGCCCAGCGAACCGGCGGCGACGCCGCCACCGGACAGGTAGATGGCCTTGAAGCCGGCGCGCTTGGCCAGCAGGGCATGGTTGGCGTTGATGGCGCCAACCACCTGCAGCGGATGTTCAGCGGCAACGGCGTCGCGGAAACGCTGACCGGGGGTGCTCTTCACAGTCATTTCTCACCTCGTGGGCTGTTGTTGTGGGCGTCCAGGTAGTGACGCTCGATATTGCGCTTGGACGCGCCGATGTGGCGGCGCATCAGGAGTTCGGCCAGCTCGCCGTCACGGTCGGCGATGGCATCGAGAATGCGGTGGTGTTCGGCAAAGGCCTGGCGTGGCCGGTTGGGCGTGGCGGAAAACTGGATGCGGTACATGCGCACCAGCTGGTACAGCTCGCCGCAGAGCATCTTGACCAGGGTCTGGTTACCGCTGCCCTGGATGATTCGGTAATGGAAGTCGTAGTCGCCTTCCTGCTGGTAATAGCCCAAGCCGGCCTGGAACGCGGCATCGCGCTCGTGGGTGTCGAGCACCCGGCGCAGTTCGTCGATGTCGGCCTGGCTCATGCGTTCGGCGGCCAGGCGGCAGGCCATGCCTTCCAGCGATTCGCGAATTTCGTACAGCTCGATCAGTTCGGCGTGGTTGAGCGACACCACCCGCGCCCCCACATGCGGCACGCGCACCAGCAGGCGCTGGCCTTCGAGGCGGTGGATGGCCTCGCGCAGCGGCCCGCGGCTGATGCCGTAGGTACGCGCCAGCTCCGGCTCGGAAATCTTGCTGCCGGGGGCGATATCGCCCTTGACGATGGCCGCCTGGATGCGCCGGAAGACGTTTTCGGACAAGGTTTCCGTTTCGTCTGCCAGCATCGGGCTGGGGGTGGATAGGTCCTGCATATTGTCGACACCTTGCAAATCTCTTTGCCAGAAATTAGCTAATTCGACCGCAGCAGTCAAAGACAAAATGAATATTGTCGACAATCGTCTAAGAACGAACTAATGCCAGCCCGGTGCTGTCAGAACGCGCACCGCTGGCGTCAAGGCGCCGGCGTGATAGAATGCCGCGCCTCCGATGGAGTATGGATAGCCTGTCTGTCATCCATTCATGCTGTTGACAGATGAACGAGGAAGCTTGCGCAGTCGCTGCCAGTCGCCTTGCCCTGAACACGGCTCTGAAAATGGCTTTGAAAACAGCCCCGAACCTTGCACTGCACCGCGCCAGGAATATGAGACTTACACCCGCAATATTGCTGCTCTGCCTCACCCTGCTGCCGGCCCTTGGCCAGGCCGCAGGCAAGACCGTGTACGGTCTCAACGAATATGCACGCCTGGGCGACCTGGACCTGGAAGTGGCCGCCAAGCTCGACACCGGCGCCAAGACCGCGTCGCTCAGCGCCCGCGACATCAAGCGTTTCAAGCGCAACGGCGAAAGCTGGGTGCGCTTCTACCTGGCCATCGACGCCGCCCATTCGCATCCCATCGAACGCCCGCTGGCACGCGTAAGCAAGATCAAGCGCCGGGCCGGCGACTATGATGCTGAATCGGGCAAGGCCTATACCGCGCGCCCGGTCATCGAACTTGAAATCTGCATGGGCCAGGCCATGCGCACCATCGAAGTCAACCTCACCGACCGCAGCGCCTTCCAGTTCCCGCTGCTGATCGGCTCCGAGGCGCTCAAGCACTTCGACGCGCTGGTCGACCCAAGCCTTAAATACGCGGCCGGCAAACCTGCCTGTGCCACCGACGCTCCCAAAGCAGAGTAATCCCGATGCGCTCTCTTACCCTCCATCTGAAAGTCCTGATCACCGTGCTGGTGCTGTTGGGCGTGGCGGTCACGGCTTATCAGATCTTCGTACTCGGCATCCCGGTAACCGAGGATGAAACCGACGACCTGTGGAACATCGACGCCAAGGTCGAGTTCGTGGCCAGCACCAAGGACCCGGTCAAGGTGCAGATGTTCGTGCCACCGCTGAACCGCGACTACGTCAGCCTCAACGAGAGCTTCATCTCCAACAACTACGGGGTGAGCGTCAACCGTGCCGACGGCAACCGCAAGGTCACCTGGTCGGCCCGCCGCGCCAGCGGCAACCAGACCCTCTACTACCGCCTGGTGCTGACCAAGCGCTACAGCAACGAGAAGACCACGGTCAAAGGCCCGACCTTCCGTGACAGCCTGGCAGTGGAAGGCCCCGAGAAGATCGCCGCCGAGGCCCTGATGGCGCCGATCCGCCAGCACTCGGCCGACGTCGAGACCTTCGTCAGCGAGACCATCAAGCGGGTCAACAACCTGAACGACGATAACGTCAAGCTGCTGCTGGCCGGCGACACCACGGCCATGAAGAAGGCCCAGGTCATCGACCTGCTGCTGTCGATCGCCCACGTACCGATGGAGAAGGTGCACACCATCCGCCTGGTGGCCGACACCCCGCAAACCCCGGAACTGTGGCTGCGCAGCTTCAACGGCACCGACTGGCTGTACTTCAACCCGGACACCGGCGAGCAGGGCCTGCCAAGCGATCGCCTGCTGTGGTGGACCGGTGACGACAACCTGATCACCGTCGATGGCGGCAAGAAGGCCAACGTTACCTTCAGCATGAACAACAGCGAGATGAACGCCATCCGCCTGGCCAAGCTGACCGACGAGAATACCGACGCCGACTTCCTCGAATATTCGCTGTACGGCCTGCCGCTGCAGACCCAGCAAACCTTCATGATCATGGTGATGATCCCGATCGGCGTGCTGGTGATCCTGGTGCTGCGCAACCTGGTCGGCCTGCAGACCCTGGGTACCTTCACCCCGGTACTGATCGCCCTGGCCTTCCGCGAGACCCAGCTTGGCTTCGGTATCGTGCTGTTCACGGTAATCACCGCCCTGGGCCTGTCGCTGCGCTCGTACCTGGAACACCTGAAGTTGCAGATGCTGCCACGCCTGTCGGTGGTACTGACCTTCGTCGTGGTACTGATTGCCGCCATCAGCCTGTTCAGCCACAAGCTGGGCCTGGAGCGCGGGCTGTCGGTAGCGCTGTTCCCGATGGTGATCCTGACCATGACCATCGAGCGCCTGTCCATCACCTGGGAAGAGCGTGGCGGCGGCCATGCCATGAAAGTGGCCATCGGCACCCTGTTCGCCGCTTCCCTGGCGCACCTGTTGATGATGGTGCCGGAGCTGGTGTACTTCGTGTTCACCTTCCCGGCCGTGCTGCTGATCCTGGTGGGCTTCATGCTGGCGATGGGTCGCTACCGCGGCTACCGCCTGACCGAGCTCGTGCGCTTCAAGGCATTCCTGAAGAAGGCTGACGCCTGATGTTTGGCCTGATCAAGACGTGGAAAGCCCTGGAGGCCCGGGGCATCATGGGTATCAACCGGCGCAACGCGGACTACGTGTTGAAGTACAACAAGCGCCACCTGTACCCGATCGTCGACGACAAGATCATCACCAAGGAGCGCGCCCTGGCGGCCGGCATCCATGTGCCGGAAATGTACGGCATCATCGAGACCGAGAAAGAGATCGAGAAGCTCCACCAGATCATCGGCGGGCGCAGCGATTTCGTCATCAAGCCGGCGCAGGGCGCCGGTGGTGACGGTATCCTGGTGATCGCCGACCGCTTCGAGGACCGCTACCGCACAGTGTCGGGCAAGATCATCAGCCACGAGGAAATCGAGCACCAGATCTCGAGCATCCTCACCGGCCTGTACTCGCTGGGCGGGCACCGCGACCGTGCGCTGATCGAGTACCGGGTCACCCCCGACCAGATCTTCAAGAGCATCAGCTACGAAGGCGTGCCGGACATCCGCATCATCGTGCTAATGGGCTACCCGGTGATGGCCATGCTGCGCCTGCCGACCCGCCAGTCCGGCGGCAAGGCCAACCTGCACCAGGGCGCCATCGGCGTGGGTGTCGACCTGGCCACCGGCGTGACCCTGCGCGGCACCTGGTTGAACAACATCATCAGCAAGCACCCGGACACCACCAACGCGGTGGATGGCGTGCAACTGCCGAACTGGGACGGCTTCATGAAGCTGGCCGCCGGCTGCTACGAGCTGTGCGGCCTGGGCTACATCGGTGTCGACATGGTGCTGGACCAGGACAAGGGGCCGCTGATTCTCGAGCTCAACGCCCGCCCCGGCCTGAACATCCAGATCGCCAACGACTGCGGCCTGACCCAGCGCACACACGCCATCGAGGCGCACCTGGAAGCACTGGCCAAGGATGGCATCAGCGAAGATGCCGAACAGCGCGTGCGGGTATCGCAAGGCTTGTTCGGGCACGTGCACCCGCGCTGAAATCGCCGGGGCTGCTGCGCAGCCCTGTCGCGACACAAGGCCGCTCCTACAGGATCACGCGATCTCCTGTAGGAGCGGCCTTGTGTCGCGACAGGGCCGCAAGGGCGATACCCAGTGCTTGAATGTCGCCACAAAGCTAGGCGCATTTCCTGCACAGGTCTACAATCGCCCTCCTCGCTTTTACATCGCCGTCCACACTGATGCCGACCTGTACGCTCCACCCCCTGCCCTACCAGCCCGACCCTGCCGCCTATTTCGCCCGCCTGCGCCAGGCCCCCGGTGCGATCCTGCTGGACAGCGCCCGCCCCGGCGCCGAACGCGGGCGCTTCGACCTGCTCAGCGCCTGGCCGCTGCAACACCTGCAGGCGCAGCCCGACGAAGATGGCCGCACCTTCCTCCAGCGCCTGCGCGCCGGTCTGGCACGACTGGGCCATGCGCAGTTGCCCGCAGGCAGCGAGCTGCCGTTCGCTGGCGGCCTGATCGGTTACCTGAGCTATGACTTCGGCCGCCGCCTGGAACACCTGCCCAGCCTGGCCGTGGACGACCTTGGCCTGCCGGACGCGCAACTGGGGCTGTATGCCTGGGCGCTGGTGACCGACCACCAGTGCGCGACCAGCCAACTGGTGTTCCACCCGAGCCTGCCCGGCAGCGAACGGGAACGCCTGATCGCCCTGTTCGAAGGTGTCGACAACGCGGAAAGCGGCAGCTTCCAGCTACTCGCGCCGATGGCCGGCGACCTGCAGCCCGAGCAGTACAAGGCCGCCTTTGACCAGGTGCAGCGCTACATCCAGGCCGGCGACTGCTACCAGATCAACCTTACCCAGCGCTTCCGCGCGCCCTGCCAGGGCGATCCGTGGCACGCTTACCAGGCCCTGCGCAAAGCCTGCCCCACCCCCTTCTCCGGCTACCAGCAACTGGCCGACGGCAGCGCCCTGCTGAGCTTTTCGCCCGAGCGCTTCATTCGCGTCAGCCAGCGCCAGGTGGAAACCCGGCCGATCAAGGGCACCCGCCCGCGCGCCAGCAACCCGGCAGAAGACCTGCGCAATGCCGAGGAGCTGCTGCACAGCCCCAAGGATCGCTCGGAAAACCTGATGATCGTCGACCTGCTGCGCAACGACCTGGGGCGTACCTGCGAGATCGGCTCGGTGAAGGTGCCCGAGCTGTTCAGCCTGGAGAGCTACCCCAATGTGCACCACCTGGTCAGCAGCATCACCGGCCAACTGGCCAGCGACAAGGACGCCCTGGACCTGATCGGCGACAGCTTCCCCGGCGGCTCGATCACCGGCGCGCCGAAGATCCGCGCCATGCAGATCATCGACGAACTGGAGCCGGCACGCCGGGCGCTGTACTGCGGCTCACTGCTCTACGTGGATGTGCGCGGCGAGATGGACAGCTCGATTGCCATTCGCAGCCTGCTGGTCAAGGGTGGACAGGTCAGCTGCTGGGGCGGCGGCGCGGTGGTGGCCGACTCCGAGTGGCAGGCCGAATATGAAGAGTCGATTGCCAAGGTGCGGGTGTTGATGGAGACCTTGCAGGGCTTGTGATCGGCGACTCCAAGCCCGCCTACCCCGCCATTTTTTGTTACCATCACCTCACTACGAGCGCACAGCGCCACAGCCACGATGGAAACCGCCTGATGAGCCAACCCTTCGACGTCGCAGCACTGGCCGCGACCTATGCCAACAAGTCCCCGCAGGACATCCTCAAGCTTGCCTTCGAGCACTTCGGTGATGACCTGTGGATCTCCTTCAGCGGCGCCGAGGATGTGGTGCTGGTGGACATGGCCTGGAAGCTGAACAAGCAGGTCAAGGTGTTCAGCCTCGACACCGGCCGCCTGCACCCGGAGACCTACCGGTTCATCGACCAGGTCCGCGAGCAGTACAACCTGCCGATCGAGATCCTCAGCCCCGACCGCGCCAAGCTCGACCCGTTCGTCAAGGAAAAGGGCCTGTTCAGCTTCTACAAGGACGGCCACGGCGAGTGCTGCGGTATCCGCAAGATCGAGCCGCTGCGTCGCAAGCTGGCCACCGTGAGCGCCTGGGCCACCGGCCAGCGCCGCGACCAGAGCCCGGGCACCCGCAGCCAGGTGGCGGCAGTGGAAATCGACAGCGCCTTCTCCACCCCCGAGCGCACCCTGTACAAGTTCAACCCGCTGGCACAGATGACCAGCGAGGAAGTGTGGGGTTATATCCGCATGCTGGAGCTGCCGTACAACAGCCTGCACGAGCGCGGCTTCATCAGCATCGGCTGCGAGCCCTGCACCCGCCCGGTGCTGCCAAACCAGCATGAGCGCGAAGGGCGTTGGTGGTGGGAAGAGTCGACGCAGAAGGAATGCGGGTTGCACGCGGGCAACCTGATCAGCAAGGCATAATGGGCCGTTGTGGGAGCGGGTTCATCGAGGCGTCGAACCGCCGCGAACACCGGCGAAGCCGGTGCCATACACCGCGTCGCCTTCTTCGCGGGTAAACCCGCTCCCACAGGGGCCGTGAGGCCCCTGCAATTCTGGATCAGTGCACCGGCAGCTCGACGCCTTCGAACAGGTCTTCCAGCTCCTGCTTGTTGTGGCACTGGATGGCCTTGGCCATCACTTCACGGGTCAGGTGCGGGGCGAACTTCTCGATGAAGTCGCACATGAAACCACGCAGGAAGGTGCCGCGGCGGAAGCCGATCTTGGTGATGCTGGCTTCGAACAGTTCGCTGGCATCCAAGGCCACCAGGTCGCTGTCGAGCTTGGTGTCCACCGCCATCTTGGCGACGATCCCAACGCCCAGCCCCAGGCGCACATAGGTCTTGATCACGTCGGCGTCAGCCGCGGTAAACACCACTTTCGGCGTAAGGCCGCGGTGGTTGAACGCTTCGTCCAGCTTCGAACGCCCGGTGAAACCGAACACGTAGGTAACGATCGGGTATTCGGCGACCGCTTCCAGGGTAAGCTTTGGCAGCTTGGTCAACGGATGGCCCTGCGGCACCACCACGCAGCGGTTCCACTTGTAGCACGGCATCATGATCAGGTCGCCGAACAGCTCCAGCGCCTCGGTGGCGATGGCGAAGTCCACCGTCCCGTCCGCGGCCATCTCGGCAATCTGCATGGGCGAACCCTGGTGCATGTGCAAGGACACTTCCGGGTACTGCTTGATGAAGTTGCTGATCACCGGCGGCAAGGCATAACGCGCCTGGGTGTGGGTGGTGGCGATGGACAGCGTGCCCTTCTTCTCGTTGGAGAATTCCTGGGCAATCTGCTTGATGCTTTCGACCTTGCGCAGGATTTCGCCAGCGGTATTGATGATGCGCTCACCGGCCGGGGTAACGCGGGTCAGGTGCTTGCCGCTGCGGGCAAAGACTTCAACACCCAGCTCATCCTCGAGCAGGCGGATCTGCTTGCTGATACCTGGCTGGGAGGTATACAGGCTCTGCGCCGTCGCGGAGACGTTGAGGTCATGGTGCGCCACTTCCCAGATGTAGCGCAGTTGTTGAAGCTTCATAGGTTCCCCTCGGTTCAGCGATGAGTCCGCGGCAGCAGGCAGCGACGATATATAACTATATTAGTGGTTCTGGAAATAAATCTAGAACTATTTTGTTACATACCCCCGGAAATGGCCTACGGCCATCTTCATGCTTTCCTACGCCCCAAATGCTGCGCCAGCGGCACCATGTACACCGGTACAGGCGACAGCTGCAGCAGCCGTACCGCCGTGCGCCCCAATGGCACATCCACGCCGGCGCCAGCACTGTGGCTACCGAAAATCAGCAGGTCGACGCTCAGCCGCTGCGCCTGGTCGAGGATCACCTGCGCCGGGTCGCCCTGGCGTACTCGCACCGCCTTGATCACCGCCAGGTCGGCCTCCTCGCCCAGTTCGTCGCGAAAGTTTTCCAGCACACGCTGCTCGATATTGGCCATCACCGTGTTCACCCCCTGGCTGTGCAGCTGGTCGAGCGTCTGTTCATCGAGGTAGCTTTGCAGGAGAGATTCAGCGAACTGGCCCATGGGCTCTACCGCGTGGATCACATACAACTCGGCGCCGAATGTGCGCGCCAGCGCCAGCGCGTGTTGCATGACAAAAGGGGCGTAGACACCGAGGTCGGTGGCGTACAGCATGGAGTGGATCATTCGACCTCCTCGACTGCCGCTGCGGCAGAGCAAGCTTCAGCTTAGCAGCGCGCCGGACGCACGCTTTGCCGTCCGGCGCGCTGCTGATGCGGGCTGGAGGGCCCCGGTGGGGCCAGAGCCACCCTCAGCGGGGCTGTTCGCCCCGGTCGATGAAAGCCAGCGCCTGGTACAGCATCTCCATGCGTGGCAAGTGGCAGCCTGCCGCACGCGCCTGCGCCAACGGCTCGGCATAGATGGCCTGCAGCTCCAGCGGGCGCTTGTGGACATGGTCGTGGTACATGCTGGGCCAGTAGTCGGGCATGCGCTCGGTCACCTGGAACAGGTGCTCGGCATACCCCTCGGGCAACACATGGCCACACGCCGCCGCACCCTGCACCACCTCGGCCATCAAGGCCTGGATCAGGGCGCGACCATGACTGTCGGCCATCAGCGGCGTGGTGCTGGCGCCGAGCAGCACCGACAGGCCGTTGTAGGGCACGTTCCAAACCAGCTTCTGCCAGCGTGCCTGGGCCAGGTCGGGCATGGCCTGCGAGTCGATGCCCGCAGCCCGGAACAGCTCCGCGCCTTCATTGACCAACTCGGCACCACCATCGTTGGCCGGCCCGCTGTGGTAGCCGAGGTTGACCGCGCCCAGGGCCTGGTGGCGGATCACGCCGGGCGCCTGGCGGTTGACGCAGATGAAACACAGGCCGCCGAGCAGGTGCATGTCGCTGCGCAAGGCCGGGCGCAACTGCTCCTCCACGCCCAGGCCGTTCTGCAGCAGCACCACCTTGGCGCCCGGTGCGGCCGCCTGCACGATCAGCGGCGCCAACTGGTCATTGCTGGTGGCCTTGGCCCCCACCAGCAGCCAGTCGCAGGGTGGCATGTCGGCGGCACTGGCATAGGCCTGCACCTTCATCTGCAAGTTGCCATGCACGGCACTGTCCAGGGTCAACCCCTGCTCGCGGACAACCTCGTACTCGCTGCGCAACAGAAAATGCACATCGAAGCCGGCCCGGGCCAGCATCAACCCATAGAAGCCGCCGATGGCGCCACTGCCGATGATGCCGATACGTGGTGTGTGCGGATGCATGCCGATCTCCAGGTAAATGTCAGCCCTCTTTTTACACAGGTTGCGCAGCGCTGGGCAGCCCATGCACGGCAAACACCTGCCATCTCGGAAAAACCCCACACGGACTGGGCCCAGCCCATTGTCGCGCCACCTGTAACGCGCTAAGGTTCGGCTCCCCGCTGCAATTATTCTTGCTGCTGGGCCGCACGGGGATAGTTGGCGGCCGGCACCCGTGACCTGACGAGTAACACGATGGCTGATTTACCGATCGATGACTTGAACGTTGCCTCCAACGAGACCCTGATCACCCCCGATCAGCTCAAGAAGGAAATCCCCCTCAGCGCCAAAGCCCTGCAGACCGTGACTGCCGGCCGTGAAGTGGTGCGCAATATTCTCGACGGCAAGGACCATCGCCTGTTCGTCGTGGTCGGCCCTTGCTCGATCCACGACATCAAGGCCGCCCACGAGTACGCCGAGCGCCTGAAAGTGCTGGCCGAGGAAGTGTCCGACACGCTGTACCTGGTCATGCGCGTGTATTTCGAAAAACCGCGCACCACCGTCGGCTGGAAAGGCCTGATCAACGACCCGTACCTGGATGACTCGTTCAAGATCCAGGATGGCCTGCACATCGGCCGCAAGCTGCTGCTGGACCTGGCCGAAATGGGCCTGCCGACCGCCACCGAAGCGCTCGACCCGATTTCCCCGCAGTACCTGCAGGACCTGATCAGCTGGTCGGCCATCGGCGCCCGCACCACCGAATCGCAGACCCACCGCGAGATGGCTTCGGGCCTGTCCTCGGCAGTCGGCTTCAAGAACGGTACTGACGGCGGCCTGACTGTTGCCATCAACGCCCTGCAGTCGGTGTCCAAACCGCACCGCTTCCTCGGCATCAACCAGGAAGGCGGCGTGTCGATCGTCACCACCAAGGGCAACCCGTACGGCCACGTGGTACTGCGCGGCGGCAACGGCAAGCCGAACTACGATTCGGTCAGCGTCGCCCTCTGCGAGCAGGACCTGGCCAAGGCCAAGATCAAGGCCAACATCATGGTCGATTGCAGCCACGCCAACTCCAACAAGGACCCGGCCCTGCAACCGCTGGTGATGGAGAACGTCGCCAACCAGATCCTCGAAGGCAACCAGTCGATCATCGGCCTGATGGTCGAGAGCCACCTGAACTGGGGCTGCCAGTCGATTCCGAAGAACCTGGACGAGCTGCAGTACGGCGTGTCGATCACCGATGCCTGCATCGACTGGTCGGCTACCGAGAAGACCCTGCGCAGCATGCGTACCAAGCTGAAGGATGTGCTGCCGCAGCGCAAGCGCGGCTGATGCGATAAAGAGCGGGGCCGCTTCGCGCCCCATCGCGACACAAGGCCGCTCCTACAGGGTTATGCGATTTCCTGTAGGAGCGGCCTTGTGTCGCGATGGGCTGCGAAGCGGCCCCGCTTTTTTTACAGAATCAGACCTTGCTCGAATGCCGCTGCTGGCGCTCCATGTAGCGCTCCACGTACGAGCAGGACGGAATCACCGTGTAGCCCATCTGTTCAGCGTACTCCAGGGCCCGTTCGGTCAGGGCGGCAGCAATCCCGCGGCCGCGCAGGGCGTTGGGTACGAAGGTGCGATAGATGTCCAGCGTCTGCTTGCCCAGGTCCATGTACGTCAGATAGGCACGATGACCGTCCACGTTGGTCTCGAACTGATGACCGGCCTGGTCATGGTGGATGGTCAGCGCTTCGCTCATCACTACTCCTCGCAGGTCTTCTCGGCAGACCCATACCTTAACCGATGGTGGTTTATCCGGCACAGAATCCTCTACGCCACCTGTTGCCCCCTTCGACCACTGGACGATTGCAATCGTTCGGATCCTCTGGCACTCACAAGATAGTAGGCGCCGCAGGCGGGATTGCTCAAGGTGGTGGCGGTTAAAAATGGCGAAAATGCAGCCAGATGCCATTCTTGGCAACGCGCCAGGCAGCCACCGGATGTACTAGGGCTTAAGACGCCGAAGGACAGTTAAAGTCACCCTTAGTTCAACAAAAAAGTTCCTGTACTACAGTCGCTTGCGAACCCTGTACGTTTTTTTCACAGGCGTGTCGCAAATCTTGTCGGAAAGGCGTCAAGCAACATTTTTTTTGCAGTTCTTGCGCTTAGTCAGTTTACTTACTACAAGTAATGGGTACTATGTACGCCGGCCAGTTTCTCTTTTCCGAGAGATGGCTATTTAATAGAAAGTCCTTGAAGGGGAACACGATGAACAACGTTCTGAAATTCTCTGCTCTGGCTCTGGCCGCAGTTCTGGCTACCGGTTGCAGCAGCGTATCCAAAGAAACCGAAGCTCGTCTGACTGCGACTGAAGACGCAGCAGCTCGCGCTCAAGCTCGTGCAGACGAAGCCTACCGTAAGGCTGACGACGCACTGGCAGCCGCTCAGAAGGCTCAGCAGACCGCTGACGAAGCCAACGAGCGCGCTCTGCGTATGCTGGACAAAGCCAGCCGCAAGTAATAATCCTCACGGATTGTTATGGAGCCGACCCACTTGTGGGTCGGCTTTTTTATTGCCTGCGCACAAGGCAAACGCGCCACGCAGAAACGAAAAGGCCTGCACTAAGGCAGGCCCGGGTGTGTCGCAATTACCTTACTGCAGTTCGGGCGGAATGCTCGAAACCATAGGTGCGCCACCCTGGTTTTCGGTCGGCACGGCAATTTCCACCGGCATGCCATCTTCCGCGGCCACCACGTCACGGACCATGTCCCAGTTCATGCGTAGGTTATTGGCCAGGTCTTCACGCTTGAGCAAGGCGTTGATAACAGCAGTGTGTTTATCGACCACCGACGGATTACCCTGGTCGTCCAGCGGCGTGTGCGCCTCCAGATAGACCTTGCCGCCACTGATACCAAACTTGTAGGGCTCGTTGATGATGCGCACCGGCGTACCCACCGGCACCATCTTCGACAGTTCCAGCACGTTGTTGTTGAGCATGCGGAAGCAACCGTGGCTGGTACGCATGCCAATGCCGAACTTCTTGTTCGAACCATGGATCAGGTAGCCCGGCACGCCGAGGGTGAACTTGAACGGCCCCAGCGGGTTGTCCGGGCCGGCCGGCACCACGCTCGGCAAGATGTCGCCGTCAGCCGCGTGCTCGGCACGGATCGACGCTGGCGGGGTCCAGGTCGGGTTCGGCGTCTTGGCGGTGATCTTGGTATTGGCGATCGGCGAGCCCCAGCCTTCACGGCCAATGCCCAGCGGGAAGGTATGCACCACGTTCTGCCCTTTCGGGAAGTAGTACAGGCGGTATTCGGCCAGGTTGATGACGATGCCCTCACGCGGGCCCGGCGGCAGGATGTAGCGGGTCGGCAGGATGATCTCGGTGCCGGCACCTGGCAGCCATGGGTCCACGCCCGGGTTGGCGGCGATCATTTCCAGGTAGCCGAGGTCGTTGGCAGTGCCGATATCGGCGAACGTGTCCTCGTACTTTGCCTTGATCACATGCACCTGGCCGATGATGTCTTCACCGGGTGGTGGCAGTGGCAGCTCCAGCGCAGCAGCGGGGCCTGCTACCAGCAGGGCGGCCAGGGACAGGCTACGGGTGACGGCAGGAAAGCGCGGCAACATCCGGTAAATCCTTCGAAAGGTGGGTCAAGAGAATCGATTGTACACCTGCGCCGATGCAAGCGGGAGGCATTGGCGCCATGCAAGCGTTCCAGATGATGAAAGGCGCGGTGTTCAGGCGCCCTGCAGCTCCGGCCACACCGGGCGCATGCCGCGCCGCTGGGCATCGAGGATGGCGCGGCACAGGTCGCACAGGCGGCCGTCGCGGTAGATCGAGCGCGCCACCCCCGACCAGCGCGGTTGCGCCGGCAGCAGGCCCCCACACAGAGTGCGGTCGGCCGGTACGCCCAGCTCGAGCTGGCGGGCCACGAGGTGGACGCGGATTTCCTGGCAGGCGAACAGGTCGAGCTGCTCATCAGGCTCGATCAGTTGGTAGGCATACAGGGACCAGGCAGGGCGCGGCATCGGTGGCACTCGAAACGGGGGGCGCAACATTAGCCGAAAGCCGGCGCCGTTTAAAGCGTCACAGCAAGGGTTTTATCGCCGGCCAGGCATTTTCCAGCAGGCGCTGCTGGGCAGCCTGGGCCGGGTGAATGCCATCCGCCTGCATCAACTCAGGCACGCCCCCTACCCCCTCGAGGAAAAACGGCACCAGCGGCACCTGTTTTTCTGCCGCCAGCTGTTCATACACCTGGGCGAACGCGGTGGTGTAGCGCACGCCATAATTGGGTGGCAGGCGCATGCCCAGCAGCACCACCTTGGCACCGGCCTTGCGCGAACTTTCGATCATCGAGGCAAGATTTTGTTGCAATTGCGCTGGCGACTGCCCGCGCAGGCCATCGTTGCCGCCCAGCTCCAGCACCACCAGGCTCGGCTTGTGCGCTTCAAGCAGCGCCGGCAGCCGCGCCTGGCCACCTGCACTGGTGTCGCCGCTGATCGATGCATTGACCACTTTGTCGTCGAAACCTTCGTCCCGCAGGCGGGTCTGCAACAGGGAGACCCAGCCCTGGCGGGTATCCAGGCCAAAACCGGCGCTGATACTATCGCCGACAACCAGCAGTGTTCCCGCCGCCGCGCTCTGGGCCAGGCAATACAGGGCCAGACCGGCACTCAACCACCACACTCGCATCGGATTCTCCATGGGCCCCAGCATTCTCGTTGCGCAGAACCTTAGCAAAGTGGTCCCCAGCGCGGAAGGTGACCTGACCATCCTGCACGCGCTGTCCCTCGACCTGGCCCAGGGCGACAGCCTGGCCATCGTCGGCGCCTCGGGCTCGGGCAAGTCGACCCTGCTCGGCCTGCTCGCCGGTCTCGACCAGCCCAGTGCCGGCAAGGTCATCCTCGCAGGCCACGACCTGGGGCCGCTGGATGAAGACCAGCGCGCGCGGGTGCGCGCCGAACATGTGGGCTTCGTGTTCCAGTCGTTCCAGCTGCTCGACAGCCTCAACGCCCTGGAAAACGTCATGCTGCCGCTGGAGCTGGATGGCCGCCGCGATGCCCGCGAACACGCGCGCACCCTGCTCGAACGGGTCGGCCTGGGCAAGCGCCTGAGCCACACCCCGCGCCAGCTTTCGGGCGGCGAACAGCAACGGGTGGCCATTGCCCGTGCCTTCGCCGCGCAACCGGCAGTGCTGTTCGCCGACGAACCCACCGGCAACCTCGACAGCCACACCGGCGAGCGCATCAGCGACCTGCTGTTCGAACTGAACAAGGAACGCGGCACCACCCTGGTGCTGGTTACCCATGACGAACGCTTGGCCCGGCGCTGCCGCCGCCAGATCCGCCTGGATGCGGGCCGCCTGGTGGCCCCGGTGGAGGCTTGATGAACCACATGCCACTGTCCCGCCTGTGCGGCCTGGCCCTGCGCCAGTTGCTGCGCGACATTCGCGCCAGCGAAGTGCGCGTGCTGTTCTTCGCCCTGCTGGTGGCGGTCGCGGCCAGCACTGCCATCGGTTATTTCGGTGCCCGCCTCAACGGCGCCATGCAACTGCGCGCCAGCGAGTTCCTCGGTGCCGATCTGGTGCTGCAGGGCAGTGCCCCGGCCCGCGACCAGCAGATAGAAGCCGGCAAGGCGCTTGGCTTGCGCCACGCACAGGTGGTCGAGTTCACCAGCGTGGTCGGCGGCGACAACGGTATCCAACTGTCCAGCGTCAAGGCTGCCGATGGTGCCTACCCGTTGCGCGGGCAAGTTCGCAGTGCCGCGGAGCCCTATGCCGCAGAAACTCCGGGCGGCGGCCCGGCACCTGGCGAAGCATGGGTCGAGCCACGCCTGTTGGCGGCACTGGGGCTGAAGGTTGGCGACAGCATCGACGTGGGCATGAAGACGCTACGCATGAGCCGCGTACTGACCTACGAACCGGACCGCGCCAACAACTTCTACAGCCTTACCCCACGGGTAATGATGAACCTGGCCGACCTGCAGGCCACCGGCGTGATCCAGCCGGGCAGCCGGGTCACCTACCGCGACCTGTGGCGCGGCGATGCAGAAGCGTTGGCCCAGTACCGCGGGGCACTGAAAAAGGACCTGGCCGCCAACCAGCGCCTGCGCGACACCCGCGATGGCAACCAGCAGGTCGGCGGCGCCCTGGGCAAGGCCGAGCGCTACCTGAACATGGCCAGCCTGGTGGCGGTGCTGCTGGCAGGCGTCGCCGTGGCCCTGTCGGCCAGCCGCTACGCCGCACGCCGCCTGGACGCCAGCGCCCTGCTGCGCTGCCTGGGCCTTTCGCGCCGCCAGGCACTGGGCCTGTACTGCCTGCAATTGGCCATGCTCGGCCTGGTCGCCGCGCTCGCCGGCGCCCTGCTCGGCTGGCTGGCCCAGCTGGGCCTGTTCCGCCTGCTGCATGGCCTGCTGCCAAGCGTGGTGCCTGCAGGCGGCATCGTCCCGGCCCTGGCCGGCATCGCTACCGGGCTGGTGGCCCTGGCCGGCTTCGCCCTGCCGCCAATTGCCGCGCTGGGCCAGGTGCCGCCGCTGCGCGTGCTACGCCGCGACCTGCTGCCGATACCGCCCAGCAGCTGGCTGGTGTACGGCGCGGCCCTGTTCGCACTGGGCCTGATCATGTGGCGCCTGAGCCTCGACCTGCTGCTCACCTTCGCCCTGCTCGGTGGCGGCCTGGTCGCCGCGCTGCTGCTCGGTGGCCTGCTGCTGCTCGGTTTGCGCAGCCTGCGCCAATTGCTGGCCGGGGCCCCGCTGACCTGGCGACTGGGGCTGGGCCAACTGCTGCGCCACCCCATGGCCGCTGCCGGCCAAGCCCTGGCCTTCGGCCTGATCCTGCTGGCCATGGCCCTGGTCGCGCTGCTGCGCGCGGAACTGCTCGACACCTGGCAAGCACAGCTGCCCAAGGATGCACCCAACCATTTCGCCCTGAACATCCTGCCGGATGACCGTGAGCCGTTCGCCCAACACCTGCAGCAGGTCAATGCCACCTCGGCACCGCTGTACCCGGTGACACCCGGCCGCCTGGTGCGCATCAACGAGCAACCGGTGCAGCAGGTGGTCAGCAAGGACTCGGCAGGCGAGCGCGCCGTGCAGCGCGACCTCAGCCTGACCTGGGCAGCCGAACTGCCCGAAGGCAATACACTGACGGGCGGCAACTGGTGGCAGGCGTTGCCCGCCGAAGATGAAATCCCCGGTGTGTCGGTGGAGGCGGAACTGGCCAGCAGCCTGAAGCTGCAACTGGGCGACCTGCTGACCTTCGACATCGGCGGCCAGCAGCGCCAGGCCCGGGTCAGCAGCCTGCGCAGCGTGCACTGGGACAGCTTCCAGCCGAACTTCTACATGATCTTCCAGCCCGGCACGTTGCAGGGGCTGCCGACCACCTACCTGACCAGCTTCTATCTGGCACCGGGCCATGACCTGGATGTGGTGGCGCTGTCACGGGCATTTCCGGCAGTGACCATTCTGCAGGTGGATGCCTTGCTCGATCAGCTGCGCAGCATCCTCGCCCAGGTGACCCTGGCGGTGGAGTACGTGTTGCTGTTCGTGCTGGCAGCCGGGTTGGCTGTGCTGTTCGCAGGCTTGCAGGCAACGCTAGACGAGCGCATCCGCCAGGGCGCCTTGCTGCGTGCGCTGGGCGCGGCGCGGCCATTGCTGGTCAAGGCGCGGCGGATCGAGTTCGGCTTGCTGGGTGCGGCCAGCGGCTTGCTGGCGGCGGTCGGGTGCGAGCTGATTACCCTGGTGCTGTACCGCTATGCCTTCGACCTGCAATGGAGCCCGCATGTGTGGTTGCTGCTGTTGCCACTGGCAGGGGCGCTGCTGGTAGGTGGTGCGGGGGTGCTGGGGACGCGGCGGGCGTTGAATGCCAGCCCGTTGGCGGTTTTACGCGAGAGTTGATGACAGCCCGTGCTGGCCTCTTCGCGGGCGCGCCCGCTCCCACAGGTTCACCACAGTACTTGAAACCTGTGTCGGACCTGTGGGAGCGGGTTTACCCGCGAAGAGGCCGGCACAGGCAATATCAACTCACTGGCCGTAAGTGATGCTGTTCACATACCAGGTCGCTTCACCGGTAGGCGTATGCACCACCACCTCATCACCCTCCTCCTTCTTCAGCAAGGCACGAGCCATGGGCGAGTCGATCGAGATGTAGTCATTGCGCCCATAGATCTCGTCATACCCGACAATGCGAAACTTCATGGTCTCGCCCTCGTCGTTCTCGATCTCCACCCAGGCACCGAAAAACACCTTGCCCTCCTGCTGCGGCGAGTAGGCGACCACCTTCACATCTTCAAGACGCTTGCGCAGGTAACGCACCCGGCGGTCGATCTCGCGCAGCAGCTTCTTGTTGTACTGGTAGTCGGCATTCTCGCTGCGGTCGCCCAGCGATGCCGCCCAGGTAACCTTCTGGGTAATCTCCGGGCGGTATACCCGCCACAGGTGGTCCAGTTCTTTCTTCAGCGCCTCATGGCCTTCCGTGGTGATGATGTTGGTACTCAACAGCGCGCTCCTCAGCGGCGGGTAATCAGGCCTTGGCGCGCGATACGGGTGAGGTGGCCGATGATTTCGGCGGCCTCGTCCGGTGCCGGGGCCTGGATCACGGCCAGGTCGAAACGGTCATTGCCATACTGTGCGAGGTGGCAGCCGGTATCGGCGAACTGGATCAGAAATGCACGCGCCTGGCCCTTGCGCCGGGACAGGCCTTCAAGGTGACGTAAAAGAGTGGGTTGATGCTGGCCGCCGAGCAGGATGCGCGGTGTGCGGGACGCCTGGCTGGCAGGCAAGGGACTCAAACAGACACTGGTACGTGGGCAACTCATGGAGCTTCTCTCCGCCTCGCGAATCCCGCTGGGCAGCGGTGGGAGGCGTCACCGAACCAGCGCTTTAGCGGTATTTCGGATGACCCGGAGAGGGGCTTTCCTGCGCCCCGCAAGTAGCTGTTTAAATCGGCGCAGACGGTATGCTAGAGCTACAAGCGGCAAGATACAAGCCTCAAGCCGAAAGTGATCGGCCTGAGGCTTGTATCTTGGCATTTGCGGTGGATCAGCGGGCGATCAGGCGGTCCAGCGAGAAGCGGCCAGCGCCTTCGATCAGTACCGCGACGGTGCCAGCCAGCAGGGCCAGGCCGAACTCATAGCCGTTGTTGGACATGAACAGACCGTTGCCGATATGCACCGAGAGGATCGCCACCACCAGGGTCACCGCCAGCACCAGGGCCGCCGGGCGGGCCAGCAGGCCGATCACCAGGGCCAGGCCGCCGAAGAACTCGGCACTACCAGACAACAGGGCCATCAGGTAACCCGGGGCCAGGCCGATGCTCTCCATCCACTGGCCGGTGCCTTCCAGGCCATAGCCACCGAACATGCCGAACAGTTTTTGCGCGCCATGCGCAATGAAGATGATGCCGACCAGGATACGGATGACGCTCAGGCCTGCGCCGGCGCGGGTGGAGAACAGAGCGTTGAGGGTAGCGTTGTTCATGTCGAAGACTCCTTGAAGCGGGGAAGTTGTGTTGGGATGGGCGCCATCATAATCGATTCAATAGATATGAAAATCGCAAAAAACCCAAGATAACAATCGACAAAATCGATTTGTCAGCGTTTAGCCACACGCTCCAGCGCGGCACGCTCCCGGTTGAACGCTACAAAGTACTTGTTGACGCTATTGACGAAGTTGACTGGCCCCATGCCCACCTGCTCCATGGCGATACGTTCGGTCTGGAAGAACCACTGGTCGCCATTCAGCCCGCGCCGCCGCGCTTCGGCGCGCATGGCCTGGACGCGCTCGGGGCCCAGGTTGTAGGCCGCCAGCACGAAGGCCATGCGCTCGCGCTCGTTGATCTTGGCGCTGGCAAAGAACTTGCGCCGGATCAGCGCCAGGTAACGGGCGCTGGCCTGGACATTGCCATCAACCGTGGCGGTGTTGCTCACCCCCACGCGCTGCGCCGCCGAAGGGGTGATCTGCATCAGGCCATGGGCCCCTCCGGTGCCGCGCGCGGCCGGGTTGAGCGTCGACTCCTTGAAGGCCAGCGCGGCCAGGTTGAGCCAGTCGATCTGCTGCGCCTCACCGTGTTTCTGCAGCACCGCCCGCAGCGCGGTCAGGCGCTGGCGATTCTTGCTGGCCAAGGGGTCGTGCACCCGGTACTGGCGGCGGTAGATGCGCTCGAACGCGGCGTCCTGGTTGTCCGGTGCGCGGTAGCCCCGCAGAAAGCGATCGACCGTGGCCTGCAACTGCGGCGCATCGGGCCTCACATACCAACGCATGGCTTGCGGCGCCCCCAGTTTCACGCGGCTGTCCAGGCGCAGGCGCGGCATCACCCGGGCCCAGCGCCGGGCGATCGGCTGCTCGACCACGGTCAGGTGATAGATGCCGGCCTGGACCATTTCCAGCACATCCTCCACCGCCAAGGTCGAGTCGACCCACTCCACCTTGATCGGCGCGCGCTTGCGCAGCGCCAGCTGCTGGTTGACCTGCTGGATCAACGGGCCGGCGGCACTGGCGCTGGTCAGGGCCACGGTACGCCCGGACAACTGCTCGACATGGCTGAAGCTGCGTTCGCCCTTGCGCCCCACCAGCAGCAGCGGCACCTGGTCGAGCACCGGCGCGCTGCTGCTGACCCCACGCACCACGGCGGGGTCGAGCAGCTCACCCGGCGCGGCCAGGTCACCCTCGCCCCGGGCCAGGGCGCCGAGCAACTGCTCCTTGGCCCGCGGGATCAGCTTGAGCTGGATCTCCTGGCCGTCGGCGGCGCGGGCATTGAGGTAATGTTCCAGGGCACGCAGGCGATAGTATTCGATGCCGACCGGCTCGCCCTTGACCTCACCGGAGCTGTTGCGGCTCTGGTTGACCAGCACCCGCAGCACCTGGCTGGTGCGAATCTGTTGCAGGTCACGGACCTTGGCCGGCGCGATGTTCTGCTGCGGTCCCGGCACGCGCGCGTGGGCAGGCCCGGTCAAGGTCAGCCCAAGCGTCAGCAGGAAAATGAGCCAGCATCGCTGCATGCGAAAACGTGTCCGTGGTCGGTGGGCGGCATCCATGGGGTTGCACCGCCAAGAGAGAAATGACGGTAAAAGACCACGGCAACAGCATGAAGTTCTTGGTTTTTTCAGAAAAACACGGTTTTTGCTATGCTGGCCGCCCCGCGGCACGAGGTAGCACCATGCAACTGATCGATATCGGCGTCAACCTGACCAACAGCAGTTTCCACGACCAGCAGGCGGCAATCGTCGAGCGCGCCCTTGAGGCCGGGGTCACGCAGATGGTGCTGACGGGCACCAGCCTGGCGGTCAGCGAACAGGCGCTGGAGCTGTGCCAGCAACTGGATGCGAGCGGCGCGCACCTGTTCGCCACGGCAGGCGTACACCCTCATGATGCCAAAACCTGGGATGCCGGCAGCGAGCGCCAGTTGCGCCAGTTGCTGAATGAAACACGCGTGCGCGCCGTGGGCGAATGCGGCCTGGACTTCAACCGCGACTTCTCCCCTCGCCCGCTGCAGGAAAAAGCCCTGGAGGCACAGTTGGCACTGGCTGCCGAGCTGCGTCTGCCGGTGTTCCTGCACGAACGCGACGCCAGCGAACGCCTGCTGGCGATCCTCAAGGATTACCGCGACCACCTGACCGGCGCAGTGGTGCACTGCTTTACCGGCGAGCGCGACGCGCTGTTCGCCTACCTGGACATGGACCTGCACATCGGTATTACCGGCTGGATCTGCGACGAACGCCGTGGCACCCACCTGCACCCGCTGGTGGGCAACATTGCCGAGGGGCGGCTGATGCTGGAGAGCGATGCGCCTTACCTGCTGCCGCGCAGCCTGCGGCCCAAGCCGAAGAACGGGCGCAACGAACCAGCGTTCCTGCCGGAGGTGTTGCGTGAAGTGGCCTTGCACCGGGGCGAGTCGACCGAACATACGGCGGCGCATACCACGGCAACGGCGCAGGCGTTTTTCCGACTCCCCTGAACCCGTCGCGTTCTCCTATAGGAGCGGCCTTGTGTCGCGACAGGGCCGCAACGCGGCCCCGGCAATCTATGCAGCGAAGCTGAAAACCTGGGGGCGCTTCGCACCCCTGTCGCGACACAAGGCCGCTCCTACAAAAGCGCGTCAGAACTTGCGGCAGAATTTTCTTGATGCACATCAAGAAAGGCCCTGGCTTGCGCAGGCACAATGATGGCACCTTGCCAATATTGTTCCCGCTCAACTCAGAGAAGACCTGCCCATGGGTGCCTGGCTTAGCAATGTTTCCCTGAAGTACAAGTTCTGGGCCGTCAATGCGGTGGCCTTTGTCACGACCTTGCTGCTGGTGCTCTATGCCGTGCACCTGGAGCAACGCGCCCGCGCCGAGGCCGCGCAGGCCCAGGCGGCCGCGCAGGCCCAACTGCTGGCTGCCTGGCCGGCCGGCCAGCCGCTGCCCCGCCCGGCCAACGTCATCAGCTGGTCAGCCGGGCAAACGCCCACCTTCGCGGGTGAACCCCTCGAGGCCCTGCGCAATGCCCAAGGCTGGGTCGAACTGCCCGCCGCCCGGCTCTTGGGCAACAACCCGCTACAGGGCGCGCAGGTGCTGCGCAACGGCGATCAGCAAATGGCCGTGCTGGCCCAGTCGCCCAGCCTGCGCCAGGTGTTCCTCGACCGCTTCAGCAACTACGCGGTATGCGTGCTGATCCTGATGCTGGCCATGCTCGGCGCCTCGCAGCTGCTGATCCGCTTCCTGCTCAGCCAGCTCAACACGCTCAAGGATGTGATGCTGCACGTGGAAAAAACCGGCGACCTGTCGGCCCGCGTACCGCTGGCCTGTGGCGACGAGGTCGGCCAGATGGCCGGGGCCTTCAATGCCATGCAGGCGACCTACCACCGCGTGGTCAGTACCGTCGCCCACACCGCAGCGCAACTGGACTCCGGTGCGGCGCGCCTGGCTGCAAGCATGAGCGACGTGCGCCACGGCATGCTCGGCCAGCAGAGCGAGACCGACCAGGCCGCTACCGCCATCAACGAAATGTCGGCGACGGTGCACCACATCGCCCAGCACGCCGGCGCCACCCGTGACCTGTCACAAACCGCCGACACCCTGGCCGGTAGTGGCCAGGAGGTGGTCAGCCGGGTGCAGGACTCGATTTCCGGGCTGTCCAGCGGCGTTCAGCAAACTGCCGAGATGATTCGCCAGCTGGCCGAAGACAGCCAGAAGATCAATGGCGTGGTCAGTGTGATCCACAGCATCGCCGAGCAGACCAACCTGCTGGCGCTCAATGCCGCCATCGAAGCAGCGCGCGCCGGCGACCTGGGCCGCGGCTTTGCCGTGGTGGCCGATGAAGTGCGCAACCTGGCCAAGCGCGTGCAGAACTCCACCGACGAGATCACCACCATGGTCTCGGCCCTGCAGTCGGGCACCCGCGATGCAGTGGATTTCATGCAGGAAAGCTCGTACAAGGCCGACGACTGCGTCAGGCAGGCCCAGGAGGCCGGCGAAGCACTGGCCGAGATTACCGGTGCCGTGGCGCAGATGCGCGAAAGCAACACCCAGATTGCCGTGGCAGCCGAGCAGCAAAGCCAGGTGGCCGAGGAAATGAACCGCGCCGTGGTGAGTATTCGCGATGTCACCGAACAGACCGTGCAACAGACCGTGGGCTCGGCGACCACCAGCAGCGAACTGGCGACCCTGGCCGGTGAACTGAACAAGGCCATTGGCCAGCTCAAGCTATAGTCACCATAGCCAGCCTCGATTGGCCCCCGCCTGGGGGGCGCACTAAGCTTTGGGCATGACCGAGAGGAAATGCCCATGAGCAAACGCCTGCCCAACCTGCCCGCCTGGCAATGGCGCGGCTACCACCACAACCACCGCCACCCGACCAACCTGGTGCTGCACCTGATCGCCGTGCCGCTGTTCATCCTTGGCGCGTTGCTGATTCTGTCCGGCCTGTTCGGCCTGGATCTGGGCCAGATTGCCGTTGGCATCATTGCCTTGATCGCCGGCCTGGGCCTGCAGCGCCAGGGCCATCGCCTGGAAGCCGAGCAACCCGAGCCCTTCGCCAACCGCAAGGATGCCGTGCAACGCCTGCTGACCGAGCAGTTCATCACCTTTCCGCGCTTCTTGCTGAGCGGGGCCTGGTGGAAGGCCTGGCGGGAACGACACAAGCATCGGCGCTGATGCCATTGGGGCTGCTCTGCAGCCCAATCGCGACGCAAGGCCGCTCCCACAAGAACCGCGCATGTCCTGAAATTTACGCGATCCTGTGGGAGCGGCCTTGTGTCGCGATTGGAGCGCAACGCGCTCCCGGGTTCGGTCAGGCAAACACGGTAACCGTCTGCCGGCTCAAGGCCAGCAACTCGCCCTGCGCCGTCCTCAACGCGGCGGCGGCATGCCCGTAACCATCCCGCGCATGCTCGGTTTCCACGCAATAACGGCACCAGTCCAGGGTCGACAGCTGCGCCGTGGGCTGCATGAATTCGATGGTCCAGGTCAACGTGCTGCCGGCAGCCGGCTGCTTGAGAAACGGCATCAGGCTCGGTGGCCAGGCATCGACCAACGCCAGCAGGTGCGCCTCGTTGACCGGTTCTTCGGCCACCGAGCGCAAACGTACCCAGCCACCCATCTGGCGCGACTGATTGCCACTGAACGGCAACCCACCCACCGCCCAGCGCAAGGCCACATGCTGCATGAACTCCGGGGTAACGCCTTTGATATGCGGCAGCTCGGGGGCTGCGTCTTCGAGCGCTTTCATTTCCGTGGCCGGCAACGCCGGCACATCGACCACTGATGGCCGCCCTGCACCGAAATTGCCCTGCACCAGGGTCACCACCTGGCCGTCTTGAACGGCACGGCCCAGCAAGGTGCTGACTGCCTTGCCTTCACGCAGCACCTCCACGTCGAAGCGGATTGGCACATCCGCCGCGGCCGGCGCCACAAAGCTGATGGCCAGCGAACGCACGGGGCGGTCATCGGAGATTTTCTGGCGCATGGCTTCATACACCATGGCCGCCATCAGCCCGCCAAAGGCGGCGCGACCCTGGGCCCAGCTTGGCGGGACGCTCACCGCTTCGGGGTTGGCCCGCACGGCGTCGAGCAGTTGGTTGAAATTCATTGGCCGGCTCCTGCCTGCAGCGAAAAAGGTCTGTCCATCCTAGCCAGCAAACCCTTGTCGATCAGCCCGCATATCGGTCATTTTTCGGGCTTTCGCCGCGCCAGCGCCTGCAGCAGTGCATCCAGCGTCACATCCGAATGGCGCTCGGCCTCGTGCAACTCCTGCTCCCAGGCGACCTTGCACGGTGCCAGGTCGGCATGGTCGCGCGCCTGCAACAGCCATTGCAGGCGATCATGCCAGTCACCCAGGTCGCCCTGGGCCTGCTTCAGCAAGCGCCGCAACGGCTTGCCCGCATGGTCGAGCTGCGGGTATGCCTCGTCACCGTAGCGCGCACGCTTGATCAGCAAACGCAGGCGATGGCGATCGTGGGCCGGGTCCTGCAGCGCTTTGTGCAACTTGCGCCACTGTTTGACCAGGCGTTTGTCGATACGCTTTTCCAACGCCTTGACCAGGCCCTCGCGGCCAGCTGCACGCAGGAACAGCGGAAACGCGTCGACAATCGCCAGCACCCGGGTCAGCTGCGGGCTGGCGGCAACACTGGCAAAGGTACTGCCACGCCCTTCCAGGCGCCGCTGCCCGGCCTCGGCAAAACCACGCCCGATCAGTTCGGCCGCCAGCACCTCACGGTCACGCAACGGCGTGGTCAGCGTACCCAACGACTTGGCGGCGTCCTCCAGTTGCTCCACCCCCGGTAGCCCACGCAGCGGCCGCAGCAGGCTGCGCAGGCGCCGCAGGGTGGTGCGCAGGTCATGCAAGGCCTCACTGTCGGTATCGGCAGCCAGGCGCTCGCGGCAGGCCAGCAGGCGCACCTGCAAGGCCACTATCTGGGCAACCACATGATCGAGCATGGCAGACATCGAAAGACGCTCCTTGGTCAGCGCCCGGCGCGAGACTCACGAATATAGAAACGGGCCTTTTCGGCTTTTCTGGTACAGCTTTCATAACCTTCGAACTGCTGCTGGGTCTTGGCCCCGGTCAGCAACGACAAGGCCTTGGAGTAGCTCACGGCACCGGCAAAGCCTTCGGCCTTGGCCAGGTCCAGTTCCTTCCAGGCGGCATCCAGTTGGGTCGCGCAACTCTCGCGGTAGGCCGTCTTGCCCGCGCAGCCAGCAAGGGCCAAGGCGATCAAGGGAAGGCAGATCCAGGCTTTCATCGGTAATACCTCAAAAGAAAAAACGTTGGCTTTTTGACGCCTCGGCAGCTGAAAAGTGCCCTGCCCAGCCCGCTTGGCCCAGCCAGTTTTATTACAGTAGCTCAGCGCGATGCACATTGAAGCACAGGTGGCGATGGGTGCATTGTAGGACCATGGTTGCACTGGCCGGGGAATGTTCATGAGCAAACGCGTGGCACTGGTACTGGGATCCGGCGGAGCCCGGGGGTATGCACATATCGGGGTGATCGAGGAAATCGAGCGGCGTGGCTACGACATTGCCTGCATCGCCGGCTGCTCCATGGGCGCGGTGATCGGCGGCATCTATGCCGCCGGCAAGCTGGAAGACTACCGCAACTGGATCGAGAGCCTCGACTACCTGGATGTGTTGCGCCTGGTCGATGTCAGCTTTCGCCTCGGCGCAATTCGCGGCGACAAGGTGTTCGGGCAAATCCGCAAGATCGTCGGCGAGATCAACATCGAGCAGTTGCGCATCCCCTACACGGCGGTTGCAGCCGACCTCACCAACCAGCAGGAAATCTGGTTCCAGGAAGGCTGCCTGCACCAGGCCATGCGCGCCTCGGCGGCCATCCCCAGCCTGTTCACCCCGGTGATGCAAGGCAACCGCATGCTGGTCGACGGCGGCATCCTCAACCCGCTGCCGATCGTGCCGGTGGTGTCCAGCCACTGCGACCTGATCATCGCGGTCAACCTCAACGCCACCAACCAGAAGCAGTACCAGTTACCGGTGATCGAACGCCCGGCGGCGTTCAAGATGCGTTTCGATGCCCTGCTCAGTTCGCTGGGCTCGCGCTTGCCGTTCCGGCGCAAGCCGGCGGAGGAGCTGATCCGCATCGAGCAGGAAATCGTCGCCGAAGGGCTGGCGCCGCCAAACCCATGGCTGGCCGATGCCGCCAACCCGGAAGGCCAGCAACCGGCGGCGGCGCCGGAGCGCGAAGGCGCACCGAAGTCGGCGACCGGCTCGTTCATCATCGACAACGTGGGGCCCGCTTCGCTGCTGGACTTGATCAACCAGAGCTTCGAGGTCATGCAGACGTCGTTGGCGCAGTACAAGATCGCCGGCTATCCGCCGGATGTACTGATCAACGTGCCCAAACGGGTATGCCGGTTTTTCGAGTTCTACAAGGCGCCGGAGCTGATTGCCCTGGGGCGGGAGATTGCGCGGGATACGCTGGATATCCATGAAGGGGTGAAACGCTAGACCCTGCGCTGCTGGTGCCGGCCTCTTCGCGGGTAAACCCGCTCCCACAGGTTCACCACAGTACTTGAAACCTGTGTTGGACCTGTGGGAGCGGGTTTACCCGCGAAGAGGCCGGCACAGACAACAGAAACGAAACAGGCCGCACTGGGCGGCCTGTTCGTTCATGCATCGATCACCTTAGTAACGGGTGATGTCCGCCTTGGCTTCCAGCTGCTTGCGGTACGCCGCGAAGTCTTGCTGGCCAGCACGCGACGCGAGGTAGCGGCGGATCTGCTGCTTCTCTTCGTCGGTGGCAGTAGCGCCTTCGTTGACACCCTTGAGCTGCAGTACCACCAGGCTACCGTCACGCAGCACGACGCTGCCATAAACCGGCTTGTCCTTGGCTTGTGGCTTGCCCAGGCGGAACAGTGCCTGCAGCTCGGCCGGGTCGATACCGTCCTCGCCGCGGGTAACTGCTTCATAGGCCTTCCAGCCCTGCCCTTCGTGCACACTGCCCGCTGCGATGGAACCGTCACGCAGGCCGGCAATCAGCTTGTCCGCCTTGGCCTTGAGCTCGGCAGTCGCCTTCTCCTTGGCCAGGTGTTCGCTGATGTTCTTGGCCACGGCTTCCAGCGGCAGCTGCTCAGGCTTGCGGTGCTCCTTGACGCGCAGTACCACGGTGGTTTCCGGGTCGAGCTCGATGGCGGTGCTGTTGGCACCCTCCTCCAGCACTTCTTCGGAGAATGCGGCCTGCACGACCGAACGGTTGGCAGTGATGCCTTCACCACCCTCACGGCCGAAGGCTGCGGAGGTTTGCACCTTCAGGTTCAGGTCCTGGGCCGGCTGGGCCAGGTCGGAAGCCTCGTAGGCGGCATCCTGCAGCTGCTTGCTGGCATCTACGTAACGCTGCTCGACCAGCGGGATCTTCAGGTCACGGGTCAGCTTGTCCTTCAGGCTGGCAAAGCTCGGCACTTCCGGTGCCTGTACGCCCAGCAGCTTGATCAGGTGGTAGCCGAACTCTGTGCGCACCGGCGCCGAGACCTGGCCATCCTGCAACTTGTACAGTGCATCTTCGAACGCCGGGTCGTAAACGCCCGGGCCAGCGAAGCCAAGGTCACCGCCGCTGTTGGCCGAACCCGGGTCCTGGGAGAACTCCTTGGCCAGCGCGGCAAAGTCTTCACCCTTGGCCAGACGCTGCTCGATCTCGTCGGCGCGGGCCTTGGCCTGGGCGTCGGTGACCTTGTCGTTGACCTCGATGAGGATGTGCGCGGCATGGCGCTGCTCGGCGAGGTTGGCGATTTCCTTCTCGTACTGGGCCTTGAGCTCTTCGTCGGTCACCTTGACCTGGTCGAAGAACACCGACTTCTTCAGCTCGATGTAGTCGATCACCACCTGGTCCGGCGACATGAACTCCTTGGCGTGCTGGTCGTAGTGCGCCTTGATCTCTTCATCGCTGACCTTGACCGCGGCCGGGTCGGCCTTGAAGGTCAGGGAAGCGAAGTCACGGGTCTGCTTCTCGAGGCGGGCAAAGGCATCGACCTGCTGGTCGGTGACGAAGCTGCTGCCGGCCAGGCCGGTGCGCAGCTGGCCGATAAGCATTTCCTCGGCGAGCATGTCGCGGAACTGCATGCGGCCATAGCCCATCTGGCGAATGACCTGGTCAAAACGGTCGGCACTGAACTTGCCGTCCACCTGGAATTCCGGCGTCTGCAGGATCACTTGATCCAGCGCGGCCTCGGAGAAGGCGAATTTGGCATCTTCGGCGCCTTGCAGCAGCAGCTTGCGGCTGATCAGGCCTTTCAGTGCCTCTTCGCGCAGCAATTTGTCGTCCAGCAGCGCCGGGTCGAAATCCTTGCCCAACTGTTGCATCAGCTGACGGCGCTGCATGTCGGCCGCCTGGCTCAGCTCGTTCTGGCTGATGGTCTGGCCGTTCACCTTGGCGGCGTCCTGGCTATGTGTGGCGGCCTGGAAAATGGCTTCGAAGCCGGTCAACGCCATCAACACGACGATAAGGCCGATGATGGTCTTGGCAATCCAACCTTGTGAATTGTCCCTGATATTTTGCAGCATGCGTCCCCCAGAAACGGCTGTACCACTGCGTCGACAACCGCGGAGCGTGGGTAGAAACCTGATAAAAGAAAGGCGCATCCGAGGATGCGCCTTTTCTTAGCAAACGTGTCAGGCGGGAACGTTTGCGCCCCGCCATCAACGTGCTCGGACCTGGCCAGGCCGGGTCCGGCTGAAAGAGACGACTTAGTTGACGGCGTCTTTCAGGCCTTTGCCAGCCTTGAAGCCTGGAACCTTGGCGGCAGCGATCTTGATCGCGTTACCGGTTTGCGGGTTGCGGCCGGTGCGCTCTGCACGCTCCTTGACCGAGAAGGTACCGAAACCAACCAGTACCACATCGTCACCTTGCTTCAGGGCGCCGGTGACGGATTCGATGACTGCGTCCAGCGCACGGCCGGCTACAGCTTTCGGGATGTCAGCAGATGCGGCGATAGCGTCAATCAGTTCCGACTTGTTCACTCTAAGTCCCCTTATTTCTCTATTGAGTTTGTTTCTAAGTATGTAATGAAAAGCTTATGAAACGTGCGCTGGGTGGCCTGATGACAATAGCGTGCCGCTTTATAGCAAGGCCCCGAAAAAACTGTCAAGGAAAGCCCCCCAGCCAAAAACTACTAGTGCGTGCTAATTCTTTCCTTAGCATCGCCGTCGCGCTTTTCATCTTTCGCGACAATCTCCGGAGCCACATCTGGCAAGGGCTCCGGGGCGTATTGCAGCGCAATTTGCAGGACTTCGTCAATCCATTTGACCGGTTTGATCTGCAGATCCTGTTTGATATTTTCCGGAATCTCCTTCAGATCGCGAACATTCTCCTCGGGAATGATCACCGTCTTGATCCCGCCACGGTGTGCCGCCAGCAGTTTTTCCTTCAACCCGCCAATGGCCAGCACCTGGCCACGCAGGGTGATTTCGCCGGTCATGGCCACATCGGCACGCACCGGAATCTGCGTCAGCGCCGACACCAGCGCGGTGCACATGCCGATACCGGCACTCGGGCCGTCCTTCGGCGTGGCGCCTTCCGGCATGTGGATATGCACGTCGTGCTTCTCGTGGAAGTCGGCGGCGATACCCAGGCTGCGGGCACGGCTGCGCACCACGGTCTGCGCGGCGGTGATCGACTCGACCATGACGTCGCCCAGCGAGCCGGTCTTGATCAGCTGGCCCTTGCCGGGGATGACCACGGCTTCGATGGTCAGCAGTTCGCCGCCCACCTGGGTCCAGGCCAGGCCGGTAACCTGGCCGATCTGGTCCTGCTGCTCGGCCAGGCCGTAGCGGAACTTGCGCACGCCCAGCAGGTGTTCCAGCTGCTCGCTGGCCACCTTGACCTTGACCTGCTTCTGCCCGGTATGTTCCTTGACCACCTTGCGGCAGACCTTGGCGATTTGCCGCTCCAGGCCACGCACACCGGCTTCGCGGGTGTAGAAGCGGATGATGTCGCGGATCGCCGAGACGTCGACTTCCAGCTCGTCCTTCTTCAAGCCGTTGGCCTTGACCTGCTTGGGCACCAGGTACTTGACCGCGATGTTGATCTTCTCGTCCTCGGTGTAGCCCGGCAGGCGGATGACTTCCATCCGGTCGAGCAGCGCCGGCGGGATGTTCATCGAGTTCGAGGTGCACAGGAACATCACGTCCGAGAGGTCGTAGTCGACCTCCAGGTAGTGGTCGTTGAAGTTGTGGTTCTGCTCCGGGTCGAGCACTTCGAGCAGTGCCGAGGCCGGGTCGCCACGCATGTCGCTGCCCATCTTGTCGATTTCGTCCAGCAGGAACAGCGGGTTGCGCACCCCCACCTTGGTCATCTTCTGGATCAGGCGGCCAGGCATGGAACCGATGTAGGTACGGCGGTGACCACGGATCTCGGCCTCGTCACGCACACCACCCAGGGCCATGCGCACGAACTTGCGGTTGGTGGCAGCGGCGATCGACTCGGCCAGCGAGGTCTTGCCGACGCCGGGTGGGCCGACCAGGCACAGTACCGGCCCGCGGATCTTCTTGACGCGCTTTTGCACGGCAAGGTACTCGAGGATGCGTTCCTTGACCTCTTCCAGGCCGTAGTGGTCCGCATCGAGGATTTCCTCGGCCTTGGCCAGGTCCAGGCGCACCTTGCTCTGGGCCTTCCACGGCACCTGCACCAGCCAGTCGAGGTACGACCGGACCACGGTGGCCTCGGCCGACATCGGCGACATCTGTTTGAGCTTGTTCAGCTCGGCCTGGGCCTTGGCCAGTGCGTCCTTGGGCAGGCCAGCGGCTTCGATGCGCTTTTTCAGCTCTTCGACTTCGTTGTGGCCTTCGTCGCCATCGCCGAGCTCTTTCTGAATGGCCTTCATCTGCTCATTCAGGTAGTACTCGCGCTGGCTGCGCTCCATCTGCTTCTTGACCCGACCGCGAATGCGCTTTTCGACCTGCAGCAGGTCGATTTCGGCATCCAGCAGCGCCAGTACGTGCTCGACACGGGTCGGCAGGTCGACGATTTCGAGAATTTCCTGTTTCTGCTCGATCTTCAAGGCCATGTGTGCGGCCATGGTATCGACCAGGCGCCCTGGCTCTTCGATGCTGTTCAGCGACGACAGCACTTCGGCAGGGACTTTCTTGCCCAGCTGCACGTACTGCTCGAACTGCGACAGCAGCGTGCGCACGAACACTTCCGACTCGCGCTCGGCGGCGTCGACTTCGTCGATCAGGGAAACTTCGGCACGGATGTGCCCTTCTACTTCGCTGAAACGCTCCACGGCGCCGCGCTGCTCGCCCTCGACCAGCACCTTGACGGTGCCATCGGGCAGTTTCAACAATTGCAGCACGGTGGCAACGGTACCGACGCGGTACAGGGCGTCTTCGCCCGGATCATCGTCGGCCGGGTTTTTCTGGGCCAGCAGGAGGATCTGCTTTTCGCCCGTCATCGCCGCCTCAAGGGCTTCGATGGACTTTTCGCGCCCCACGAACAGCGGGATGACCATGTGCGGGTAAACAACGACATCGCGCAATGGCAAAAGAGGCAAGTCGAGGGTGGTCTTCATGATTTCGCCTCTACAGCGGCCTTATGGCCGGAAACCGGTGGAAATGATGCTTGGACCTAATGTGGGGGCACGCTTGGGAAATTACAAGCGCTAGCGCAGGAAAAGCAGAAAGGGGCCCGTAGGCCCCTTCTTGCTTGCAACCGTCAACCGGCCATTGCCTGGATCAGGCGTCCGGTGCGGCCTTGGCTTGCGGCTCGCTGTTCTCGTAGATCATCAGCGGCTGCGAGGTACCATCGATGACGCTCTCGTCGATCACCACCTTGCTGACATCCTTCTTCGAAGGAATCTCGTACATGGTGTCGAGCAGCACGCCTTCGAGGATCGAACGCAGGCCACGGGCGCCGGTCTTGCGCTCCAGGGCCTTGCGCGCCACGGCCTTGAGCGCATCGCTGCGGAACTCGAGGTCGACGCTTTCCATCTCGAACAGCTTGGCATACTGCTTGGTCAGGGCGTTCTTCGGCTCGGTGAGGATCTGCATCAGCGCAGCCTCGTCCAGCTCGTCGAGGGTTGCCAGTACCGGCAGGCGGCCGACGAATTCCGGGATCAGGCCAAACTTGACCAGATCGTCCGGCTCGACCTCACGCAGGGACTCGCCAACCTTCTTGCCCTCTTCCTTGCTGCGTACTTCGGCGCCAAAACCGATGCCACCCTTGGTGGAGCGGTTCTGGATGACCTTTTCCAGGCCCGAGAAGGCGCCACCGCAGATGAACAGGATGTTGCGGGTATCGACCTGCAGGAATTCCTGTTGCGGGTGCTTGCGGCCGCCTTGCGGCGGAACCGAGGCCACGGTGCCTTCGATCAGCTTCAGCAGTGCCTGCTGCACGCCCTCGCCCGAGACGTCACGGGTGATGGACGGGTTGTCCGACTTGCGCGAAATCTTGTCGATCTCGTCGATGTAGACAATGCCCATCTGGGCCTTTTCCACGTCGTAGTCGCACTTCTGCAACAGCTTCTGGATGATGTTCTCGACGTCCTCACCCACGTAACCGGCTTCGGTCAGGGTGGTGGCGTCAGCAATGGTGAACGGTACGTTCAACAGGCGTGCAAGGGTTTCGGCGAGCAGGGTCTTGCCCGAGCCGGTTGGCCCGATGAGCAGGATGTTGCTCTTGCCGAGTTCGACTTCGTCACCCTTCTTGTCACGCTGGTTCAGGCGCTTGTAGTGGTTGTACACCGCTACGGCAAGCACCTTCTTCGCGCGTTCCTGACCAATGACGTACTGGTCCAGGATACCGCTGATTTCTTTCGGCGAAGGCAATTTGTGCGCGCTGCTCTCGGCCTGGGCTTCCTGCACCTCCTCACGGATGATGTCGTTGCACAGGTCGACGCACTCGTCGCAGATAAATACCGAGGGCCCGGCAATCAGTTTGCGCACTTCGTGCTGGCTTTTGCCGCAGAAGGAGCAATAAAGCAATTTGCCGCTGTCCTCGCCGTTACGGGTGTCAGTCATTCGATCGATCCAATCCGGTAGGCTTGCAACACAAGATGAAGGCAATTGCGGGCTTTTTCAAGTCCGCAGGTAGGCGCTTTCGGCGCCCACCTGCTCTGGCACCCCGGTTCAGGAGGCCAGTTGCCGCTTGTCGTAGACCGAGTCGATCAGGCCGTACTCGGCCGCGCGCGAGGCGCTCATGAAGTTGTCACGTTCGGTGTCGCGCTTGATGGTCTCGAGATCCTGGCCGGTATGGTAGGCCAGCAGCTCGTTCAGGCGGGCCTTGATATTGAGGATTTCCTGGGCGTGGATCTCGATATCGGTGGCCTGACCCTGGAAGCCGCCCAGCGGCTGGTGGATCATCACGCGCGAGTTCGGCAGGCAGTGACGCTTGCCCTTGGCACCTGCGGCCAGCAGGAAGGCGCCCATGCTGCAGGCCTGGCCGATGCAGATGGTCGAGACGTCCGGCTTGATGAACTGCATGGTGTCGTAGATCGACATGCCGGCGGTGACGGAACCGCCCGGCGAGTTGATGTACAGATGGATATCCTTGTCCGGGTTTTCCGCTTCAAGGAACAGCAGTTGCGCGACGACGAGGTTGGCCATGTAGTCCTCTACCGGGCCAACCAGGAAGATCACACGCTCCTTCAACAGGCGCGAGTAGATGTCGTAAGCGCGTTCGCCACGGGCGGACTGCTCGATAACCATCGGGACCAGGCCGCCTGCGGCCTGGATGTCAGAGCTCTGCTGAATATAAGAATTGCGGGACATGTCCTGCGCTCACTCCCAAATAGTCATGGCTTGAATACGCACAAGCCAGCTCGAAGGCTGGCTTGTGGGGGTTTCCTACGAGAGAAGCCTGTTACTCAGCGGCGGCTGGAGCCTGTGCTGGTTTAACGGCATCTTCGTACGAGACCGACTTGTCGGTCACAGTCGCTTTCTGCAGAACAGTATCTACAACTTGTTCTTCCAGCACAACCGAACGGACTTCGTTCAGTTGCTGGTCGTTCTTGTAGTACCACGCGATGACCTGCTCAGGCTCTTGGTAAGCCGAAGCCATTTCTTCGATCATTTCGCGAACCTTGCCTTCGTCCGGCTTCAGCTCGAACTGCTTGACCACTTCGGCCACGATCAGGCCCAGGACCACACGGCGCTTGGCTTGTTCTTCGAACAGCTCGGCCGGCAGTTGCTCAGGCTTGATGTTGCCGCCGAACTGCTGAACAGCCTGCACGCGCAGACGGTTGACTTCGTTTTCCAGCAGGGCTTTCGGCACTTCGATCGGGTTGGCAGCCAGCAGACCGTCCATGACCTGGTTCTTCACCTTGGCCTTGATGGCCTGGCGCAGTTCACGCTCCATGTTCTTGCGAACTTCGGTGCGGAAGCCTTCCAGGGTCGATTCCTTGATGCCGAACTGGGCGAAGAACTCTTCGTTCAGCTCTGGCAGCACAGGAGCGGCAACGCTGTTGACGGTGATGGTGAACTCGGCGGCTTTGCCAGCCAGGTCCAGGTTCTGGTAGTCCTCAGGGAAGGTCACGTTGACAACGCGCTCTTCGCCAGCCTTGGCGCCAACCAGGCCATCTTCGAAGCCTGGGATCATGCGGCCGGAGCCCAGTACCAGCTGGGTGCCCTTGGCCGAACCACCAGCGAACACTTCACCGTCGACCTTGCCGACGAAGTCGATGTTGACCTGGTCGTCGTTCTGCGCGGCGCGCTCGACGGCCTCGAAGCGGGTGTTCTGCTTGCGCAGCACTTCCAGCATGTTGTCCAGGTCGGCGTCAGCCACTTCGGCGCTCAGGCGCTCGACGTTGATCGACTCGAGGCCGCCAACGGTGAACTCCGGGAACACTTCGAAGATGGCGACGAATTCCAGGTCCTTGCCCTTTTCGAAGGACTTCGGCTCTACCGCAGGGGCGCCAGCCGGGTTCAGCTTCTGCTCGACGATGGCTTCGTAGAAGGAAGCCTGGACCAGGTCACCGAAAGCCTCTTGACGGGCATCAGCTTCGAAACGCTGACGGATCACGCTCATCGGCACTTTGCCTGGGCGGAAGCCGGCAACCTTGGCGCGCTTGGCAGTCTGTTGCAGACGCTTGTTGACTTCGTTCTCGACGCGCTCGGCCGGAACGGCGATGGTCATGCGGCGCTCGAGAGCGGAAGTGTTTTCAACAGAAACTTGCATGGATATTCCTCGTTGCACAGACGTTAGCCGGCGTTAGCCCGACTCCAGAATCAAGGGCAAGCATTCTAGTGAGTCGCGCAGCAGAAGTCACCCCACTCGGGACGACGGGAAACCACGCCGGTCGATTAACTTTCAAGGCCCGGACGACATAGCGCCGGGCCTGCTTCAATGGGGGCCGCACGACGCCCGGGGCGCCCTGCAGCCGAAATACCTTGTCAAACAACTACCAGGAACGAATTCGCTGCCTTTATTCAGGGTCGATTTCGTTGAACTGGCAGTACTCCTCCCACTCCATCCCCAGCGCCTCAGCTACCTCGCGGTGCGTCTCCAGGCGCATGGCCTGCAGTTGCTCGGGGGTTTCGGCGATCAGTTGCAGGGCCAGATCCCAAGGCTGGATACCCTGCTCCTCGGCCGCATCCTCGAACGCCCACTCGATCTGCTGGGCCTGCTCGCGCGCATCCAGCTCACGGATCTCTTCGAGCAGCTGCGGGTTGGCCTCGGCAAAGCGCTGTAGCGCCAGGGCCTGACGGGCTTCTTTTGCGATCATCGGGCTGTTCCTCTGCCGGCCAAATGGGCCGGTGTTTCAACCGGCTGAAATCTAACAGCTTTTATTGGGGTCTCACCAGAGGATTGCAAGGGCCGGGATGCGATTTGGCCGGGAGGGCGTTCGCCAGGGCATTTTCAGCGCCCGGGAGACCGAGCGCCGCCCGCGCGGCGCTTCGCGGGTATTCGCCTTGACACTTTCTGCGCCTGTGAGATCGAGCGCCGCCCGCGCGGCGCTTCGCGGGCATTCGCCTTGACACTTTCTGCGCCTGTGAGATCGAGCGCCGCCCGCGCGGCGCTTCGCGGGACAAGCCCGCTCCCACATTTGTTGCAACGTGGCCATGCCTGTAAGAGAGGCGTTGCCCGCCTTGGTGCATTGTTTGAGGCCGGTGAGGCGGCGGTTGCGCCAGCCGAGAAACCGCGTCAAGGCAACAAGGCTGACAACCATGGCCTGACAGGTTCGGCACGTTGCAAAAAATGTGGGAGCGGCGGTGCGGCGATCCGACTTGTCCCGCGAAGCGCCGCGCGGGCGGCGCTCGATCTCACAGGTGCCAGAACCCTCAAGCCATACACCGAGCGCAAAAACAAAAAGGCGCCCGATCTCACGATCAAGGCGCCTTCGAAGAATATGGGGTGGACGATGGGAATCGAACCCACGACAACTGGAATCACAATCCAGCGCTCTACCAACTGAGCTACGCCCACCATATTGCAGTCTTGCGATGTTGCAGTACAGCCTTACAGAAGCATGGTGCGGACGAAGAGACTCGAACTCTTACAGCTTGCGCCGCTGGAACCTAAATCCAGTGTGTCTACCAATTTCACCACGTCCGCGTAACGCTTAAAACAAAGGCGCCAGATGCTATCGAGGCGCCTTTGAAGAATATGGGGTGGACGATGGGAATCGAACCCACGACAACTGGAATCACAATCCAGCGCTCTACCAACTGAGCTACGCCCACCATATTGCATTACAGCCTACTTGCTTGCCAAAGCTGCCTAATGGCGCACCCGGCAGGACTCGAACCTGCGACCATCCGCTTAGAAGGCGGATGCTCTATCCAGCTGAGCTACGGGCGCTTAAGCTTGAAGCCTAACCGAACGAGACCTTAACAGGTAACTGCTAAACCACTCATTCTGCCCGACTTAGCCAACCAGTGCTAGGCTGTGCCCGACAAGTGCGGCGAATCTTATAGGCGGGCCTGATAGTCGTCAACACCTTTCTCAAAAAAATTTAAATTATTTAAGGGCTTAGGGGATTTGCCCGACCACCCGCCTTTGCCCTTGGCCCATGTCGTGCGAGAATGCGCCCTCTTTAATTGTTTCCTTCTCGATGGTTAATCACGCGTCTATGACTGCACACCTAATCGATGGCAAGGCGATCGCCGCCAGCCTGCGCCAGCAGATCGCTCAACGTGTCGTGGAGCGTCGCCAGCAAGGCCTGCGTACGCCGGGCCTGGCGGTGATCCTGGTCGGCACCGACCCCGCCTCCCAAGTCTATGTCTCGCACAAGCGCAAGGACTGCGAAGAGGTCGGCTTCATTTCGCAGGCGTTCGACCTGCCCAGCGAAACCACGCAGCAGGCCCTGACCGAGCTGATCGACCGCCTCAATGACGACCCGGCCGTCGACGGTATCCTGCTGCAGTTGCCGCTGCCAGCGCACCTGGACGCCTCGCTGCTGCTCGAGCGCATCCGCCCGGACAAGGACGTGGACGGCTTCCACCCGTACAACATCGGCCGCCTGGCCCAGCGCATCCCGCTGCTGCGCCCGTGCACGCCGAAGGGCATCATGACCCTGCTGGAAAGCACCGGCCAGGACCTGTACGGCATGAACGCGGTCATCGTCGGCGCCTCCAACATCGTTGGCCGCCCGATGGCCATGGAGCTGCTGCTGGCCGGCTGCACCGTGACCGTCTGCCACCGCTTCACCAAGGACCTCGCCGGCCATGTCGGCCGCGCCGACCTGGTGGTAGTGGCCGCCGGCAAGCCTGGCCTGGTCAAGGGTGAATGGATCAAGGAAGGTGCCATCGTCATTGACGTGGGCATCAACCGCCAGGAAGACGGCAAGCTGGTCGGCGACGTGGTCTACGAGACCGCCCTGCCGCGCGCCGGCTGGATCACGCCGGTGCCGGGCGGCGTCGGGCCGATGACCCGCGCATGCCTGCTGGAGAACACGCTGTATGCGGCGGAAGAGCTGCACAAGTAAGACCGCGTGATATGAAAACGGCACCTCTGGCAGGTGCCGTTTTTTTTGCCCGCAAAATATGCACTGGGTTTACCGGCCTCTTCGCGGGTGAACCCGCTCCCACAGGTTGCGCGCCGTCCCAGAAGATGGCGATATCTCTGTGGGAGCGGGTTTACCCGCGAAGAAGCCGGCGCGGTATTCAGCCGATCACTTCCTGGCCGCCTCCCACGACTTCAGCAGTTCGTTGTAGCTGACCGTCTCGCCCTTGGGCTTTTCGTTGGCCAGTTTCGGTTTCGGCGCCCCGGGCTGGTCGAACCAGTACTGGGCGTCCTTCTCCGGGTTCAGCTTCGGTGCGCAGGTGGCCTGGGCGTTGGACCGCTGCAAGCGCTCCATCATCCGGTCCTGGTCGCGGGCCAGGCCGTCCAGCGCTTCCTGCGGGGTCTTCTCGCCACTGGCCACTTCGGCGATGTGGCTCCACCACAACTGCGCCAACCGCGGGTAATCCGGCACGTTGGTGCCGGTCGGTGTCCACTGTACCCGCGCCGGGCTGCGGTAGAACTCCACCAGCCCGCCCAGCTTGGGCGCCAGTTCGGTCATGGCCTGGGAATTGATGTCCGACTCGCGAATCGGCGTGAGGCCGACGATGGTCTTTTTCAGCGACACGGTCTTGGAGGTGACGAACTGGGCGTACAGCCACGCAGCCAGGCGTTGCTTCTCGGGGGTGGACTTGAAGAAGGTCCACGAACCGGTGTCCTGGTAGCCCAGCTTCATCCCCTCCTCCCAGTACGGCCCCTTCGGCGAAGGCGCCATGCGCCACTTCGGCGTGCCGTCGGCATTCACCACCGGCAAACCGGGCTTGGTCATGTCGGCGGTAAACGCGGTGTACCAGAAGATCTGCTGGGCGATGTTGCCCTGGGCCGGCACCGGGCCGGCTTCGGAGAAGGTCATGCCCTGGGCTTCCTTGGGCGCATAGGCACGCATCCAGTCCACGTACTTCTGCGTGGCATACACGGCGGCCGGGCCGTTGGTGTCGCCGCCACGGGTCACGCTGGACCCCACCGGGTGGCAGTCCTCCACGCGAATGCCCCATTCGTCCACCGGCAAACCATTGGGCAGGCCTTTGTCGCCGCCACCCGCCATGGAGAACCAGGCATCGGTGAAGCGCCAGCCCAGCGACGGGTCTTTCTTGCCGTAGTCCATGTGGCCATAAACGCGTTTGCCGTCGATTTCCTTGACGTCTTCGCTGAAGAACCTGGCAATGTCCTCGTAGGCCGACCAGTTCACCGGTACGCCCAGCTCGTAGCCGTACTTTTCCTTGAACCTGGCCTTCAGCTCGGGCCGCTCGAACCAGTCGGCACGGAACCAGTAGAGGTTGGCGAACTGCTGGTCGGGCAGTTGGTAGACCTTGCCATCCGGCGCGGTGGTGAAGGAAATGCCGATGAAGTCCTTCAGGTCCAGGGTCGGCGAAGTGTAGTCCTTGCCTTCGTTGGCCATCAGGTCGGTGATCGATTCCACCCTGCCGTAGCGAAAGTGCGTACCGATCAGGTCGGAGTCGTTGACCCAGCCGTCATAGATGTTCTTGTCCGACTGCATCTGTGTCTGCAGCTTTTCCACCACGTCGCCTTCCTGCAACAGGTCGTGGGTCAGCTGTATACCGGTGATCTCGCTGAAGGCCTTGGCCAGCACCTTGGACTCGTATTCATGGGTGGTGATGGTTTCCGACACCACATTGATCTTCATGCCGCGGAACGGCTCGGCAGCCTTGATGAACCACTTCAACTCGGCCAGCTGCTGTTCAGGGGTAAGGGTCGAAGGCTTGAACTCACTGCCGAGCCACTTCCTTGCCGCATCCTCGTACTGGTCGGCCCAGGCTGTGCCCTGCACGCTGGCCAGTACCAGCAACGCGGCCAGGGTCAAATGTCGCCTGTTGTACTTGTTGTCGAACATTGTGATCTCCCGTTTCAGTTATCCCACAGGGCCGCTCGCTCAGCCCCAGCGCAGCACCACCACCAGCCACGCCAGCGACAGCAGCGAGGCCACCCACAATGGCCACTCGCTGACGCCAACCACCAGCAAATGCAGGTAGGCGCTGGCCAGCAGGCCGATGAACAAGCGGTCGCCACGGCTGGTGACCAGCGGCAGGAAGCCGCGTCGCTCCACGCAGGGGCGACGCAGTTCGAGCAGGGTCATGCCCAGCAGCAGCACGCCAACGGCGGCGAAGAACAGCGCCGTCGGCAAGGTCCAGGCCATCCACTCCATGCCTTGCCCTCCTCACACCCGGCCCAGGGCGAAGCCCTTGGCCACATGGTTGCGCACGAACCAGATCACCAGCATGCCCGGCAAGATGGTCAGTACCCCCGCCGCCGCCAACACGCCCCAATCGATGCCCGAGGCCGACACGGTACGGGTCATCACAGCGGCGATCGGTTTGGCATTCACCGAGGTCAGGGTGCGCGCCAGCAGCAGCTCGACCCAGGAGAACATGAAACAGAAGAACGCCGTCACGCCGATGCCGGAGCCAATCAGCGGGATGAAGATCTTCACGAAGAAGCGCGGGAAGCTGTAGCCGTCGATGTAGGCTGTTTCGTCGATTTCCTTCGGCACACCAGACATGAACCCCTCGAGGATCCACACCGCCAGCGGCACGTTGAACAGGCAGTGGGCCAGGGCCACGGCGATATGGGTATCGAACAGGCCGATCGACGAATACAGCTGGAAGAACGGCAGCAGGAACACCGCCGGTGGCGCCATGCGGTTGGTCAGCAGCCAGAAGAACAGGTGCCGGTCCCCGAGGAAGCGGTAACGCGAGAAGGCATATGCCGCTGGCAGCGCCACCAGCAGCGAAATCAGCGTGTTCAGGCACACGTAGTACAGCGAATTGATGTAGCCGCTGTACCAGCTGGCATCGGTGAAAATCACCCGGTAGTTGTCGAGGGTGAACGCCTGTGGCCACAGGGTCAGGCCGCCGAGGATCTCGGTGTTGCTCTTGAACGACATGTTCAGCAGCCAGTAGATCGGCACCAGCAGGAAGAAGAAGTACAGCAACAGGGCCAGCGATTTGCGCGTGCTCATGGCCTAGTCCTTGTCGGCATGGGTCATGGCTGTGTAGAACAGCCACGAAACCAGCAGGATGATCAGGAAGTACACCAGCGAGAATGCCGCCGCCGGGCCCAGGTCGAACTGCCCCACGGCCATGCGCGTGAGGGTCTGGCTGAGGAAGGTGGTGGCGTTGCCGGGCCCGCCACCGGTCAGCACGAAGGGCTCGGTATAGATCATGAAGCTGTCCATGAAGCGCAGCATCACCGCGATCAGCAGCACGTTCTTCAGCTTGGGCAACTGGATATGACGGAACACCGCCCAGCCCGAGGCGCGGTCGATGCGCGCAGCCTGGTAGTACACGTCGGGGATGGCGCGCAGCCCCGAATAACAGAGCAACGCCACCAGCGATGTCCAGTGCCACACGTCCATCACCAGGACGGTCAGCCAAGCGTCGAACGGGTCGCCGGCGTAGTTGTAGCTGACCCCGAGCTTGGCCAGGGTGGCGCCGAGCAGGCCGATGTCGGCCCGGCCGAAAATCTGCCAGATGGTGCCAACCACGTTCCACGGGATCAGCAACGGAATGGCCATGACGATCAGGCACACCGAGGCCATGCGCCCCTTGGTCGGCATGGTCAGGGCAATGGCGATGCCCAGCGGGATCTCGATCAGCAGCACGCAGGCGGAATAGATGAACTGGCGCAGCAGCGCATCGTGCAGCGCCGGGTCGCGCAGCACCTGGCGGTACCAGTCGGCGCCGACAAAGTAGCGGTTGGACTGGTCGAAGATGTCCTGCACCGAGTAGTTGACCACCGTCATCATCGGCACCACCGCACTGAATGCCACCAGCAGGAACACCGGCAGCACCAGCCACCAGGCCTTGTTGTTCGGCACCTTGTTCATGGCCCGGCCTCCAGCAGCACATCGTCGACGTACAGCATCAGCCACTGCGCCGGCAGGCTGACCCAGGCCTGGGCCACCGGCAGCGGGCGGTCCTCGCCCAGGCGCGCCTTGAGCGCGACACCGCCCAGTTCGAGGGTGACGATGCGGTAGGTGCCCAGGTCCTCGACGTCCAGCACCCGTGCCGGGTAGGCGTCATCGAACGGGCTGTCCCACAGCTGCACGAATTCCGGGCGGATGCCTACCTGCAGGCGTCCACCGCCTGTGGCCGCCAGGCGCTCTCGCAGGTGCTCCCGCAGTTGCCCGGGCAGCACCAGGTGAATATCGCCGAACGCCACCCCGTCCGCTTCGGCGCGTACCTCGATCAGGTTCATCCCCGGGCTGCCGATGAAGTAACCGACGAAGGTATGCCGCGGCCGCTCGAACAGTTCGCGCGGGGTGCCGAACTGAACGATGCGCCCGCCGTGCATCACCGCGATCTTGTCGGCGAACGTCGAGGCTTCCAACTGGTCGTGGGTGACGTAGATCATGGTGATGTTGAACTGCTCGTGGATCTGCTTGAGCTTGCGCCGCAGCTTCCACTTCAGGTGCGGGTCGATCACCGTCAGCGGCTCGTCGAACAGGATCGCCGACACGTCATCGCGCACCAGGCCACGGCCCATGGAGACCTTCTGCTTTTCGTCGGCACTGAGGTTGCGCGCCTTCTTGCGCAGCACGGCCGAGAGGTCGAGCACCTCGGCAATTTCCTCCACCCGGGCCTGCACCCGGGCTTCGTCCAGCCCCTGGTTGCGCAAGGGAAACGCCAGGTTGTCGAACACCGTCATGGTGTCGTACACCACCGGGAACTGAAACACCTGGGCGATGTTACGCGCCTGTGGTGACAGCTGGTTGACCGGCTTGCCGTCGAACAGCACCTCGCCGTGGGACGGTGTCAGCAGCCCGGAGATGATGTTGAGCAAGGTCGACTTGCCACAGCCCGACGGCCCGAGCAAGGCGTAGGCACCGCCCTGCTCCCACACATGCTCCAGCGCGTGCAGGGCATAGTCTGCCTCGCTGGCGGGCTGGCGGCTGTAGCTGTGCGCCAGTTGGCGCAGGCGGATCTCGGCCATCACCCTCTCCTTGCCTGGCGCAGCCCAGGGGCCTGCACCAGCGCCCCGGCGCTGTCGAACACGAACAGCTTGTGGGTGGGGATGAACACGCGGATCGGCGTGTCCACCTGGTATTCGTGCACCCCTGGCAGGTGCAGGATCATGCGCCAGTGTTCGTTGCGCACATGCAGGAAGGTCTCTGACCCACTGATCTCGGCCAGTTCCACCAGCACCGACAGTTCCAGGTCGTCGTCGTGGGCCGGCACCAGGCTGATGTGGCTGGGCCGCACGCCAAAGCGGTAGTCACCCTCGGCAAGCGGCTGCAAGTCGGCATTGCGGGCAAAGTGCACGGCCTGGGCCAGGCTCACGTCGTTGCCGCTGATACGGCCAGGCACCAGGTTGATCGGCGGCTCGGAAAACAGCTCGGCAGCAAGCACGCTGCCCGGGCGCTGGTAGACCTCGGCGGTAGGCCCGCTCTGGACGATACGGCCCTCATGCACCAGGGTGGTGGTGCCGCCCAGAGCCAGCGCCTCGTTGGGCTCGGTGGTGGCATACACGGCAATGCAGTGGCGTGCCGCGAACAGTTCGCGCAGTTCCTGGCGCAGGCCCTCGCGCAGCTTGTAGTCGAGGTTGACCAGTGGCTCGTCGAACAAAATCAGCGAGGCATCCTTGACCAGCGCCCGGGCCATTGCCGTGCGTTGCTGCTGGCCGCCGGACAGCTCCAGCGGCAGGCGCTGCAGGTAGGCTTCGATGCGCAGCATTTCGGCGGTTTCCTGCACCCGTCGGCGAATCTGGGGCTCGTCCATGCGTGCCTGGCGCAGCGGTGACGCAATGTTCTCGTACACGCTGAGGGTCGGGTAATTGATGAACTGCTGATACACCATCGACACATTGCGCTGGCGCACCGGCACGCCAGTCACGTCCTGGCCATCCATCAGCACCCGCCCCCGGTCCGGGCGATCGAGCCCGGCCATCAGGCGCATCAGGCTGGTCTTGCCGGCCAGGGTGCGGCCCAGCAGCACGTTGAACGAGCCGGGTTCGAAACGCAGTGAGGCATCGACGATCCAGGCCTGGTTGTCGACGCTGCGGCTGACCTGTTCCAGCACCAGGGACATGGCGTGGCCTTCTTGTGGTTTTTGTCTGCCGGGCACAGCCAGTTTCGTGCCAGTTGCACCGCGACCGTCTGGCTCGGGGCCTTGCTGGCAACACCGGCCAATCGCAGGTTCACAAGTGAACACAAGCACTGAACAACTGAACACTTGCCGGTTTGACATTGAACAACCGTGCACGACACTGAACAGCGGTCGGCCCCATGACAACAATCACACAGGACAGGCCCATGGCCGCATCCGCTTCGCCCCATGCCCAACTGATCCAGGCCTCCTGGGCCCGCTGCCGCGACCACGGCCTGCAACCCCAGCACGCCCCGGACTTCGACTGCCTGACCCGCGCCGAGCTGAACGCCCTGCTGGAGCAGCGCCAGGCCCTGCTGCACCTGACCCGCGAAGCGGTGCTACCGCAATATGCGCACCTGCTGGGCAATGCCAGCTACCTGGTGATGCTGGCCGATGCCAGCGGCTGCCTGCTCGACAGCTGGGGCTCGCGGCGGTTCATCGAGCCCCGCCAGCAGCATGGTTTCAGCGCCGGTGCCCACTGGCACGAGCGCGGTGTCGGCACCAATGCGCTGGGCACCGCGCTGGTCTGCGCCGAGGCGATTCACGTTGGCCAGGACGAGCACTTCCTGCGCCAGAACCGCTACATGTCCAGCGCCGCCGCGCCGCTGTTCGACGCCGAGCGGCAGCTGGTCGGGGTGCTCGATGTGGCCAGCGACGGCTACCTGCCCGCCAGCCAGACCCTGGGCCTGGTACGCATGATGGGCCAGAGCCTGGAGAACCGCCTGATCCTCGCCAAGCACGCCGACCAGCACGCGCAACTGATCTTCAACAGCGCCTCCGACAACCTCGACAGCCCTTGGGCCGGCCTGCTGGTGTTCGATGAGCACGGGCAGGTGCTGGCCGCCAATCACCGGGCCGACACCCTGCTCGGGGGCAACCCGCTGCAGCAGAACATCGCGCAACTGTTCCAGTTGCCCCTGCAACAGCTGCTCAGCCATCCCCGGCAACAGCCCTTCGCCCTGCAAGCCACCGGGCGCAACCGCTTTCATTGCCAGTGGCAGCCGCCGCGCGAGGCCCCCGGCCGCCCCGCCGCCAGTAGCGCCGAACCCCGCCTGGAGAAGGCCCTGGCGCAGGCCGGCCTGCTGCTGGAAAAGGACATCCCGGTGCTGGTGCAGGGGGAGACTGGCGTAGGCAAGGAGGTATTCGTCGATACCCTGCACCGGGCCAGCAGCCGCGCCAGCCAGCCGCTGATCGCCGTCAACTGCGCGGCGATCCCGGCCGAGCTGGTGGAGTCGGAACTGTTCGGCTACGACAAGGGCGCGTTCACCGGCGCGCACCAGAAGGGCAACCCGGGGCTGATCCGCAAGGCCCACCACGGCATCCTGTTCCTCGACGAAATCGGCGACATGCCGTTGCCCACCCAGGCCCGCCTGCTGCGCGTGCTGCAGACGCGCAGTATCCAGCCATTGGGCAGCGGCGAACCGGTGGCGGTGGATATCCGCGTGGTGTCGGCGAGCAACCGCGACCTGGCCGAAGAAGTGCGCGCCGGGCGCTTTCGCCAGGACCTGTATTACCGCATCGCCGGGCTGGCGGTGGTGTTGCCGCCGCTGCGCGAGCGCAGTGACCGCCGGCAACTGATCGAGCAGGTGCATGCGCGCTACCGCGACCCCGGGCAGCCTGCGCGGCTGCCTGCGGCCATTATCGAACTGCTCGATCAGCACCCCTGGCCGGGGAATATGCGTGAACTGGTGAGTGTGCTGCAGGTGGCGCTGGCCTTGGCGGGTAATGGGCCGGTTGGCGTCGAGCACCTGCCTGCAGGATTTCTGGCCGAGTTGCAGGCCCCCGTGCTGCTTGCCACTGAGGAAGCGGACCTGCACGCGCTGGTGGAGCAAGCCAACGGCAACCTGTCGGCGGTGGCGCGCGGGCTTGGGATCAGCCGCACCACGCTATACAAGCGGCTGCGTGAGCGATGATTGCCTTTGCCTGTGCGGGCCTCATCGCCGGCAAGCCAGCTCTCATAGAACTGCACATAAGTCATTGAGTTAGCAGGGACCCTGTGGGAGCGGCTTTAGCCGCGAACACCGGCGCAGCCGGTGCCATGCACCGCGTTGGATTCTTCGCGGCTAAAGCCGCTCCCACAGGGTACGAGGATCGCTCGCGAATTCAGTTATCTGTGCGACAGCACGGCCCAAAGGGCTGGGCTATCTCCTACAGCGCCGCTCTCAAGGCCTGTGATATCCCTGTGGGAGCCGGCTTGCCGGCGATAGGGCCGGGCCAGGCAACCACAGCCGATTCGGCTGCCAGCGCAGCGAAATCAGCCAAAGCCGCTGCCGCCACAGCCCATTACAGCCAGCTTTACCTCCCCACCCGCCGCACAATGAAACCAGAGCCCACTCTGGAAGCGTCGACCGCAGGGAGACCCCTCATGACCCGCTATATCGATGTGCAAGACTTGGCCCGCCTGGTCAACCGCAAAGGCCTGCCCACGTGCCTGCTGGAAATGGCCGAGTACATCCGCCAGGACTACCTGCGCTGGCCTGTCTTCGAAAAGTGTGCCCGGGTGGCCAACCATTCAGCGGACGGCGTGATCGAGCTGATGCCAATCTCGGACGCCAGCCGCTACGCCTTCAAGTACGTCAACGGCCATCCGAAGAACACTCGCCATGGCCTGCCCACGGTGATGGCCTTCGGCGCCCTGGCGAGCGTCGATACCGGTGCACCGTTGCTGCTCAGCGAAATGACCCTGACCACCGCCATCCGCACTGCGGCCACCTCGGCCCTGGCCGCCCGCTACCTGGCGCGCGAAGACAGCCGCAGCATGGCGTTGATCGGCAATGGTTCGCAAAGCGAGTTCCAGGCCATCGCCTTCAATGCCCTGCTGGGCATCGATGAAATCCGCCTGTACGACATCGACCCGGCCGCCTCGGCCAAATTGGTCGCCAACCTGGCCAACCGACCCGGCCTCAAGCTGAGCATCGCCAGCTCCGTGGCCGAAGCGGTACGCGGGGCCGATATCGTCACCACGGTGACCGCCGACAAGGCCTGCGCCACCATTCTCACCCCGGAGATGATCGAGCCGGGCATGCACCTGAACGCCGTGGGCGGTGACTGCCCAGGCAAGACCGAGCTGCACCGGGCGATTGTCGAGCGGGCCCGGGTGATCGTCGAGTACGAGCCGCAGAGCCGGGTGAAAGGCGAGATCCAGCAGATGCCGGCGGACTCGCCAGTGACCGAATTCTGGCGCGTGGTTGCCGGGGAAGCCAAGGGGCGTGAGCGCGCCGAACAGGTGACGCTGTTCGACTCGGTGGGGTTTGCCTTGGAGGATTACTCGGCCTTGCGCTATGTGCTGGATACGGCGCAGGCGCTGGGTATCGGCACGGACATCGGGCTGGTGCCGGTGCTGGAGGATCCGAAGGATTTGTATGGGTTGTTGCAGCCGCGGGTGGTGGGGTTGCGGGCGGTGCCCAAGGCTGGTTCTGTCTGCGCCTGATGGATCCTGGGGCTGCTACGCAGCCCATCGCGACACGAGGCCGCTCCGAAACAAGGACCGCGTATCCCTTGTAGGAGCGACCTCTTATGTCGCGACAAGCAGCTTAATTTGTTTTATCTACACCCTCTTAAGAAGTCTTACCCCGCCCGGCCAACTGCTGCCTTTCCACACTATCCAGCAACGCCCCTACCACCGCCTTGGCCTAATCCAGCCCATGGTCATTGCCCAACAACAAGCCACGACAGGTCCCCTTGGCTAAACAACGGCGGCTGGCTGCATTCACAGCTAAAGAAAGTGGAGGCCGCCGTAGTGGCGCGCACGGGAGGATCAACTCCGAAGCACAGCAACTGACATTTTTGCCAGGTGACATACGCTCAATACTGAATGAATCTAGGGTCTGTATCAAAAGTCTTGAGACGAAGGTCAGGCAAGGCGAAAACAGCCGAGAAAACGGAGTTTAGGAATTGGAAATGAACATGCCGAGGTGGCCTTCAGCGTAGCACCACCGAGCGTCAGGGCATTTCATAGAAGTGCCAAGCGCATTATCATTATTAACGGCGATCACCAAGGACACTTCTATGGGACGCTTTTCAGAAACATTCAAAACAGGCTACAACAAAGAAGTCATCGAGAAAGCAAAACTAAAAAATGGCGACAACATAACAATTCATGCCTTCCATATAAACGCCAGTACTTTTTTGAGCTTAGAGAGCGACGGAATTACAGCCGCTCAGGATTCCCAGCGAAAATGCCCCAAACGTTTTGTTTTTGATGAATTCGCATTGGGCCCAGAGTATACGGAGCTTCTGAAGGGCATCGATGGCGTTGCCCCCGAAGTCATCACGCTCTATAGCAGCAACCCTGAATTTTACAAAAATTGTGAAGACGCTTACGACGAACTCGTATCGGAGATTATTGAAGCGGGAGCTTCAATAATAACAACTGCAGATCTCATGCCGTTCTCCCTCAACCACACACCCGTACTGATTGAACTTAAACACCCTGTCGAATACCTTGCCGAATACCCTGACAGCATCGAAACTTCCTGGGAGCATTATGCACACAGCAAATTTTCCGATCCTATTGTTCGAAAGCTGAAAAACTATAGCTTACTAGGTTATCTTGATAACAACGCCCCTTTCCTGTCAAGCGCACAATACATCACTGTATCGGGAGACAAAGTGCTCCGAGACGTAAAAACACAGCTAGCGGAACAATATTCCCTACTGAATTACTTTACTGCACCTGACAACGACATCGTCATATCTACTCAAGACATCCGTACAGTTTATTCGCTCGCTGGCGTAGAGAACTTCAAATCAGTAACGGAAGCGCGTACAACAAGAAAAAGCCTGATTGCTGCTTTGCTCGAGACTGGGGCAAAACCTGTTAGGTCTACTTCCAATCACGATGACTTGACCACTGAAACCGGACCAATATTGGTATTTCTGGACAACGATGCGGGCGAGATCAACAGCCACTATGGCTATTTCGGCCTTATCACTGCACATGACGTTTACTCAGGCAGTATTACTGTCAGTTGCAGCATCTCCTCCAGAAAAACCTATGACGCGTTGTGCCAGCAACACGCGTTAATTGAAAAATTTGCTGCACACGAAAGCGTGGAGATCGATGAGTCGGAAATCGCAGCCATCTACACCCTGGCCGACATCAAGTTCACTGCAGAGCCCGTGCCTTCAAACGCGCAGACAACTGAAGCGTTGTACCCGGCTGCACAATGGGGTCTTTCCGTCGGCGCATTAAATAACGGCATGTTGCCCAACATGACAGGCTTCGAGCACAGTGAGTTGGGCACAGGTGATTGCGTTTGGGCAAGCCCCTGCCATGTGCTGGCGGACCGGGACCTGCAGCTGGGCGAAAGCGTTCACGTCTGGGCCGTCGACCCCATCGACGGGCGCGTGCTGAAAACCGTCTCGCTGAAAGCGACCGAAGCCAACAAGGCCCGCGTGGCGTGGCCGGCTGCGTTGGTCAAGGCGATCCAGGCCGACCGCACGCTGGTCGAGGGTTCCGTGCTGCTCCAGGCCGGGCATCTCTCGGACGACGCCGAATTTACCGAAAACGCCGATGCCCCTACCTCGCAAACCTTCACGGTTTACAACAACATCGAGAAAAGCAAGGTCGATCGTTTGTGGGCATTTGATTCGCATTGCAAGCTACTCAGCAACCTTCCGTTCAAGGCCAATCAGGTCTGTGCTCTCCGGCTTCCAGATGCAGAGCCGCGTTCGGGAGAACGTGTTTGCATACAAGTACGCCACAGGACCAGCCAGCACCTGTACAAATCTCATTTTTACCAGCCCGAAGCGAACAGCACCCGCGGCAGCTGGAGCAAACAGCTGTGCGAATTCCTCAACCAGGACAGTCCGATGCTAAGGGCCGGCAAACTCCAGGACGATGGCATCAGCATCACGCCCGCGGAGCAGGGTAACCAGGTCTGGATACCGCAACTATCCGATCTCTCTGTTCAACTTGAATCCGTCAATTGGCTTGAGCACGCATCATTCACCGTGAACTCGGGCCTGGCCTTGGAAGACAAGGTGATCATTGCGGTACACGATCATGTAACGGGCGCGCCGCTGCCGGGATCGCCGTTCACGTTCTGCCCAAGTGTTGCAACACAAGCGCAGGACCAGTGGCCGAGCGCGTTGGCCCGCCAGTTGGCGGGCAGTCCCTTGGCACCCTACATCAAACTGGAGCAGGCAAGCAGCGGCGGCACGGCCCCTGCTTCGACATGGCGTTGCCTACGCGCAGCGGTGCCACTGCGCATCTGGATGAGCGAGCCCTTGGCGTCACCTGCCTGGTCAAGCCGCGCCGGCAAGGATATCGATGACGTGCTTGAAGCCTGCCTCGACGAAGACAGTTTCCAGTTGCTCATTGAGAGCCGCGACACGCGCACGGGATACCTCTGCCACGCTTCATCCATTACTTTGCCGGCGATGGAGTCTTCACTCGATCAGGCAGCAAAGCGGGCCAAGCTGGCCAAAACGCTTGAACAGCACCTGAAGAAAAACGGGGTTGTTTGGCTTGGACTCAGCATCGAATCCAATGTTTCCGGCACCTCCAAGAACCATTGGAAATTGTGCGAAGCAACTGATCTTCATTTACAAACGACACTGGAGAAAATAACTCCATCGCCCATTACGGCTAACAAGCACGGCACTCTCCCTTTGCCATTTTACATCGACAAACTCATTACAAATGGAGCAATCCAAGAACTTAATAATCACATTTTCAAGACCGGCACAGCCAAGCTGCAACCATACGAATATTACATAGACCCTATATATTATTCATACTTAAAAATCTTTCAGGAAGGACATGCCCCCCTTGACGCCATCGAAAAAATAGTCACAAAAAATCCGGCGCGAATCAATATACTCATTCCGCAAACCTCAAATACATTCGATGTAGACGTGCTACATCGTTTAAACGACCCTGGACGCCAGATAATAAAAGGGGATAGAGATACATCCTGGATGCCTATCAGCCCCATCCCTCAGAAAACTTCTGGTGCCGACTATTTTATTATGAAAGGGTACGAAAACTTCATTTACGGTGACGGCCTCTCCAATCACGAGTGCATTGAAGCTCTTGCGCCAGCCTTTCATAACAGAAAACTCATCAAAAAGACCCTCTCAGATGTAGCAACCACCCAAGGCCACTTCGCAACTATCGAGATCCGCACCGCCTCACCATGGGAGCAACTCTGCATTGCACTCGACACTCAGGCCACCGATAAAGGCTTTTCTCTGGTTTCATGCAGCCAAAATGACGGCGAACTCACACTCGATTTAAACTTCCCTTTCGAACCAGATGAAGAGAGCGCTACAGCAGGCATCTTGACCGGCATCGTATCGCCAAGTTCTCTTTGGAAGAAAATTCAAAGCTGCACCACAACGAGAGAAGTATTTGAAATACCTGCGCAGGACACACTGTGTGCCGATATGGCCAATACTCTAGCGTCCGAACTCTTTGCCTCTAGCGATTCGCAGCCCCATGGCGTCTCGCCCCAGACAGGCCTGTTCCACTTCCATCACACAATTGCAACGCTCTCCAGCCTCTCCGGCAACACGCCCGCGATCCCACTGGCGTTCAACTACTCGCCGTTACGTGCCAACGAAAGCGGCCTTGGCGATGGCTTTGCGTTCTCCGGCTTTTCTTCTTACGACAATCGTAACCGGCGCCTGGTACTGAGCAACGGCACCGTACATGAGCTCAGTATTGATGACATCAAGCAACTTATCAATGGCAAGTCGATAGTGCGCCTTGGCTATACACTCAAAGCAGGCCAAGGGACTACCGAAGAGTTGAGCGCTAGAGGTGGCACCCGAAAGGTCTATCACCTAAGTTCTTTCACGATCGAACTCCTCAACGGCCACGAGGAAGTACTCGGCCTCCCCCAAACTCGTGACAACTTGGAAAGTGGCGGGGCATATAAAGACAGCCTTAAAAGAAAGATCAAGAGGATTATTCAGCAAATCGATAATGCACTGACAGACCTTAAAAGCCCGTCAAAAGATGCAGCGCCGATATGGAGCATTCTCGGTGTTGTGCTTGCCGGCCCCATAGGTCTAGTAGCTGGTAAAAAAATCGATGATTACGAAAAAACCCGATGTATACATCTCTCTTCCGTTGTTGCGACCTTTATCAGCACCGCGTGGGGCGCCGATATGTTAGGGAAGGACCGGGAAAAACTCAAGAAGGTCATCGCGAGTGAAACAGAGCTGGACAAACTGAAAATCGAAATGATGCTGACACTCGCCGAAGTCGAGCGGAATGCCTTGGTCCTGGTGCCCCTGCAACTCAAGGCCGACAACCGAGCGCTGCAACTGGCCTGGCAAGGCGTGAAGGGCCATGTCCGCCTGAAAAGCATAAAGGACGGCGACAACGTTCTGCTCAAGGCCGAACATTCCGCCGAGCCGATGCTGGAGGGCAGCCAACAGAGCGTTTTCACCCTCTGGCCAGAGACTGATGAGAGCTGCTGTATCACCCTGGACATCAAGGACTGCCTGCTCAGGCGTTTGACTCGATCCAGCGGCTCCCAGACCGACAAGCCCGACCAGCGCCTGCACTTCCAGTACACCGTGTCGGAAACGCTAGACAATGTATTGTGCGGCATTGCCAAGGACGATGGTTCACGGGAAGTGGTCGCCTACGACTGGCGGGCTTTCGATTCATTACCTCGCGTCGAACTGCACACCCTCGTCCCCGGAGGCCAACAACCCAATACCCACCACGCCTGGGCCTGGGAGGGTGAAAAGCGGATCACCGCAGCCACCCGCTACGCGCACGCCCCTGTCGGCAGCGACCTGGAGCAGGTTCCATCCACCCGCTGGGAGTGGTCCCACAGCGCTGACGGTGCCACACAACTTGCGCGCCTGATCGAGAAGGTCCCCGGCGAGCAGCAGCGGATCACGCGCTATGTCTATCAGACCGACAACGGCGTGCCCGAGCCGCTGCGCCAGCCGCGGCAAACAGAGCAGCACATCACCGTCGAAGATCTCCGCGTCGCCGCCACTGCCGAGGAACAGCAGCCATGACCAGCACGGATCAGAACACCTCCAGCCCATCGCCCACCCTTCCAGCGACTTCGCTCACGGAAACCGCGCGTACCCGCTACCGCCCAGGCGGCCTGGAACCTATAGAGTTCATCACTGACGACGGCTTGCACACACGGCTCTGGTACTACGAAACCGGCGACCATCCACTGGATATCAGCGAACTGATTGCAGGGCTGACACTGGCCAAGGCCACCACCGGTACCAACGCCACGCAGGGCAGCACCGGCAGGACACTGGCCGATGCCTCCCAGCTCAGCTGCACCGAGCGCCCGGAGGCTGGTAAAGGCCTGCTGCCACTGTGCGCGCAATACCAGTACCTGCTGCTGCCCGACGGTACCCGCCAGGCCCCGGTACTGACCCTGTTCGGCTACGCCCTGAACCAGCGCGACGAGCACGGCACCCTGCTGCCCAACACCGTGCTGACCTTCGAAGGCTTCGAAGCCTTTGCCGACAGCGACACCCTGGCCTTGAAGGACGTGAAGCTGGCCAAACCGACTGCGCTGTCCGTCTCTCTGGTGCAGGCCAACTACCAGCACAAGGCCGGCGCGGTCCGCAGCAGCGAACGCATCGCCACCCAGTGGTACCAGAACGACAACGCTCGCAGCACCCAGACCGTGACCGAGGTGGTGACCACCGGCAAACAAGCCGCCACATACGAACTGCTGCGCACCACGCCCTACTCGACGGCAACGGCCATCCTGCAGCGCCAGATCGTGTCGGCGCGCACCGGCCGCCTGCTGCGTGAAACCCAGCAAGACAACGAGGGCAAGGCCATAGCGTTCACCTGCCATCGGTACGATAGCCTGGGCCGGGGCGTGGGCAGTGACACCTATGCGTTCGAAGAAAGTGCCTTTACTACCGGCGTGGTGACTACGCTAAGCCCCACCCACTCGCAATCCATCCACTACGCGCAAGACGGCAAGGGCAGGCTGGTCAGGAGTTGCGACGCCCAGAAGCGTCACCAGCAGTGCTATTACGATGGCCAGCAACGCCTCGTGCGCCGTGAGCTGCAACGCGTGCCAGGGCCTGACCACAGTGCCGACAACTATTGCGCGGTGGAGGAAACATACTGGGACAGCGATGGGCAAATGGCCGGCCAAGTGCTGTTCGACTACTTGCCGGGTGGACTGCGCATCGACAACGTCAAAGCACTGCCTCAGCAGAGCAAGGACTGGTTCTGGCAGGCCCACGGGCATGACCCGTTGATTACCGACGCAAACAAGAATGTGTCGTTGACCACCCGCTCCACCTTGGGGCTGATCTCGCAAGGCGCACTGACCACCCAACAATCCACCCAGCGCAACCTGCCGGACGGATCGGTCACCCTGACTCACGAGACCTGGAAAGGCCTGGAGAAACCTGTCGTCGGAGCTGCCATCACGACCACCCAGACCCTCAACCAGAAAGGCCAGTGCACCCAGGTGAGCGAGGATATCCCCGGCTATGCGAAGCAAGCCAGAACCTGGGATATCACCTACGACGGCCTGGGGCGCCCAGAGACGCTAACCCAACCGGACAAATCGATCATCGCCTGGGCCTATGAAGGCTTGAACGACGCCCCGACCCGCATGAGCGTGAAGAAGTCGGCGAAGGCGCCGGAGCGGGTACTGGCTAGCCGCACGTTCAAGGAGGGCGCCGTGTCGACGCTGGTCAGGGGCAGCGATACCCGCCAAACGCTGAGCGCCCGACCAGACGGTTACGTGAAGCCAGATGGCACCAGCCTTTACCATGCACGCAACGATGATGGGAGCCTGTCCTGGTATGCTCAAAAAGGCAGCGGCGCAGCGAGCAAGACGCCTTTGGTAACCTTCAAGCTGAGCCCCGTCACACAAGCCTTGCAGGCCGAACGCCCGGTGCACGGCGATCATCAAAGCCTGGTCACCAGCGAAACTTTGCAGCCGCTGCTGCTGGGCACCTGGCGCTTCAACCGGACGGTACACAAGCAACAGCAGCGCGATGAGGGTTCGGCCTCCCTGCGCGGCGTCCTGACCGGCACATGGAACAGCAACGGCCTGCCCCTGCAGGCCTGGGAGAATGCCCAAGGCTACCGCAGCCGGTTACGCCGCGGATCACTCGAATACCATTACACCTACACCGCACTGGGCCAGTTGGCCTGCCTCACGGTGCAGGACATGCGCAGCGGCCAGCACTTGCAGGTGCTGCACGACTACGATGCCTTTGGCCGCGAAACCACGCTCAGCTATTCACTGAACGGCCAGGAAAAGGTGCGCTACGAGCAAGCCTGGTCACCGGCCAGCCAGCTGCTAAGCAAGACGCTGTACCGTGACGGCAAGCGGGCAAGAACCGAGACATTCGTCTATTACACCAGCGTGACCGGTACCAGCGATGAATTGCAGCAATGGACGGTGAACGCAGTGGCAGGCGAGGAGGTCAAGGATGACGAAGGATATGCCATCGAGAAAGAGACTTACCAATACGACGAGCTGGGTAGCATGACCCAATGCTCGACCACGCGGAGCAACAAAGACACGCTGGTACGCAACTATGCCTACGAGGATGCGATGCATCCGACTCGGCGTACCGCGATGACCTGCACCTCGACCCTTGCCGGCAAGGCCAATACCCGCACGGTCACCCTGACGTACGACGCCAACGGCAACCTCGCGACCAACGAGCGGGAACAGTCCCTGGCATACACCGAGAGCGGCCGCCTGAGGTCAGTGACTGCCAAGGGTAGCACGACGCCGCTGACCTATTACGAGTATGACGAACATGACCGGTTGATTGCTCAGTGTGATGTCGTCAGGAAACAGCGGCGCATCCTCAACTATGGTGCCAATGGCCTGAGTGGGGAAACCTGGCTGGATGATGCAGGCGAGGTGCTCAAGCGCCTGACGCTGGATGACCAGGCAGGCCTTGCGGTTGCCTTGAACGATCAATGGCTGTTCGTGCTCGGCGACCCGCAGACCGGCGGGGGTGACGAATACCACTTCAAGGATGGCGCTTGGGTTCGCGATTCGGTCACGTTCACGCCCTGGGGCGTAACCGATCTGGCCACCCTCAACACTCAGTCTGTGGGCGTCGGTTACAACCGCCAGCGGGTGGATCGGGTGACAGGGGGGTTCCATCTGGGCGATGGGTACCGCTTCTACGACGCCCAGCACAAAGTATTCTGCCAGCCCGACGACTGGAGTCCCCTGGGTGCGGCCGGCCCGAATGACCGTGCCTACTGCCCGAAAGCCGATCCGGTCAACTTCGAGGACCCCAGTGGCCACATCATGCTCAACCGCCAGGCCCAGGCAGCCAGCCTGGCAAGGCTCGATACCATTCTTGCGGCGCTGACGCCCAGCACGGAGACGGCGCCGCCCCAGGCTGCCAGCGTCGGAGATTGGCTGTTGTTCGCTGGCCTGACGATTTTTGGCGCACTGATGATCATAGGTTCGGCGGGCACCCTCAGTGCGCCGGTGATCGCCGGCCTGATGATCGTCTATACAGCGGGTGCCGCCGTCACGGCGACGGGGATGGCATTGAGGCAGTCGAACCCGGAGTTGTCGCGGACGTTGGAACCTGTGGGGCAGGTGATGATGGCACTGGCCAGTGCGCCCGCGATAGGTTCACAGATGGCCGGGGTGGCGAAGGCGGTGATGTATGGATCGACGCTGGCGTATGCAGGTTTGACCATCGCGCAGGTGTCGGTGCAACAGAGCAATCCTGAGCTGGCAGAGAAGCTGGGATGGGCAGCGATGGCTGCAGGCCTGCTAGGCTTGGCTCATAGCGGAGCCAGATACCTGGGACGCGTACTTGGGAAATTGGGTTCAAACGCGTTGACCGCCTTACGCTCCCTGCGCCTTTCAATACATTCCAATAGCATGAGTAGAATATTAGGGCGCTCGCATAGCTGGATGTACACGCCGGGTGTTGTGGCTCGCCCTAGCCTTAACCAAAGACTAGGAGCATCCCTGATGAAAAAGCTGGGAATGCGCATGCCCCAAAGAGTCAACGGCAAGATTGGCTATCCTGCGGGGGGAACTGGAACCCCCCTACCCGGTGGCCCCAGCCAAGTTCCCCCTGTTTCACCTCCACCATCGAACGATTCATCTTGGCTCTCCAGTGCATTTACTACCGCCAGAAAATCACTCATGCCCGGCACTCAAAAACCGCTGGTGGAGGCGATCCCAAACCGTACTACGCTTGCCGAACACCTGATGAATGCCGACAGCAACAAACCTTTCAGCCAGGCAGTCAATATGGTGAACTCAAACCTGGCTTCCAACGGAGCTGCCGATATTTCGACAGCGAAGCTAGGACAGTACGTACGATTAACGCAGGACGTAGAGGCTGGAAAAATCAGTAACACTACAGCATTCTTTGAGTCGGCCACTGGATGGGTAGGCGATACGACTTCGTCGATCCCTGACCGGGTGGTCGGCGCGGTTTTCAACATGGGAGGTGCCGTGTTCTCAGGTGCACAAGAGGCTGATAACTTGAAGAAAGGACTCATTTTCAGAAGCCCTCCGAACTAGTGTTCATAGCTTTTCTTGTTCTGGCGCCTGTACCGGCCTCATCGCGGCGCTATCCGCGAAAGAGCCGGCACAGGTTCATCCAGCACCAGCACCTTTGACCTCATCGCAACCAACTGGAGGCGGGCATTCTGGAAACCATCAACCATTACCTGCGAGACAAGGTCCTGTCGTTGCGCCAGCGCACCATTGTCGGCGCCACCATCATCCACGCACCCAGTCGACCAAGAAGAAGGAAGGCAAACGTGATCCCGAGATGCATCAGACGAAGAAAGGTAACCAATATTTCTTTGACATGAAGGCGCATATCGGTGCAGAGGCCGAATCGGGTCTGGTGCACCATGTCCTCCCAATGCAGAAACTCATGAGGCAACATTCGCCAGGAGCATCCCGTTCGCACCACATAACAGCAAGCTTCCAAAAGCGTCCTCCGGGAGTGACGAGGCGGTCCGCCACGGCCTCCCGAGACTTCAAATAAGTCAGCAACCAGCGCCCACTCTGCGTCCGTCAGGCAACTGGGGTAACGCTGCTCCGGCAACTGACGTCGGTGCGCCTCGGTGTAACCATAAGATTTACGAGGCTTGGGTGTCTGAAAACTGCCTTTGGCTCGCTCCTTGACACGAACGATCCCGGCCAGCTTCAGCGCTTTTGCAAAGGTGTCGGGATGAGCGGTGATACCCGTTTCAGCATGAAATTCCTGCGCCAGTTCGGCTTGGCTGGAATATGGCTGTGCATGAGCGAGTCTGGTCAGCAGAGGGTAATGCTCCGCCGCGATTACAAGGCTAACTCCGTCTGCGCCTGATAGAACTTGGGGCTTTGGCGCAGCCCTTTACCGCCTAACCTGTCCCATGCCCTCTTCCGAACGAAGCCCAAGCGCATGGACACCAAGGACGCCAACGCCCACCCCCTCGACCGCATCGACGAAGCGATCATCGACATCCTGCGCCATGACGGCCGCATCACCTTCGAGAAGCTCTCCAGTCTCGTCCACCTCACCCCCCGCCCCTGCCTGGAGCGTGTACGCAAGCTGGAGCGCCGTGGCGTGATCCGCGGCTACGGGGCGATCATCGACCTGCCGGGGTGTCGCTGCTGGTGCTGGTCGCCCTGTCCAACCAAAGCGGGCGGGCCGCGCAGAAGGCCTTCGAAGCCACCCTGCGCAACTGCCTGGAAGTGCACGAGTGCCAGCTGATCAGCGGCCACTTCGACTACAGCCTGCGCCTGCGCTGCCGCGACATGGAACACTACCGGCTGCTCAGCGAAAGCTGGATGAACGACGACACCCTGCACATCGACAAGCTGGTCGCGCACCCGGTGCTGGCCGAGGTCAAGCCAATGGCTCGCTGACGCGCTATCAAGAGTCGCGCCATTACGCCGGGCGCGGACTCTACGAGGTCACCTGCATAATGCAAATAACCTTTGTGAATCATGGCGTTATCGAAAATATTGAAGTCGGCATGGCGCTTGGCAAGCTGATTGCAATGGTGCCCGAGGCACTGGCCAAAGCCTGATCTGATTCATGTGCGCACGCGGTTCGCCGCTGTGATTCACCTGCGAACGGCCGCACTGCGGCCCGATCAACCAGACGCACCGAATTAGAGCGAGGCTGGCTGGATTGCCCCACAACTGGTCAGACCGGTAAGGCCAAAAATCCTTGCAATGTCGGATTTTTCGCGCTTTCATGGCTTCGCGCTGAACAAACCGGTAAGACCACAATAATTAAGTCCTGCGCTCTTTCGCCCCGTGCGGCTACCGAAGCAAGGACACCGATCAGAGATCCCTCCCATGCTCAAATGGTGCTCGCGTTCGATCTTCCTTCAAGTCGTGCTCGGCCTTGCCCTCGGCATCGCCTGCGGTCTCAGCTTCCCCGACCTTTCCCTGCAACTCAAACCCCTTGGCGACGGCTTCATCAAGCTGATCAAGATGCTCATCGGCCTGATCGTGTTCTGCGTGGTGGTCAGCGGTATCTCGGGCGCCGGCGACCTGAAAAAGGTCGGTCGCATCGGCCTGAAGTCGGTGATCTACTTCGAAGTGCTGACCACCCTGGCGCTGGTGATCGGCCTGGTGTTCGCCTTCACCAGCGGCATCGGCAGCGGCGCCAACATCCACCTGGACCAACTGTCCAGCGCCGACGCCAGCAGCCTGGCCGAGCGCGGCCAGCACATCCACGGTGCCACGGCGTTCTTCATGGACCTGATCCCCACCTCGGTGATCGGCGCCTTCGCCGACAACAACATCCTCCAGGTGCTGCTGTTCTCGGTACTGTTCGGCAGCGCGCTGAACCTGGTGGGTGACTCGGCAGCCGGTATCTCGCGGCTGATCAACGAACTGAGCCACGTGATCTTCCGCATAATGGGCATGATCGTGCGCCTGGCACCGATCGGCGTGTTCGGTGCCATCGCCTTCACCACGAGCAAGTACGGCCTGGAATCGCTGCAACACCTGGGCGGGCTGGTGGCGCTGTTCTACCTGACCTGTGCCGGCTTCGTACTGATCGTGCTGGGCACGGTCATGCGCCTGTCGGGCCTGAAGCTGCTGCCACTGATCAAGTACCTGCGTGAAGAGCTGACCATCGTGCTGGGCACCGCCTCGTCCGATGCCGTACTGCCACAGATCATGCGCAAGCTCGAGCACCTGGGCATCGGCAGCTCCACCGTCGGCCTGGTGATCCCCACCGGCTATTCGTTCAACCTCGATGGTTTCTCCATCTACCTGACCCTGGCCATCGTGTTCATTGCCAACGCCACCGGCACGCCACTGGCAATGACCGACCTGCTGACCATCCTGCTGGTATCCCTGGTGACTTCCAAGGGCGCTCACGGCATCCCAGGCTCGGCGCTGGTGATCCTTGCCGCTACCCTGACCGCCGTGCCGGCGATCCCGGTGGTCGGCCTGGTACTGGTACTGGCGGTGGACTGGTTCATGGGCATCGGCCGGGCGCTGACCAACCTGATCGGCAACTGCGTGGCCACCGTGGCCATCGCCCGCTGGGAGAAGGACATCGACCTGGAACGCGCGCACAACGTGCTCGACGGCAAACCCGGCTTCGCCCCCACGCCACGCAAGCAGCCCAACCCCCATCAACAGGAATTCTGAACGAACGTGGCCGGCACTGATGCCGGCCCTTCCAGGAGCGAACCGTGATCAGCTCATCTACCGTCGTCAACTCAGTGGTGGAAAAACTGCGCCAGGCCCTCGCCCGAGGCCAATGGCGTACCGGCGACATGCTGCCAGGCCAGCGCGAGCTGGCCGAACAACTGGGTATCAGCCGCCCCAGCCTGCGCGAAGCGGTGACCGTGCTGGAAACCCTGGGCCTGGTGCGTTCGCTGCCGGGCAAGGGCGTGCTGGTGCTGGATGCCGATGCCGCCGCCCAGGAACCGGGCGTGGACACCAGCGCCGCAGCCAGCCTGGCCGACGTGCTGGAGCTGCGCTACACCCTCGAGCCCTTCATCGTCGGCCTGGTGGCGCAGTCGGCCAACAGCCAGGACATCGGCCAGCTGCGCCTGACCCTGATGGACATGCGCGAAGCGCTGGAGGCCGATGACAGCGAAGCCGGCGTCAGGGCCTACATCGCCTTCCATGAAGCGCTGTTCGCCCTGACCACCAACCCGATCTTCCAGAGCGTGGTGCAACAGACCGGCAATGCCCTAAAGCAGAGCGCCGACATGCTGCGCAATTCGCCAGAGCACCTGGCCGCGCGGCTGAAGGAAAACGAAGCGGTGGTGCGCGCCATACGTGAGCGCAGCAGCGCCCAGGCCAGTGCCCAGATGCGCCAGCACATCCTGGCCGAAGGGTTGCGCATGGGCATCCCGTTGAACATCCCGGACGAACACCCGCATCCATGACCCCAGGAGAGCGACCATGAACGCCGCCCCTCACTTGCCGGCCCTGCTCGCGGCCGGCGAAACCCGCCTGTCGGCCGAGCAGATCTACCCGCGGCTGTTCGATGCCATTCTCGAACAGCGCCTGCCACCTGGCAGCCTGTTGCCCGAACAGGCGCTGGGCCATGCCTTTGGCGTCAGCCGTACAGTGATCCGCCGCGTGCTCGGGCGCCTGTCCGACCAGCAGGTGGTGGTGCAGCGCCCCAGCCACACTGCGCATCTGGCCGCGCCCGACCCGGAGCAGGCACGCCAGGTGCTCAGCGCCCGGCGCCTGGCCGAAACCACGCTGATCACCCTGGCCGCGCAACGCGCCCGTCCGGTACAGATTCGCCAGTTGCGACAACTGGTGGAGCGCGAGCGCCAGCACCATGAGAACGGCGAGCGTTGTGCGGCGATCCGCCTGGGCGGCGAGTTTCACCTGAAACTGGCGCAGGTGGCCGCCAATGCGCCACTGGCACGGTTCCTCAACGGCCTGGTGCCGATGACCTCGCTGATCATCGCCCGCTACGAGTCGCCATGCTGCGACCACTGCGCGTGGCAGGAACATGCGGCGATCATCGATGCCGTGGAGCACGGCGATGCTGAGGCAGCGCTGGGACTGATGCACAAGCATCTCGACCGCCTGGAAGAAAAGCTCGACCTGGAATGACCCACGCTCTTTCTGGTGAACGCGGTCCCTGTGGGAGCGGCCTTGTGTCGCGAAAGGGCTGCGAAGCAGCCCCCGGATTTCGGTATTTCTGCTTCAACTGCCGGGGCCGCTTTGCGGCCCTTTCGCGACACAAGGCCGCTCCCACAATGACCGCGTTCACGCAGAAATCTGCGTTGATCCTGAACGGCCGATGGGCTGCACGGCAGCCCTTCACTCCCCACCCTATACTCCGAGAACCACCCCAGCCTCTATCAGGGAGGCGGTTGCGTGAGCACTCGAGTCCTCCTGCTGCTGTGCCTGCTGCTGGCCCTGGCCGGCTGCGCAGGCAAGCCCCCACCTGTCCCGCCACCACCGGTGGTGCTCACCCCCGCCGCCTGGCAACGCATCGACCAGGAACTGATCGAAGCCTCGGTCGGCGCCGCCAGCTCGGCCAACGACTATGCCCGGCGCTCCATGCGAGTGTGGAAAGAACAGGTGCAGCAGCGCACCGAAAGCGACTTCATCCCCTGGTTCACCGGCTACTGGACCCAGCAGTGGCTGACCCTCAAGGTGGCCTGGTACAAGATCGACAGCGGTGAAGGCCGGGAGCCGGCGGAAAAGCGCCTGGCGCTTTACCTGCAGGAGCAGTATCACAAGCGGGTGATCGAACCGGTGGCCGAGCAGATCAACCCCGAAGGCATCCGCGACCGTGCCAGCGAGCTGTACCTGCAACTGCTCGGCCAGCAGCTGCCGGCCATCATCAGCCGCTACAACGCGCCCCCCGAGCAGTTCAGCCAGCGCCTCAACCGCATTCCCGCAATCGCCCTGGGGCCGCCGGATGCGCGCAATGCCAGCCTGTACCAACTGCTACGGGCCAAGTCGCTGGCCCAGCAACCGGCCTGGCAAGCCATGCGCCAGCACCTGCACCAGCAGGCCAGCAAAGGCCCCGGGAAGACCGATGTCGGGCTGAACTCGGTGGCCAACCAGGCCAGCGAAAAGCTCGGCGCCACCCTGGCCCCGCGCGGCATCGCCAGTGCCGTGGCGTCGGCGGTGGGCAAGGTGGCGGGGGCGATGATTTCGATTGCGGCGGCCGGTTACGGGATGATGACCCATGACCGCGAACACCCGCAGATGGTCGAGCAGTTGCGGGTGATCCTCAACGTGGCGCTGAACCAGGAATGGCAGGAGCTGATGGAGAACCGCCAGAGCGGGGCCATGTCAGGGGTGTACTACCTGTCGGGGCAGGTCGAGGACAGCTTGCTGGCCAGTGCGCCGCGGCCGGCGGAACAACCGGTTGAGCAGCAGGTGAAGCAGCAGCAGGAGCCTTTGATCATTCGCCTGCCACCCTAGTGGTTGACTGTTCCGGCCTCTTCGCGGGTAAACCCGCTCCCACAGGGTCGCCCACTGCCTTCAAGGCCTGTGATATCCCTGTGGGAGCGGGTTTACCCGCGAAGAGGCCGCCACAGGTAACGCGTCAGATCGTAGCCAACGCAGAATTGGGCAAGCCAAAGATCCGGTCGAACGCCCAGTTGTAGGCAAAGGTGTAGCACGGCACCAGCACGATGAACGCCATATCCACCAGCAACGCCTCCAGCAATGTCATGTCCAGCCACCAGGCAATCAGCGGGATCAGGTACACCACCAGGGTCAGCTGGAAGCCGATGGCATGCGCCACCCGCCGTGCCACACTGCGCCCGCGCGTGGCCTGGCGACTCTCCCACCACTCGAACAGGGTGTTGTAGATCAGGTTCCAGAGCATGGCGATAGTGGTGATCATCACCGCCAGAGGCCCGGTATGCGATGCCTGGGTGTCCGACAGGTAGGCCAGCCCGAGGGTCGACATGCACAGCCCGATCAGTTCATAGAAAGTCACGTAGACCAGTTTGCGTTTGAGTCCCTGCACCCGGGGTTACCTCCAATGACAAAAGCGATGGGGCGCGATCATGCTTCATCATGCTTGACAGCAAAAGTCAGCAGCTGTCAGATCTACTGACAGGAGGCTGCCATGAACTTTTCCAGCGACAATATCCAGCTGTTTCTCGCCGTGCTCGACCGCGGTTCGTTTTCCGCCGCCGCGCGCGCCCTGCAGCGGGTGCCCTCGGCCGTGAGCATGGCCATCGGCAACCTCGAGGCCGAACTGGGCTACACCCTGTTCGAGCGCGGCCCGCGGGAAGTCCGCCCGACCGCCCAGGCCATGGCGCTGGAACCCCATGCCCGGCTGATCGCCGAGCAGTTGGGGCTGCTGCAGGTGCATGCCCTGGAGCTGTCCCAGGGGCTGGAGAGCAGCCTGACCCTGGCGGTGGTGCCGGACATCGACCACCGCCCGCTGCTGGCGGCCATCGCTCGCCTGGGTGAGCGGCACCCGCTGCTGGACATCGCCCTGCTCAGCGCCCCGCAGGAAGAGGCCGTGCACCTGCTGGACAGCGGCCGCGCCGACCTCTGCGTGGCCTTTGCCGGGCTGCAGGTCGATGCCCGGCGCGGCTTCCAGCACATCGGCATGGAGTCGCTGGTGGCCACCCTGTCGCCCGCCCATCCGGCCCTGCGCGAGGGGCGTGTCCACTACCTCGAAGACCTGACCCGGGTGCGCCAGATTCTGGTGCGCAGCCGTGACCTGCCGCTGGCCGACCCACGCCCGTTAATAGGCGCCACGCACTGGTCAACCGACAGCTTCGACCTCGCCCTGCAGATGGTGGAGGCCGGCCTGGGCTGGGGCGACTTGCCGCTGTCGCGGGTCGCGCCACTGCTGGCCAGCGGGCGCCTGGTGCGCCTGGATTTTCGCAACACCCGCAACGAGCTGCAGTTGCCGGTACACATCTTCTGGCGCAAGCAACAACCGTTGCAGCAGGCTGCACGCCTGTTGATCGAGCAGTTGTGTAACCAGTGAATGCCGTCCGTCGAAATGACCGTAAGAAATTTCTGTAAGCACTTCAATCTTTTACCCCGTGAGCCGATATCCCGAACGATAGGTTGCGCAATGCGTCATGAGCGCGCTGCGCCCTCCCCTCATTGGCCCAAGGTCTCGAAACATGAACCTGAAATTTCGCCACAAGATCCTGCTCAGCGCCTGCGGTGTCGTGGTCCTGGCATTTGCCCTGTTCACGCTCTACAACGACTACCTGCAACGCAACACCATTCGCCAGAACATCGAAGCTTCGGTGCAGCAGTCCGGCGCACTGACCGCCAGCAGCGTGCAGAACTGGATGAGCGGGCGCATCCTGGTCCTGGAAAACCTGGCCCAGGACATCGCCCAGCAAGGTGCCGGCGACACCCTGGCCGGGCTGATCGAGCAGCCGTCCTATACGCGCAATTTCCTGTTCACCTACCTGGGCCAGGCCAACGGTGTATTCACCCAGCGCCCCGATACACAGATGCCGGCCGGTTACGACCCACGTCAGCGCCCTTGGTACGGCGCCGCGGCCAGCGCCGGGCAGACCGTGCTGACTGCCCCGTACCAGGGTGCTGTCGGCGGCCTGATGGTCACCATCGCCACGCCGGTGAAAAGCAAGGGCAATGGCGAGCTGATCGGTGTGGTCGGCGGTGACGTCACCCTCGACACCCTGGTCGAGATCATCAACTCGGTCGATTTCGGCGGCATCGGCCACGCCTTCCTGGCCGACAGCAATGGCCAGGTGATCGTCAGCCCCGACAAAGACCAGGTGATGAAGAACCTCAAGGACATCTACCCCGGCAGCAACCTGCAAGTCGCCGCCGGCATGCAGGATGTCACCCTCAATGGCCAGGACCGCATCATCTCCTTCGCCCCGGTGGCCGGCCTGCCGTCGGCACAGTGGTACATCGGCCTGTCGATCGACAAGGACAAGGCCTACGCCGCGCTCAGCCAGTTCCGCACCTCGGCGATCATCGCCATGCTGATCGCCGTGGCGGCCATCGCCGGCCTGCTCGGCCTGCTGATCCCGGTGCTGATGAGCCCGCTGACCACCATGGGCCGCGCCATGCGCGACATCGCCGAGGGCGAAGGTGACCTCACCCGCCGCCTGACCGTGCAGAACAAGGACGAGTTCGGCGAACTGGCCACTTCGTTCAACCGCTTCGTCGAGCGCATCCATGCCTCGATCAGCGAAGTGTCCTCGGCAACCCGCCTGGTGCACGACCTGTCGGAAAAGGTGGTCAATGCCTCCAATGCGTCGATCACCGGTTCCGAAGAGCAAAGCATGCGCACCAACAGCGTGGCCGCAGCGATCAACGAACTGGGTGCCGCCACCCAGGAAATCGCCCGCAACGCCGCCGATGCCTCGCAGCATGCCAGCGGTGCCAGCGAGCAGGCCCACGGTGGCCGTGAAGTGGTCGAAGAAGCGATCAGCGCCATGACCGCCCTGTCGCAGCGCATCAGCGAGTCCTGCGCGCAAATCGAAACGCTCAACGCCAGCACTGACGAAATCGGCAAGATCCTCGACGTGATCAAGGGCATCTCGCAGCAGACCAACCTGCTGGCGCTGAACGCCGCCATCGAAGCGGCCCGTGCCGGTGAGGCCGGCCGTGGCTTTGCCGTGGTGGCCGACGAGGTACGCAACCTGGCGCACCGCACCCAGGAGTCGGCGGAAGAAATCCACCGCATGATCACCAGCCTGCAGGTAGGCTCGCGCGAAGCGGTGCACACCATGAACACCAGCCAGGTTTCCAGCGAGCAGACCGTGCAGGTGGCCAACCAGGCCGGCGAGCGCCTGGCCAGCGTGACCCAGCGCATTGGCGAGATCGATGGCATGAACCAATCGGTGGCTACCGCTACCGAAGAGCAGACCGCCGTGGTCGAGAGCCTCAACCTGGACATCACCCAGATCAACGCCCTGAACCAGCAAGGGGTGGAGAACCTCAACGAGACCCTGCGCCATTGCGACCAACTGGCCCAGCAGGCCGGGCGTCTGAAGCAGCTGGTAGGCAGCTTCAGGATCTGATGGCCCAGGGGGGCGCTCTGCGCCCCAATCGCGACGCAAGGCCGCTCCCACAGGTGCCATGCGATCCTTGTGGGAGCGGCCTTGTGTCGCGATCGGGCTGCGCAGCAGCCCCCTACGCCACCGCCGCTTTAACCACTTTGCTCCGCCGGACCCAGGCCAGCAGCACCGCCGCCATCAACACGAAGCCCAGGTAGCCGAACAGCGGGTACACCTCACCCACCAGGCTGATGAACCCCACCAGGCTGCAGCCGAATGCCACCACCCCGGTCACCACCGAGCCCCAGCGAAACTTCGCCGTCCCCGCCGGCATCAGCCGCGAGAGAAACGAGAACAACGTACCCACCGCGGTGTTGACGATCATGCCGAAGATGATCAGGCACATCACCAGCCCCAGCAGTGGCGATACTTCGTTGGCGATCGACAGCATCGGCATCGGCAGGTCAGCCACGCTGTCCAGGCGCGACAACAGCCCGGCACTCATCACCAGCATCAGCCCGCCCAGTGCTGCACCACCGAGCAGCCCACCCCATACCGCCGTTCTCTCGCCCTTGGCCGAGCCGCCCAGGATGGCCAGGATCGGCGCGCCGGCAACGATGTTGTACGACACGTACAGGAACGCCCCCAGCAGCCAGTGACGGGTGCCCGCCTGTTGCTGGCTGGCCAGCTGGTCGAGCTGGGCGAAGCTCTGCTCCCGGCTGAACACGGCGTACAACGCAATCGCCGAGGCCACCAGGATCAGCAACGGCGTGATGGCACCAATGGCGAGGATCACCTTGCGCACATCCAGGCACACGATGCCCACCACCACCAGCGTCACCATCACGCTGCCGGCCAGCGCCGGGATGCCGAACTGCTGCTCCAGCAAGGCACCACCACCGGCCAGCATGACCACGGTGACGGCAAACATGAAAAAGGTGATCAGCCAGTCGACGAACAGGCCCAGGTGACGGCCGCAGATGGCCTGGATCACATCCTTGTGCGAAGTGGCCTGCTGGCGATTGCCCAGCCCCGCCAGGGCCATGCCGAGGAAGGTGAACAAGGCTGCGCTGACCAGCGCACCGACCAGCCCCCACATACCGAAATCGACAAAGAACAACAACAGTTCCCGCCCCGAAGCGAACCCCGCCCCCACGATCACGCCGACAAACGCGCCGGCAATCTTCAGCTGCTCTTGCATGTGAACCTCTGGATTTATTGTTGTTGTCTCACTGCCACCACATCGCTTTTGTGGGAGCGGCCTTGTGTCGCGAAAGGGCCGCAGAGCGGCCCCCGGCGATCTGTGCAGCAATGCAGAAATCTTGGGGCCGCTCCGCGCCCCTTTCGCGACACAAGGCCGCTCCCACATGGGCGATTTGTTCGGTCAAAAATCTCCGACAAACGCCTGCACTTCAATCTCCACATCCACCCCCAGCGCCAATGCCGAGGCCACGGTCGAGCGCACCGGCAGCGCTGCGCCGAAGAACTCCTTGTACACCTCGTTGAAGCCGGCGAAGTGGCTCATGTCCGACAGCCACACCGTGGCCTTGACCACCTGGTCGAAACGCGCGCCGCAGGCCGCCAGGCTTTCGCCGATGCGCTCGCAGGCGGCGCGGGTCTGGGCCTGGATGTCACCGCGCACCACTTCGCCGCCGGCACTCATCGGCACCTGGCCGGACAGGAACAGGAAGCCGCCGGCTTTCACCGCACGGGAGAACGGGAACGGCAGGCTGCTGGGGAAACGCTGGATATCATTGCTCATGGGATGCTCCTTTCAGGATTGCTGGAAACGGGACGGGGACAGGCGCTCGGGCGCCACCCCCTGGCTGACAAGGCCAGGACACAGCGGCTGGCCCAGCAGCAGGTCGGCAGCCAGGCGCGAGGCGCCCGCAGCCGACTGGATGCCATAGCCACCTTGTGCCGCCAGCCAGAAGAACGCTGGCGCGTGCACATCGAAACCGATCACCAGGTCGCCGTCGGCGACGAACGAGCGCAGCCCGGCCCAGGTGTGGCTCGGCCGGCGGATCGCCAGGGTGGTCATGGCCTCGATGTTGTAGATGCCCAAAGCCACGTCGAGCTCCTCGGGCGCGGCGTCCTGGGGTTCGACCGGGTCGGCATTGGCCGGCGAACCCAGCAGCTGGCCGGCGTCGGGCTTGAAGTAGAAGCTTTCGTCTACGCCGATTACCGCCGGCCAGCGGGCGAAGTCCTGGTCTGCCGGGCCGGGGAAAGTGAAGGCACTGCGCCGGCAGGGTTGCAGGCCGATACGCGCCACGCCGCACTGCTCGGCCACACGGTCGGCCCAGGCGCCAGCGGCATTGACCAGCTGGCGCGCCTGCACGCGGCTGCCATCGCCCAGCTGCACCTGCCACAGGTCATCCAGGTACCAGGCCTGGACAAGCTCGGCGTTGCAGCGCAGTTCGCCGCCAGCGGCGCGATAGCCGCGCAAGAAGCCCTGGTGCAGGGCATGTACGTCCAGGTCCATGGCCCCCGCCTCGAGCACCGCGCCGGCCAGGTTCTCGCCACGCAGGCTCGGCACCAGGGCCAGGGCGGCGTCGCGGTCGAGCAGGCTGACCTCGGTGCCGTTGGCCAGGTTCTGCGCATGGGTCTGCTCGAGCAGCGTGCGCTGTTCCAGGCTGGCGACGTACAGGCAGCCACGCGGTTCCAGCAGCGGGTGCTCGCAGAAACCCTGTGGTGGTGCTTCGTAGAAGGCCCGGCTGGCGCGGGTCAACGCCTGGATCTGCGGGGTGCCGTAGGCCTCCATGAACATGGCTGCCGAACGCCCGGTGGAATGGTAGCCAGGCTGTGCCTCGCGCTCGAGCAGCAGCACCTTCTGCTGGCCGGCCAGGCGATAGCCCAGGGATGCACCGGCAATGCCGGCGCCGATGATCAGGGTGTCGTAGATCGGGGTCATGCACGCTCCTGCCAGGCTAATTATCATTTATGAGAATTCTAATATATGAGAATTTACGAATACGCAAGGGTCCAAGGTAAGATGCCCGACCAACGCCGCATGCCGAGACCCCGAATGCCCGCTGCCCTACCCCTGCTGGACCGTGCCGTAGTCGGCCAGCGCCTGCGCCAGGTGCGCAAGGCGCGCCAGATGACCCTCAAGCAATTGTCCGAAGCCAGCGGCGTACCGCTGTCCACCTTGTCGAAGATGGAACTGGCGCAGGTCTCGGTCAGCTATGAAAAACTGGCCGCTGCCGCCCGGGCGCTGAATGTCGACATTGCCCAGCTGTTGCGCGCCAGCGGCACGGTCACGGCACCGGCACCGGTGACCGTGGTGGTCGATTCACTGCCAGCGGCGGCGGGCTACTCGACCGGCACCTATGACTACCACCCGATCGCCGGCGACTTCCCCGAACGGCGCATGACACCCGCCTATGCCCGCATCATTGCCCGTGAACGCGGCCAGTTCGACGATTTTATCCGCCACCCCGGGCAAGAGTTCGCGTTGGTGCTGAGCGGGCGCGTTCGCATCGAGTTCGAAACCGGCGAAGCGGTGAGCATCGGGCCGCAGGAGACGGCGTATTTCGACAGCCAGGTGGGGCATATCTACCTGTCGGAAAGTGACGATGGCGCAGATGCGCATGTGATGGTGGTGATGACTGATCGCTGACCCGGTGCTGCCTGCCAGGGCCCTATCGCCGGCAAGCCAGCTCCCACAGGTACTGCACAGGCCGTGAGGTTGATGCGGTCGGTGTGGGAGCCGGCTTGCCGGCGATAGGGCTCTTGCAGGCAAGCACCCGGTTATAACCTAATAACGAACAAGTCTATTTGGCTATAAAAAAATCTATATGCTGGGCTGCATCCGATAACGGGCAAAGTTGGGCAGTCGAGTAGCGTATGGATGTAGGTTCTTTCGGTTTCACCATTGCGGGCCTGGTCGTGGGTTTCATCGTCGGAATGACCGGCGTCGGTGGCGGCTCGCTGATGACCCCGATCCTGTTGTGGTTTGGCATCAGCCCGGCAACAGCCGTCGGCACCGACCTGCTCTACGCCGCCATCACCAAGGCCAGTGGCGTCTGGGTGCATGCGCGCAACAAGAACGTCGACTGGAAGATCACCGGCCTGCTCAGCCTGGGCAGCGTGCCCGCTGCGGCGCTGACCCTGTGGTTCCTCAGCACCCTGCACACCGACACCTCGGCGCTCAACGCCGTCATCAAGCAAGGCCTGGCGGTGGTGCTGATCCTGACCGCGCTGGCCATCCTGTTCAAATCGCGCCTGCAGGCCTTCGCCAGCCGCCATGCCGGTGACCACTACCACCTCAGCGACCGCAGCCTGAACATCCTTACCGTGCTCACCGGCGTGGTGCTGGGGGTGATGGTCACCCTCACTTCCATCGGTGCTGGCGCACTGGGTACCGTGGCGCTGTTCCTGCTGTACCCGTTCCTGGTCACCCGCCGCCTGGTCGGTACCGAAATCGCCCACGCCGTGCCACTTACCCTGGTGGCGGGCCTGGGCCATGCCGGCATGGGCAACATGGACTGGTCGCTGCTGGGCTACCTGCTGCTGGGCTCGCTGCCAGGCATCTACCTGGGCAGCCACCTCACTGGGCGGATTTCCGACCGCGTGCTGCGTCCGTGCCTGGCGGCGATGCTGCTGCTGATCGGCTACAAGCTGGCGTTCTGACCTTCAGCCCAGGCGCAGGCGCCACTGCCCGGTAAAGCTCAGCTCCAGGCGCGACAGCGGCAACACGTCGACCCGCTGACTGGCGCTCATCGGGCAGCCAAGTACGTGCACCAGCGCAGCGCGCATGACCATCGGGTGGGTAACCGCCACCCATTCACCCGGCCTGTCGAAGGCCGCCAACCAGGCGGCGATGCGCTGGCAAAGCACGGCGAACGACTCGCCGCCGTGCACATCACTGGCCGGGGCCTGCAGCCATTCGGCCATCGCCTGCGGTTGCTCGGCCTGCAATTGCTTCAGCGTCAGCCCTTGCCAACGCCCCAGGTCGCAATCGGCCAAGGCCGGCTCGACCTGCACCGGTCCCAAAAACCACGCCGCCGTCTCGCAGGCTCGCCGCTCTGGTGCAGTCAGCACCGGCACACCAGAAAGGTCGGCGAAAGGCTGCTGGCCCAACGGCAGGATGCCGTCGTCGGCACGGTGCAGGCGCCCGGTCTTCTGGGCCTGGGTAAGGGCGTGGCAGATCAGGGTCAGGCGGACGGCTTTCACCGGGTTTCTCTCGCAGCGGGTTGGGGCGCAAGGTGTAACATGCCTTGGCACTTTTTACCGCAACAACCTGGCACCGGCTGCGCCGACGATGGAGCCTGGTCAGATCACAGCAGCATCAGTCCCCAAACCGGCACCGCCGCCACCAACCCCACCGCCAGCCGCGGCCAGTATGGCAGCAGCAATACCAGCACCATCCCCGCCAGCGACATCACGGCAAACCAGGCCACCGGCCCCATGGCCCAGCCCCAGGCCAGGGCACACAGCACCAGACTGGCCAGCAACGCCAGCCAGCCGGCCGCGCGCAAGCCGACACGCAGCACCGGCGGGCAGGTGCGGTTCCATACCTGCTTGTAATGCCGCTCCAGCCCCTGGCACAGCCCCAGCATGCCAGCGTAGGCGAACAACACGCTGCCCATGACCCACATCATCATGCCCCGGCCTCCATCCGCCGCCCTGCCCTGGCCTTCTGCGGCACCCACTGCGCCTGCCATACGCGCCAGGCCAGCAGCCCGAGCAATACACCCAACACCAGGGCACAGGCCACCACCCCCAGGCGCATGGCGTCGCCCAAGCCACCCAACGCACCCAGGCCAATGCACAGAAACGCGGTCAGCAGCAGTTGCTCGACCCAGGCCCGGCGTACCGGCCTGATACCGGCATGCAACAGCGCGAGCAGCCATACACCAAAGAACGCACGAACCTCCCAGCTCTCCCGCTGCGCCAGTTCCACCGGCAGCACACGGCTGGCCCAAAGCAACCCCACGCACGCCAACAACAGGCCACTGACGAAGCCCACGTTGCACACCTCCGCCACCCGGTACCAACGCCGCACCGAAGCCTCGGCGCTGGCGTACTTGCGCCCACGCTTCACGCAGAACAGCACCAGCCCGCTGGCGATCATCAGGCAACTGACCAGCCCGCAGACAAAATACAGCCAGCGCATCGGGTAGCCGCCAAACTGGGCGAAATGCAGGCCGGCCATGACCCGCTGGGTCAATGGCGCCGCGCGCCATTCGGCGACGTCGCCGAGCAACTGCCCGCTGACACCATCGAAGACCATGGCCTGGCCCTTGCCCAAGGCAATGCGGTTGCCCAGTCCGGGGCGTATTTCGATACGCGCCGCCGCCGTGTTGGGGTTGCGGATATTCAGGCCACCAATCGGCCCCAGGCGCGCCTCGGCCTGGGCCAGCAATGGCGCGACATCGACCAGCGCGGCCGGTTGCCTGGCCAGGCCACGAGGCTGCTCCAGGCGGGTATTGCCCTGGGCCTGGAAGTAGGCACGGTTGTCGCCGGCGAACAGCGCATCGACCCCGGCCGGGATGTAGATGAGCATGAAGATCACCAGGCCGGTGTAGGTGATCATCAGGTGGAACGGCAGCAACAGCACCGCGCTGGCGTTGTGGAAATCCAGCCACGAGCGCTGGCCCTTGTTCGGCCGGAAGGTAAAGAACTCCTTGAAGATCTTCTTGTGGATGACGATACCGGTGACCAGCGCCGCGAGCATCACCAGCGCCAGCGCGCCGACCACGAAGATGCCCCAGTTGCGTGGCAGGTCGAGGGTGAAATGGAAGCGGAAGAAGAAGTTGCCACCAACACTGTCCCGCACCTCGATGGCCTCGCCAGTGCGCGGGTCGAGCTGTACGGTGGGGCCATGGCGACGCTCGCCGGTGGACACGCGCAACCCGGGAGAGCGCTCGCTCGGCAGGCTGATGCCCCAGTTGCCAGCCTGCGGCTCGTGGGCCTGCAGGTAGGCAATGGCGCGCCGCGCGGCGTCGGCCTGGGGTACCTCGGTGGCCGGGATTTCCGGTTGCATCCAGTGGTCGAGTTCCTTGTCGAATACCGCCAGGGTGCCGGTGACGAAGATGGCGAACAGCAGCCAGCCGAAAATGAGCCCGGCCCAGGTGTGCAGCCAGGCCATCGATTGGGTGAAGGTGTTCTTCATGCCAGCCACTCCAGTGCCTGCGGCCAGAAGCCGATCAGGGCAAGCGGTACGGCCACAGCCAGCGGGGCCCAGGCACGCAGGGCATCGCTGCAGGCGAAGGCCCAGAGGATGGCGGCGGTGTAGAAGATGAAGGCCGGCAGGGTCGCGACGATGACCGCATCGGCGGCAGCCAGCGGCAGGATACGGGCCAGGCAGGCGCTGGCGGCGTAGCTGAGGGCATAGCCGCCGAGCAGTGCGGCACAGCTGCGGGAGAGGATCTGCAGCCAGGCGGGGGCTTTGATCATCGGGGGCTCCTTGGCGTTGATCGGTGGCATCCGGGGCTGCTTTGCAGCCCATTCGCCGGCAAGCCAGCTCCCACAGGGATTGGACAGGGTTCAAATACTGTGTGGTACCTGTGGGAGCAATTGTCTTGCTCAAATTCCAAACGTTGGCGCGATCCCTGTGGGAGCTGGCTTGCCGGCGAATGGGCCGCGCAGCGGCCCCTTGGATCAGAAGTTGATGTTCAGCGCAGCGAACACCGCCCTGCCCGGCTGGTTATAGGTATTGGCGCCCGAAGTACTGGCGTTGCCGCCACGCAGGATCTGCTTGTCGAACACGTTGTTCACCCCCACCCGCACGTCGTAGTTGGCGTTGAACTTGTAACCAGCGCTCACGTCCACCAGGCCGTAGGCTTCCACGTCCTGTTGCGCGGTCTTGTCGTAGCCTTGCTGGGTGCGTTCGTTGAAGGTCGGCGACTTCTGCTTGCCGAAGTAGGTACCCGCCACCTGGAACGACAGCTTCTCGGTGGCGCGCCAGTCGAGGGTGGTGTTGACGGTGTATTCCGGGATCACCGACAGCGGCTCGCCGGTCTCGCGGTTGTCGTTGTCGAGCATCCAGGTCAGGTTGGTGTTCCAGTCCAGGGCCGGGGTCAGCTCGATGAACAGGTTGCCTTCGATACCTTCCACCCGCGCCTTGCCGGCGTTGTCCCACTGGGTCACGCGGCTGCCGGTGCCGATGGTGTACAACACATCGGTATCACCGACGATCTTGTTCTTGTAGTCGTTGCGAAAGTACGTGGCACTGGTGCGCCAGGTACCACGGTCGTACATCAGGCCGATTTCCTTGTTGACGCTGATCTCGGGCTTGAGGTCGGCGTTGCCCTGCAGGTAGCAGCCACCGTTGTTGGTCTGCTGCACGCTGCAACCATTGCCGCGGCTGTACAGCAAGTAGTTGGGGTTGGACTGGTACAGGTTCGGGGTCTTGTAGGCGCGCGCGATACCGCCTTTGACCGATAGTGCTTCGGTCAGCTTGTGCGACAGGTTCAGGCTGGGGCTGAAGTTGTCGCCGAAGGTTTCGTGGTGGTCGAAACGCAGACCCGGGGTAATGGTGGTGTCGCCGACAATGATGTTGTCCTCGACGAACAGCGCATAGCTGCGGGCGGTCATCTTCGAGCTGCTGCGGTCGAAACCGACCAACCCGTCGTTACCGGTAGGGTCCGAGCTTTGCGGGCGCAGCGAGCCCTGGTCATTGAGCGCTTCGTACAGGTACTCGCCGCCCAGGGTCAGCACATGTTCGGTGCTGCCCATGGCGAATGGCAGGTTCACTTCGCTGCTCAGGCGCGTGTTGCGCAGGCGCGACATGGCGGCGCCTTCGGCATTGGGGGCACCTTCGGTACGGCCTGCCAGGCCCTCGTTGAGGCGCCAGTTGCGCACGTACTCGTAGGCCAGCACGGTCTTGCTGGTACCCCAGGTGAAATCGCCCAGGTGGGTCAGGTCGTAGGTACTTCGCTGCATCACATTGGTTTCGTGGCCGTACAGGCTGGACACGAACTCGACGTCACCACCGCCGTTGCTGTTCATGGTGTCGCCGGCAAAGATATTACCCTGGCGGCTGTAGCCGGCACTGACCTCGAGGCGGTGCTCGTCGTTCAGCTTCCAGCTCAGCAGGCCATTGATGTCCTTGTTGCGTACGCCTTCGCGGCCCGCCACCAGCGCACTGGTGGCATGCCCGGCATTGATGTCCAGGTCGTCGGCATCGGTCTTGGCCAGGCCGCCGTACAGGCGGAAGCCGAGGTTGTCGGTCAGGCCGCCTCCCAGGTTGAAGTTGGCCCTACGGCTGGCGCCCTCGGCGCTGTCTTCCGGCAGCTGGGTGTACAGGCTGACGCTGCCCTTGAGTTCGTCGGTGGGCCGCTTGGTGATGATGTTGACCACCCCGCCCATGGCGCCGGAACCGTAACGTGCGGCCGCCGGGCCACGCAGGATCTCGATGCGCTCGACCGCTTCTGCCGGTACCCAGTTGGTTTCACCGCGGGTATCGCGGTCGCCGTTCCAGCCATAGCGCACGGCGTTGCGTGCGCTGGATGGCTTGCCGTCGATGAGGATCAGGGTATTTTCCGGGCCCATGCCGCGCAGGTCGATCTGCCGGTTGTTGCCACGCGCGCCGCTGGCGCTGTTGCCGGTCAGGTTGACCCCGGGCTCGCGACGGATGATGTCTGACAGGTCATTGGCCGGCGGATGGCGCTTGATGTCTTCGGCGGTGATGATCGACGTACCCAGGGCCTGGCGTGCCTCGCGCTCGGCGGTGACCAGGGTGTCCTGAATCACCAGCGCGTTGTCGGCGACCGGCATCTCCAGCACCTCACCCGTACGCTGTTCTTCGGCCTGGGCCGCGGTGGCCACCATGGCCGGTGACGCCAGCGCGACGAACGCCAGGGCCAGGCTGTTGGGTGAAGTCTTGCACTGCATGGGTACATCTCCTGCGATTCATGAGCGAAACGGCACATCCCTGTCGGAAACCGGGAGCCCTCGCCCACCGGCCTCGCAAACACAGTTTGGTGGCCAACAGGGATGGTAAATATAGAGATTCGCAAATGAGTTTAAATCTTATTTACGAAGTTTACATGTTTGTAACGGAACTTTGCTGACACGACAGCGTTGCCGGCGCAGCCCGGCTATTCGCGCTCTTGCTTGCATACACCTGTCCGATTTGCATCCTGCGTGACGGCTCCTACAGTTTCGAACGTAGCCCTCTGCCGAGCCTCCTGATGCGCAGCCACGAAGAAAGCCACGCCACGAACACCACCAGGTCCCTGTCGAAGATCCCTCGCAGCGTCTGGGCGCTGGGCTTCGTGTCGATGTTCATGGACATTTCCTCGGAAATGATTCACGCCCTGCTGCCGCTGTACATGGTCACCGTGCTTGGTACCTCGGTAGTGGCGGTGGGCTTTATCGAAGGTATCGCAGAGGCGACCGCCTCGATCACCAAGGTGTTTTCCGGTGCCCTCAGCGACCGGCTGGGCAAGCGCAAGCTGCTCACGGTGCTGGGCTATGGCCTGGGTGCGTTGACCAAGCCGGTGTTCCCCATGGCCTCCGGGCTGGAGTGGTTGACCGCGGCACGCTTCGTCGACCGGGTAGGCAAAGGCATTCGTGGGGCGCCGCGCGATGCGCTGGTGGCCGACGTCACGCCCGCAGAACTGCGTGGTGCAGCCTTCGGCCTGCGCCAGGCGCTGGATACCGTGGGCGCCTTCCTTGGGCCGTTGCTGGCGATCGTGCTGATGTGGCTGACCGCGAGCCATTTCCAGACGGTGTTCTGGGTGGCGGTGCTCCCGGCGTTCGTGGCGGTGTACATCCTCATCGCCTTCGTGCGCGAACCTGAAACGCCAGCCACTACCCGGCCGGTGCGCTCACCGCTGGCCCTGCACGAGCTGGCCCGCCTGGGCCCGGCCTACTGGCGGCTGATCGGCCTGGCCACGCTGTTCACCCTCGCCCGCTTCAGCGAGGCGTTTCTGCTGCTGCGCGCACAGGACATGGGCCTGGCGCCGCTGTGGGCGCCGGCAGTGCTGGTGCTCATGGCCCTGGCCTACTCGCTGTCGGCCTACCCCGCGGGGGTGCTGTCGGACCGCGTGGGCCGCCGCGGCGTGCTGATGACCGGGCTGGGGCTGCTGGTCGCCGCCGACCTGCTGCTGGCCCTGCTGCCGGGCTGGACCGGGCTGGCCATGGGGGTGGCTGCCTGGGGCCTGCACCTGGGCTTCAGCCAAGGCGTCTTTGCCGCCATGATCGCCGACAGCGCCCCCGCCGAACTGCGCGGTACAGCCTTCGGCCTGTTCAACCTGCTGACCGGCGTGGCGCTGTTGGTGGCCAGCGTGGTGGCCGGGCTGCTGTGGGACGGGGTCGGCTTCAAGGCGACATTCCTGCTTGGCGCAGCGTGTGCCGGTAGCACCCTGGTCGGGGTCGCATTGCTCAGGTCAGGCCCGATCACCGGCAAGCCGCACTAGGCCAGGGCTGGCTGCTGCTCCAGTAGCGACCAGCCGCCATGCCCATCCACCTCCAGCCGATGGGTATGGAAACCTGCCAGCGTGCTGCGGTGCCCGACACTGACCAGCAAGGCCCCCGGCATTTCCGTGCGCAACAGTGAATACAGGGCATGCTCGAGCCCTTCGTCCATGGCCGAAGTGGACTCGTCAAGGAACACCACCTGCGGCCGGTTGAACAGCACCCGGGCAAATGCCAGGCGCTGCTGCTCACCGACCGAGAGAATGTGTGACCAGTCACAGCTGACGTCCAGTCGCTCGGCCAGGTGGGCCAGGTTGACCTGGCGCAAGGCCTGCTGCATCCGCGTTTCATCCTCAGGCCTGCTGGCCGCCGGGTAGGCAATGACGGCGCGCAGATCGCCCAGCGGCAGGTACGGCCGCTGCGACAGGAACAGCGCCTGGTGGCCCAGCGGGCGCCTGACCTCACCCTCGGCATACGGCCAGAGGCCTGCCAGCGCACGCAGCAGCGTGGTTTTGCCGCTGCCCGACGGCCCCTTGATCAACAGCGCCTGGCCGGCGTGCAGGTCAAGGTCCAGGTCGGCGATAAGGGCATGCCCGTCCGGGCGCAGCACCTGCAGGCGGCTGATCGCCAAGGCATGCTCCTGGTCCTCGGTGATGACGCGCGGCAAAGCGCTTGCCTGCTCGTTGGCATCGAGGAAGCCGGTCAGACGATCGAGAGTAGCCCGGTACTGGGCAAACGCATCATACGACTCGCGGAAGAACGACAGCGAATCCTGCACCTGGCCAAAGGCCTGGGAGGTCTGCATGACGTCGCCCAGCTTGATCGCCCCGCTGAAGAAGCGCGGTGCCTGCAGAATGAACGGGAACACCACTGCTACCTGGCTCACGCCCAGGTTGAAACCACTGAATTTCAGGTTCCGGAACACCAGCGCCCAGGCATTCACGATCAAGGCACCAAAGCGGCCCAGCAAGGTGCCCCGCTCGACCTGCGCACCCTGGTAGAAAGCGATGTTCTCGGCGTTCTCGCGCAGGCGCATCAACGCGTAACGGAAGTTGGCGGTGAGCTTTTCGTTGAGGAAGTTCAGGCGGATCAGCGGCCGCCCGAGGCGGAAGGCGATCCAGGTGGCGACGATGACGTACAGGTACACGGCAAACACCATCGCCCGGGGAATCTCCACACCCGCGACGGCCAGCGGCGCCGACAGCCCCCAGAGGATGCCGGTGAACGCCACCAGCGAAACCAGCGCGCTGACCGCGCCCAGGGCGAGGGTCACCGAGTTGCTGACAAAGGCGTTGACGTCCAGTTCGATACGCTGGTCAGGGTTGTCCACCGGCTCGGCAAGGAACTGGCCACGGTAGTAGGCATCGCCGTGCATCCAGTCGTGGGTCAGGCGCTCGGTCAGCCAGACCCGCCACTGGATGCTGAACGCCTGGCTTACATAGAAGGTGAACAGCGAACGCAGCACATGGATGGTGGCCAATACCGCGAAGACGCCGAGCAGGTACCAGAAGGCGGCTTGGTCAAGGCCTTGCAAGGCGCTGTAGAAGCCGTTGTACCAGAACGAGAACAGCACGTTCAGGCGCACCGAGAATAGCGTCAATACCAGCAGCAGGGCGAACACCAGTAACGGCCGCCAACTGCGCCTGAAACTGAAATAGGGCCCGGCAAGCTGCCAGAACTGGCTGCCCCAGCGCGTACAACGTACGGCCAGTGTGGCGGCTGCCGTGAAGCAGACAAGGGTGATGAACGAGGCGATTGCCAGCCAGCTCAGGCTCTCTTGCAGGGCCTGGTGCCAGTTCATTTCCATGATGGGTATCCGTGCTGAGTATTTCCGCGAGCGTAGCATTGACCTGTAACTCGTCAGGCATAAATGACGCACATTTCATGATTGCTTTTCGGAGCTACGCGGGCCCTGTGAGAGCAACTGTCTTGCTCAAATTCTAAAAGTTGGCGCGATCCCCTGTGGGAGCGGCCTTGTGTCGCGAAAGGGCTGCAAAGCGGCCCCAGCAATTTCAACTGTTGCGCATCAATCCTGGGGCCGCGTTGCGGCCCTTTCGCGACACAAGGCCGCTCCCACAGGGACTGCGTATGCCTGGGAATTTTTGCACCACAAAGACAAAACCCCTACCTGCATGCGCAGATAGGGGTTTTGCGAAATGAATCTTGACGATGACCTACTCTCACATGGGGAAACCCCACACTACCATCGGCGATGCATCGTTTCACTGCTGAGTT